>NZ_CP115468.1:3095617-3406647 GCF_028462125.1 Leptospira sp. GIMC2001 | reverse complement strand
GGTTTTGAAATTCCGGAGAATTTTAAGGCTCCGTTTTTCGCAACATCCGGTCGAGAACTATGGCGTCGTTGGCATATTACTCTATCTTTCTGGCTTCGTGAATACATATATATTCCGTTAGGTGGCTCTCGTGTATCGGAGTGGCGGGGATATTTTAATTTGATTATTACAATGACGATTGGTGGAATCTGGCATGGTGCAGATTATACCTTTGTTGTCTGGGGATTTTATTGGGGAGTTATTCTCGCATCGGAACGTGCATTGGAGGATAAATACGGACTACCTCTTACTCCGCAGAAGAGCTTACCTTTAAAAGTGATAAAGGGTTTTATCGTTTTTATACTCTTTTCAATTAGTGGACTTATGTTTCGATCCAATAGTGCTGAATCAATGGTAGTTTTGTTTAAAGGACTTTTTCTGCATTCGAAGCAATTGCTAGTTGATAAATTATTTCAGCAAAATGCTGGTTGGATGGTTGATCTAGCCGAATTAACTGGTGGCAAAGAAATTTTTCGCATGGAAGAAATTGCCAATTTAGAAAGAGTTTCCTACATGTTTATTGCACTTGTGATTTTTCATGTGATCCAGTATTTTCCCAATCTCTTAGATCGATTTAGAAAGCATGATAGTTATCTCATGCCCACACTTGGAGTGATAACAATTTTTCTTCTAGCGACCTTATCTCAGGATGGAGGGGAATTCATTTATTTCAAATTTTAATTATGGATATTTATAAAAATAAATTTTTGCTAGTTCCATTTCTTGTAATTGCAATAGCTTTTACCATTGATAAGATTCTTTTGTCCGAGAGAATTCAGACTTATTTTTCCAAAACAATGTCTGAGATCAATTATATCCAGAAAGAAGAACTCTATGATGATCTAAAAGTTTATTTATCTAGTAAAGATCGCAATAAAGTATTGGTTTATTTTGGAACATCACGTGCTTTACTTTTTGAGAATAAATATATTGAAGAGAAATACAAAGGTTGGACACTATTTAATTTTTCTGTTCCTGGAGGAACTCCTGACTATGCTTTGTTTTGGCTGGAGCGATTCGAGAAGGAAAATGTAAAACCGGATTTTGTTCTCATGGATCAGTCTGTAGAAGCATATAACAAAGCGGCTGTTATAAGTTTAGATGATGTATTAACGAACGGATTGTCCATATTTTTTGTATTTAGGCATTTTGATCAATACTCGACTTCACAAATTTCCACATTGCTTGCTAAGCGCATGTTCAAAACCTATCACTATCGTCCGAAACTCGCAACTATTTTGGATCGTATAAAAGACGACTTCGCAATTTTATATGCCTTCCGTAATCTAAGGGATGGCCTCAAGCTAAGTTTGCGAGAGGGCAGGGGAAGTGCGCAGACTCCGGGAAGTTTCGGTGGTGTGATGCCCGCAGAAATGCTCAAGAAATCAGCTCGAGGTGATTTTCATTCCTATCTTGTTCCGTTTCAATATACTGAATTTCCTAAGTATTTTCTGGATGGAAGTTACGACATCTTGAAAAGAATGCAAATCCCGCATGCTGCGATATGGGTTAGGCTATCTCGTCCTTATTATGGCCATATAAAAAATGATGTGGTGAACATTGTCGGAGACAAAAAAGGTACAGTTTATGATAAATGGATGCCTGTTGTGATAGAATTTCAAAAAGACAAATCTGTTGATTTTTGGAATATGAATGAAGATCCGAATTATAACTGTGATCTGTTTTCAGATTCTGGACATATGGCTCCTCAATGCTATCGAGACTATACTGATTACATTTTTGAAAATGTAATTCGATCATATAACACAAAGAAATAATTTACAATCATATAGGTTAGGTGGATGAAAAAAATGGGAATTGCAATCATGGTGATCACTCTTGTGGTCTCTACAATTTTTCTTGTAATGAGATTCGGTTCAAGACCAGTCAAGTTGGGTGCAAGTCAAGCAGCATTGGAAGGAATTGAACAAATAAAGAATGGTGCTTTTGTATTGGATGTTCGTACCGTATCAGAATACAACTCAGGATCTTATCCCAATTCGGTAAACATTCCTTTAGACGCAGTCTCAACAAGATTGTCAGAAATTCCCAAGGATAAATGTATTGTAGTCTACTGCGCGTCAGGTGGAAGAAGTGCATCCGCAAGAGATATACTTCTAAGATTCGGTTACAAAGATGTAATCAATGCGGGCGGACTAAAAGATCTTGAAAATGCTGCTAAAGTAATTGTACAAAAATAATTTACTTTAATCTTCGCGATGCACGCGATTAGGATGGAAGGCCGGCGTGCAAATAGCCCAGTATTCTGCTTCCTCTTCAAATGGATTCGAATAGCGAACACGAACTCCTTTTTTGATCAATAGAGATTGTCCAGCTGACAATTCAATTCTCTCTCCATCAATTTCTAGCAATTTCTTGCCTCTCACCATCAAAGTGTATTCATCGAATTCTGGTGTTTGGTGAGGCTCAGACCAACCTGGGGGTGCAATCATATGTGCAATGCTTATTTCAGAATTCGAAGTTGCCACATTGCCAAAATGTTCTTCAATCAATTTTAGATCTGGTACGGGAATTTTAATTGGGTTTTTTTGATGGATGTAATTAGTATTGGTCACAAATGTTAGACATAAGGATTGATTGAATCAATGGCAACGAAACTTAAGAAAACTTTGGGACCGATTCATCTATGGGGAATTTCAGTTGGGTTAGTAATTTCGGGTGATTACTTCGGATGGAACTATGGATGGGTTCATGCAAATTTCTGGGAATTTTTTGCTGCAGTTAGTTTTGTAGCGATATTTTATGCAGTTTTTTCTTTGAGTTTTACAGAGCTTGCAGCTTCTATTCCGCATTCTGGCGGTCCCTCAGCATATGCCTACCATGCGTTTGGTCCTTGGGGTGGGTTCTTTGCCGGATTTTTTACATTGGTAGAATTCGTTCTGGCACCGCCAGCTATCGCATCAGCTTTGGGAGGATACTTTCATTTTCTAATTCCATCAATAAATCCTATGATAGCGAGTTTCGTATTCTTTTTATTATTGATCTCAGTGAACTTACTAGGAGTGAAGCAGACCGCAAGATTTGAGTTAGGTGTAACTCTCATAGCTGTGTGCGGTTTGCTATTCTATTTCATTCTGACAATTCCATTTTTCAAATGGGATAATTTAGGTTTAGATCGAATTGTAATTTCCCTACCTTTTGCCAATAAAGCAACACAGACAGAACTTGATCCTGCAATAAATTATTTCCATTGGAAAGAACTTTTTTCTTCTATTCCCTATGCGATTTGGTTTTTTCTTGCTGTTGAAGGTGTTGCTATGGCAGCCGAAGAAGTAAAAAATCCGACAAGAAATATTCCTATAGGTTACACAGCTGGAATCGGAACACTTATACTACTTGCATTTGGTGTTCTTTTTCTCACTGCTGGTGTATCATCAACGGATTCTGTCAAAAATTTGAGTTACCCATTATCTTTTGTTCTTGGACAGGTTTATGGAATTGGATCTTGGCAAGCGAATCTTTTCACATCAATCGGACTTTTTGGACTGATTGCATCTTTGATGGGAATTATACTTGGCTATTCAAGACAAATTTATGCCTTAGCGAGTGAGGGATTTCTACCAAAGATCTTGGCCAAAATTTCCAAAAAAAATGCGGTTCCAGCCAATGCAGTGTTATGTGGTGGGGCAATTGGACTTGTTGCGTTGGGTCTTGGTGATACAGATCAATTGATAACAATGGCAGCGATGGGTGCCTGTGGAATGTATGTGATCAGCATGGCTTCTTTTTTTGTTCTAAGAAAAATTGACCCTCAGCGGACTCGTCCTTTCAAAGTACCAGGATATCCGCTAGTTCCAGGTATCGCATTGGTTATGGGAATTATATGTTTATTGTCTATGATCACTTTTTATAAAGAGCTTTTCTTTATAATGGCGATTCTCCTAATCATGATTACTCTATTCTTCAAAATAAAAGTAATCAAGAATCTAGGTCGAATACCTCAAGGATCTCTCTCTCCCGAAGAAGATGAATCCCCTCTTTCTCGGGGAGATACTGATTTCTAATGCTTAATAGAAGAAATCTATTTCTATCTCATTTTTGAATCTGCAATCAAAACTTGCCAGTCTTAATTGCAGAAAATAGAGTATTCTAATGAACTAAACAGTTGCGACAGCAAATACAAGCATCAGCGTTCCATAAGCATTTGGATCTTTGACCAATGCAAAGAATTCTTCTTTTGCTTTATTTACTTCAGCATCTGAAGCACCAGATCTTTTGAGGTGATCGAATTTAAATCCGAATCCAGCAAAAATAAACGCTTCCATTCCAACTTTTGTGGAACTTATTGCAAGGTATTTGATTGATATTTTGCTAAAACCTACTTCATTCATAAGAGTATGAAGTTTTCTTCCTATCCGTCTATCTCCACCCAGTTCTTTCTGCATTCTCTCAGATGTACCTTGCACTAAATCATAAGATGCGGGTGGTGGCTCAAGAAACAATAATCCGTCATCAATGTCCTCGATAATTACAGTTCCGCCTGGTTTGATGACTCTTTTCAATTCTTTGATACCTTTAGTTGGATCATCTAAATGTTGAAAAACAAATCTAGAATAAGCTAAATCGTATTGTGCATCCTCCAAAGGTAGATCGTAAACCGTACCTTGAGTAAATCGCATTCCATCAACACCGCCCATTTCACGTTTGGCGATAGAAATAAGATTTGAATCCAATTCGATACCATGCAATTCTTTTGGTTTGTATTCTTGGAAGACTTCATTTGCAAAGAAGGCTGGACCGCAACCTATATCCAAAACTTTAGATTCAGAATTGATGTTAAATAATTTGAACATTTTTTTCTCAAGGCTAAATCCGGCTTTCGCTTGAAATCTCAATCGATCTAATTCTGCCTGGGAATCAGCAAATTCATGAACCACATAGGATCCTTTTGATTTATCTTCACTCATAGTGTTTTCTTTTCCTTCTTCATTTTCAGACTGACCAATGCCAGATATCAAATTATCAAGCATAGATCTTGCTTCCATCAATGCTTCGTGCTTTTCGTTAAATCGATTTACCAATATACTGAATAAATTTGTCAGAAGTTTCAAAGCGAGTGCTGGGTAATTCGATTCTAATTTAACAAATTCTTTTTGATTCAATAAAAGAATTTTCGAATGTTCGCGTACTTTAATAGTTGCAGTTCTCTTGATCTTAGAGACAAAGCCTAGCTCGCCAAAAATTTCTCCTTGGTTTAATATAGCTAGAATTATATCACCTTTTGGACCAGGTATAACAACTTCTACCGATCCTTCCATAATGCAATACATGCCTTCGCTCTCATCACCCCTCTCAAAAACGATATCGCTTACTTCGAATTCAAGAAGATCTAGCTGCCCTAATAATTTTTTTGCTTCTTCTGGATCGAACCCACTAAGAAAGGTTAAAACTTTCAAAGGATCCATGTTCACTTGAGTTGTGAACGTATCCCAGAGGACATCATGTCCCATAGAGAAGAGTGGTTTTACTGTTGAATATTTTGCAAATTTTTCTGCAAATAAATTAGCTTCGTCCCTTGAGTTCGTGAATCTTTTTGCTACACGAATGAACGGAGATCTAACCTCTTTTAGATATTCATAATCATTAAGAATAATAACAAGCGGAATGGCATTCCCGAATTCTGGATGATGGATATTTTCTTTATAGAATCTATATCCGAGTTGTTGGTATAACCTAACTAAATGAGGTCTTGTATCAATAAAATTCAAATTGATACCCCATTCTCTATGCATTTCATAAGCCCGTAAGCACATCATACCCGCTGCCATGGAATTGCGGTAGCTATCTCGAACGAGGAGCCTAGTTGTCATGGATACATCATTTGGATAGAAAGGAGCGAATTTTTCTAGATCGTAGAGCTCTTCATACTCCATTGGCCCATCAATTTTACGATTGGTTCTCATTGTCCCAACCATTTTGTCATCGTCTTGAACGTATAAAATATGTGCTGTGTCGTCCCAAGGTTCCTTGATCAAACGATTCTTATGATCAGCGTGAACTTGAGTTCTCCCGAGTTCCTCAATATAAACTTCGTACCTAAGAGCATATACTCTATACTTTTCTTCTTCAGTTTCAGCGAGTTTAATGGTGAGAGTCATTTAGGAAATTTCTTCTTGAATTAAGTTTATCAATTCCTTCTTATTTTCGGCAAGTGAATTGGGAAAAAAAAATCGTTCTTGCTCCTTTTTGTGAATTCGACAAACTCGTAAATAAATTCTAGAGTCCGGGATCGAATCAATGGCAAACGAGCAAAATACAACAGAAGATGAAGATAAGGGATACCGATTTCAATTAACAGATTATTGGAAGAAGCAATTACATGAAATCCAGGTCGAAGGTGAGATACGGGCTGAGGTTTTCGCTTCGAAGTTTCGATTTTTCTTCATAACCATGCTAGCAGTTTTTACTATTATGTCTCAAATTGGCGGAAGGCCGGTTCACGAAGCATATTTTCAGATGACTGCCATTTCGATACTTTTCTTTTTTAATATATTCGTAACTTTTTTCCTGCGCAAATCTACAAAAGAAAAAGTTTATTACCCAACTATAAAATACACTGCTAGTTTTTTGGAGATCACACTACTTACAACTATTCTATGGTTTCTCGCTGATACATCGAAGAATCCAATGCATATTTACAGTGGTGCAATGGGATTTTTGTATTTTACATTAGTTGCTCTTGCTTCAATTAGAAATCGGAGATCTGTGATATATTTTGCTGGAGCTTTAGCTCTGATTCAATATGGCGGATTGATGATATACTTTTATGCTGATATTACACCAATCATGGCTATGTTAAAAGAATATACTGATGTTCTTGCGCCCGCGATGACTGCAGCCGGAAGTAAATTTATTCTAATCTCTGTTGCACCGATGGGAATTATTCTAAAAACCTTTTATATGGGTGCGACTGTATTTTTGATCATATATTCCATTCAGAACGCAAACGAAACAGCAAAGCGGCAAGCTAATTTGATGTTTGATACAGAAAAGAAAGCAATTCTACAAGAGAACATGCGACTTGGAATGGAACTAGACGTTGCAAGACAACTTCAAGCGATGGTGCTACCAACGGATCTTGAAACCAATTCTTGTCCAGGCTTAGAAGTTGCAGCCATGATGGAAGCAGCGGATGAAGTGGGAGGAGACTACTACGATTGTTATCCGATGAAAGATGGATCAACTTATTTTGCAATTGGCGATGTAACAGGACATGGTCTTCAATCAGGTGTCGTGATGATGATGGCGCAATCATCTTATCGTACTGCACTTGAGCGAGATGGTTCAAGTCTATCCGATATGTTGAATAGCATAAATGGCGTTTTGTATGGCAACATCAACGGCAGGATGAATGACTCAAGAAACCTAACGCTATCTTTGTTTAGATACAATAATGGAAAAATTCACCTAACGGGACAACATGAAGATTTTCTTTTTATGAAATCGGGAAGTAAAAAAGCCGAAGTAGTGGATACAGCAGATCTAGGAATCTATGTAGGTTTAACGGATAATATTGAAGCAATGGTTTCAGAGAAAGAATTCGCTTTCAATGTAGGCGATGCATTCTTAGGTTATACAGATGGTGTAACTGAAGCTGAGAACATGGCTAAGCATTTCTATGGTCATGAAAGATTGGTTAAGAAATTTGAAGAAGTCGCCCATAAACCAGCAACCGAAATCATTAAGGAAATGTATTCGGATCTACGCGAGTTTATGGGTGAACGAGAAATTCTTGATGACATTAGCTTTATCGTTGTTAAACGGACAAGCTAATCTAGAATAATTTCATTTACGGGAATATCGAAATTTTCCCGTAATTGCTTGAGCAAGGATTCTTCCTTGCTCAGTATTACTATTTGCCAGCCTTTTTCTTCTACATAATTTTTCAAAACAAGTAGAGCCTTACCAATTCTTGCCTCATCTAGAGATAAAAATGGCTCATCCATGAGGAAGAATTTGAGTTGAGGATCGTTCTTTTCGCAGAGAGCAAGTTTGGTTGCAACATAGAAAGAATCCCTAGTTCCCAGAGATAGATGGTCAATTCCTCTCATTGCACCACCTTCATCTTCAACTGCAATTGCAGATTCTTTGTTTTTTATAGGTTTTTTGCTTCCTGACAAATTTTGAATCTCAACCCTTCGATCTGCACCAAATAAAATCTTGCTCGATTTAGAGATCTCATCTGATAGAGAAGCAAATACATCGTTGGTTTCTTCTGCAATATCTTGAAATAAATCATGAGCAATTTTTGATGCTTCTCTTTCGATTTCCAATTTTTCCAATTCTGATTTAACAATATGTAGTCGATCAAATTCTTGGGTAAGTCTCAAACTGAGAGGCTCGAGTCCTGCTTCCATTAGGACTTTTTTCTCAAACGACTGTGATTGAAGGGAGTACTCTTCAGATTTGATTTTCTGAATCTGAGATTCTAAATTCAATTTTTGATTTTTCAATTGAATATAGGCAGCTTCATCTAATCCTTGCTGAGCAATGCCTAATTCATCCAGTTTATCCAATTTTCTCTTCGTTTCTAGGAGTATTGAATTTGTATCTTTACCTTGTAATTTAGTTTGTATCTGTTCGTTAATATTCTGATATAAATCTTTTGCGCTTCGGTATTTAGTTCGCTGCAATTCATATTCCTGCTTGGAAGAAACTTGAAGAGACTGGAGAATTTCTTTTTCTTGAGCTTCAATTGATTGAAGTTCTTTTTGTAATGTCGTGAGCGAATCTTCTATAGTTTTCAATTGTTTTTTGAAATCTAGAAATTTCTCACTAAGATTTTTAATTTCCAATTCAAAGCTCTTCCGATCATCCAAAAAAATGAGTATTTGGTTTTGAAGTTCTTCAGGCGTCTGAAATTTTGAATTGGATCGACATGCAATATTCCATTCATTGGAAAGTTGATTGAGCTTCTCTCTTGTAGCTTCAGAATCGGCGATTTGTTCTTTCTTATAGGATAGAATGATAAGAATCACACCCATAAAAAGTAAAACAAGTCCGTAGATCAAAAGATCAGATCTATAGATTACGTGATGTCCAGTTAGTGCGGTTCCGCCCAGTAAGGACAAAATTCCCAAACCAAGCAACCAATAGATCCATCTTATAATGGTTGTTTGAATTGGTTTTAGAATTAGTTCTTGAATTTTATTTCGAATATTTAATGCAATTTGATTTTTGGAATTGTCAGCTTCGAATTGATTCCGTTTTTCTTCTATTTCAATATCGAGTTGTCCAATTCTGTTATTGATATCATTTTTCTGCTTTTCGAATGAATCAATATTTGATTTCAATTTTATTTTTTTGAAATCAATGTCTTGGAATTCCTGAGCTTTATCTATAGAAAATTTTTCGAGGGACTGTAGAGTTGATTTAGATGCGTTCCATTTTTCGATTAGGTGATATATTTCTGTTAATTTGATTCGTTCTCGAATTTTGTCTTGATTATCCAATTCATGAGATATTGATTCCAATTTTTTCTGAGATGATTCTTTCTGAAGGGAAATGGATTCTTTTTTGGATTGGAGCTGTTCCAAATCGGCATTATCGGAAAGAATTGATTTTTTAGAATTTTCTAATTCTCTAATACTTTCTTGAAGTTTTTTACTTTCTTCAATCAATTCATTATATACCCTCATATGTGAGAGACTACCGGTTGTTTGGAAATTTTTACTCAATTTTTGAATGATAGGTGTTGGATCAATTCCTCCTGAGAAGAGCTTTGATTTGAGATTCTCCATCCAACTCTGATCCGTGAAATCCATTCCTATCTCACCTGCCTTAATTGTATGAAGATTCAAAAATTCTACCGAATCCAGTTCTTCATTGGTACTAGCCGATGCAGAACAAATTGGTTTATCGCCATACCTAGCTTTGATTCTTTTGCCTTCTTTACTCGTTCCACTGGGCTTGGTCAGGGCAACAATAAATGCGTCAAATATGGTTGATTTACCTGCTTCATTTTTCCCTAGGAAAAAATTCATCTTACCTAGTTTGAAGGATTTATTGGTGAACTTTCCAAATTTGTCTAAACTGAGTGATTGAATCATTTGGAACCCTCAACTGCATTTGCGATTGCTTCTAGTCCAATCTGTCTTGCGCGTATCCATCTATGTGTTTGGGCTTCATTAGTAGAATCTGGCTTTTTTGATTCCCAAGTTTTTAGAAATTTCTGAACTAAACTAAGATCAGAAATTCCTTCGAGGTATCGAACGTTGCTTGAACTAATTTCGAATTTTCTAAACTTTTTATCCCAAATATTTTTTATCTGATCCATTTGTTGATTGATGTTTGATTCTTTATCAGAAAATCCTAATACATCAACATAAATATAATCTTGAGCTTTATAAGTATTTGCTAGATCTATAACAGGTAGAGTTCCATTCACATCTAAATTCCATTCGAGCGCAATAAATTGACCGGCCTTTTCGACAGTAATTGGTTTCGTATTTATAGAACCAGAATCATCAATATTGATTAGATTGACGGATCTTTCGAACTTTTCACCTTTTCTCCAAACTCTCGGAGAGCCTGGATAGTAAATGGGAAGGTTCTGTAACCTTTCTACTGTTCTACGATGAATATGACCAAGAGCAACATAATCAGGATTGAATCGTGCTAACATATCCAGCTCAATGATATGGTCGCCTTCTTCTTCATCGGGACCTGTATAAGGAAGAATTTCAGGAATCAATCCATGAGCCATAATGATGCGGGGCTTGGATTTGGTTGGAATCTTCCAATCGCGATAGTCAGAATATTTTGTAGAGTAGGGAATCGCAACCAGCTCCCAACTCTTGGATCTTGATTCAAAAATTTGAAATGATTGGGAATGAATCCAATGGATTTTACCCAAGTCATAGGAACCTAAGGATCTATTGTTAAGACCAAGATATTCATGATTTCCAGAAATACAATAGATTGGATAATCAATATTCGAAGTCGCTTGGACAAAAGGTTCTCGTGCCTCAATCAAGTCTTGAAAGGTATTAAAAACATCTCCAGATATTATTAATGCTTCGACATTGTTATTTGTTCCGATGTCAAGAATTTCTTTCCAGACATCAAGACAGTAATCCAAATCATCTTTGGAAAAGTGAAGATCGCTTGTATGTAAAATTTTAGCCATTAATATCCATTATACTTGTAGCCCAGACAAATTCTTAAGATTTTGGACAATTTATTTTCCATTTAGAACTTCTAAGTAAGTCTTGATAGTTTTTTCCAAACCCCATTCCAAGGCTTGAGATATAAGCCTATGCCCTATCGACACTTCTTTGAGTCCAGGAAGAGCACGGAACAATTCTAAGTTCTTGTGATCGAGGTCATGTCCTGCATTGATCTCTAAACCTTTGCTGATTGCCTCTCTTGCTGAATAGTCGAAACGAGTAAACATAGCCTTGCCATCATTGGGATTTCTATCGAATCGCTCCGCAAAAGGTCCTGTATAAAATTCAATCCTATCTACTCCCAAATCTTTTGCTATTTGTAAATTCTGAACTCCAGCTTCTACGAAAATCGAGACACGAATCCCAGCCTTCTTGATCGCAGCTACGATTGGTTGGAGTCTCTCACTATCTTGAGGAAATTGGAAACCGTGATCGGATGTAATCTCACCTGGTTTAACGGGAACCAATGTTGCTTGGTCTGGCTTGTGATCTAGAATGATCTGCAAGAACCGTTCAGACGGTTCTCCTTCAATATTAAATTCACGACTGACAGACGTTTGCTGATTGTAGTGTGTTACCAAGTCTCGCAGTGGTTTTATATCATCTGTTCTGATATGCCTTTCGTCTTCTCTCGGATGGATTGTGATTCCATGAGCTCCATAGTCCAAAATTTTCTGAGATAAGTCGAGAATGTCCGGATGATTGCCACCTCGTGAGTTTCGAAGAGTTGCTATTTTGTTCACATTTACGCTGAGTTTTATCATGCTTGAATTCGATGAAAAGGCTTCGGTAAAAAGAGTCGAATAAAAAACTAAAGTCAGATAAAAGGTTTGATTAAAAACCCATTTAGTAATATATAAACAAAATGGCTTTTTTCCAATTATTTTTTGGAATTAAGCGAAAAAGTGAGTCTAAAAACCAAAACTATGGCAGTTAAAAAGAAAGTAAAAAAGGCAGTCCCGAAAAAGACTTCCCCTGCTAAAAAATCTAAGACCTCGTCCGTCTCCACACCTTCTGCAAAGAAAGCATCAGTTAAGAAAGTTTCTCCGAAAGCAACTGTCAAGAAAGAATCAACGTCCGTCTCTGAATCAAGCAATCCACTTGGCAAGAAATTTGCCTGCTACAATTGCGGAACGAAATTCTATGATCTCAACAAGCCGGATAAAATTTGCCCTAAATGTGGATCCGATCAATTAGCAAAACCCGCAATCAAATCACGACAAGCTGCATTGAAATCATCAGAGTATGATGTCGAAGATGAAGAAGCACCTCCAGTACTTGCGGATGAAGAGGATGCATTAGTTGATGAGGAAGAAGTCGAAGAAACAGCTGAGGAAGAAACAGAAGAGCGCGAGGAAGAATAAAGAAGTTTAGATGGATTATGATAAGGGTGATCCCTTTTCTCATCTAATTCTACTTGCAGGACCGACTGGATCTGGAAAGACGAATCTTGTAACACAACTGGATTCGTCGATATTCGAAGTTGTATCATTTGATTCTAGGCAAGTTTATGCGGAGATGCCAATCGGCACAACGCAACCAACTCAGGAAGAACTGAATTTGATGCCCCATCATTTGGTGGGATATTTATCCCCTAAGATTTCAGTGGATGCCAAATCTTTTTCGAGACTTGCCTCGAATGCTATAGTCGAGATCAGAAAGCGCTCGAAGATTCCTATTCTTGTTGTGGGAACAGGTTTTTACTTAAAAGCTTTTCTCTATGGAATGTATCCTGTTCCAGATATTCCGGATTCTATTCGCAATGAGCTGGAAGGTTATTCAGATTCAGAAGTTGAAGCCAAACTAAAAGCTGTCGATATAGAAGCCTACCAATCCATTCAGCCCAACGACTTCTATAGATATAGGCGAGCATTGGAAGTGAATCTTGCAGGCGGACTCTGGTCGGATCATAAGAAAAATATCCAAGGTGGATTTCTAAAGGAGCATCCGAATACGAAGACCATCGGATACTTTCTTGATTGGGATCGAGCGATCTTATATGACCGTATCAACTATCGTGCGAAGCAATTGATTGATCCAATGATAGAAGAAACAAAATTTATCTTAGAGAAATACGGACGTGATTGTCCTGGTCTAAGATCTATAGGATACAATTTTGCGATTGACTTTCTAGACAGTAAGACCAGCGTAGATTCATTCTACGAAGATATTGCCAAGGCCCATCGTAATTATGCGAAGAAGCAGATCACTTGGTTTCGAAAGGAACCTCTGCTGAACAGTGTAAGTTGGGATTTTGCTATGGAGAGTCTTCGAGAATTTCAGTTGCTAGTAAAAAATAAATAAAATGGAAATAGCACAATGTCCGCAAAAAACAATATTCAAGATCAGCTTCTCAACACAGCTAGAAAAGAAAAAGTAGATCTTACAATTTATTTACTCAATGGTGTACCACTTAAAGGTCGAGTTGTCAGCTTTGATAATTTTACAATTATATTAGAAAATGAAACTAAGCAAAATCTAATATACAAACATGCAATTTCCACAATCATACCTGCGAAACCCATTCGTTTCCATGTGGAAGAACCGCCGAAGGAGTCTGCTGACGCTTGAAAGATTCAGACAAACCCGTTATATTGATTATGGCGGGCGGCAAGGGAGAACGGTTCTGGCCAAGGTCTAGAACGAATACTCCCAAGCAGCTTCGCAAAGTTTACTCCAACAAAACTCTTCTCAGAGAAACCATTGATCGAGCTCTCACTCTCACAAGTTTGGATCGGATTTTTATTGGAACAAATGCTGTTCTTAAGAAAGCAATTTTGGAACAGGAGAAATCTTTTCCTGAGAAGAATTTTATCATTGAGCCTGAAGGCAAAAACACAGCTCCGATCATAGCATTAGCGAGTCTCCATTTCCAAAAGTTGTTCAATGATCCAGTGCAAGTTGTACTTTCCGCTGATGCCTTTATTGAACCAGCTAAGGAATTTACAAAGACAGTCAAGATTGCAATTGGAGAAGCAAGCAACAATCTTGTTCTTCTTGGTATTAAGCCCAACCGTCCAGAGATTGGATATGGATATATTGCCACAGGCAAGGCTCAAGGATCAGCTCTCGAAGTAAAAGAATTTGTTGAGAAGCCTGATATCAAGACTGCAGGCAAATACATCAAGAAACCGAATTTTTATTGGAATCCTGGAATATTTGTTTGGAAAACTTCCATGATTCTAGACGAGTTCCGGAAATATTGTCCAGAAATCATTGGACCTTTAGAGCGGGGTTTTCCTTTTAAGAATCTGGGTGGATTGGGGGAAGCATTTCGACTGATTCCTTCCTTACCTGTTGATATTGCTATTATGGAGAAATCCAAATCGATTGCAATGGTGCCTGCTAGTTTCCAATGGGATGATGTGGGTTCATGGCTTTCTTTGGAGCGAATTCTACCTTCATCTAAAGAAGGCAATCAACACCAAGGTAAAGAGACAGTATATTATAATTCAAAAGGAATTGTTTCATCTGTTCGAAAAGACCTCGTCGCATTTTTGGGAGTTGAAAACCTGGTCGTAGTAGAGGAAGAGGACGTTTTGTTCGTGTCCTCTAAAGATGGGCTAAACGATATAAAATCCATGTTAGCCCAGATGAAGAAAAATCGAAGTTTACAAAAATACCTAGAATAAAATCCTGATCCAACAGGACTAAAGGAGTGTTGAATGCCTTCCGGTAAGAAGAGAAAAAGAAGAAAAATATCCACGCACAAGAGAAAGAAAAAAAGAAGAGCGAACAGACATAAGAAGAAATAATCGAATTCGTTAAGCAATTTTCCACCTTCTCCGATACTCTCTCTATGGAGCTACATGTTTTAGAAACATACAGGAGTTGGTGGAAGAAGCAGAATTCGCAGCTTCCTGGTTTTACTCGCTCAGTTAAGGCGACAACTCCAGACGGTGACGTTTTAGAAGCAGATTTCAATTTTCACGAAAAGCTCGTTCGTATTTCTCTAGAAATTGCCAATGAAAACGGCAAAATCTATTCTGCCACAATCAAAAATGGCAGTATAATCAAAGAAAAAGACATCACAAGTGGCAGGAATTATCCAATATCCCGAAAGGTTAGACCTTTTAAGGATATATTTTCCTGTATCCCAGATGCTGATCTCCTGGACACAATTGGTGGAGCATACGAAATCTCCCTTACACCGCTTGGCAAAGTCATTGAAAGGCGAGTTGGGAGAGGTATATACCAACAAGAAGATTTCGCGGGATACCAGAGTGGACTTCCGCTATCTACCAAGTATGATTCCATTTTTGGAATTCGTAGAGAGTCATGGTTCCAAAAGTGGAAACGCAGAAGAATGGAGAGGCGAATCTACCGCGATCCATTCTGGGTAAGATTTCGAAGAAGATTTTGGGCAGAAACTCACGATATTCTGCTAGGCTTCGGATTGGCATATTTTGTTTACAACTACTGGTTTGATTACGTAATTTTGGGATTGGCTTTGGGTGCATTCGGCTTTTTTTCTGGCGGAATGGATTGGGCCTTAAGAAAAAGAGATCCTCTACTTTTAAAAGTGTTGTCATTTCTATCCCTGGGTTCATTCTTTTTCTATAACGGTTATACCCGTTTTTAAAAATGAGCAAAATCTCGAACAAACAGATGAACGATCAATACATCATCTTTAATTTAGGTGATGAAGAATACGCGATACCTATATCCATTGTTGAAGAAATAGTAAAAATTTCCAACTTGATTCGGGTTCCAAAATCCAAGAGTTTTTTTGCTGGGATCATGGACATTCGTGGCAAAGTTGTTCGGATGATCGATCTCTCCAAAAAATTGAATATTAAATTAGCGGAAGATAAAGCGCCCGATCGTGCGATAGTGATTAAGTTAGGTGGGAAATCTGTCGGTATCATTGTGGACAAAGTGTCCCATGTAGTCCATTTTCCTCAGGCTCAGATTGATCCTCCGCCCCCTTCCGTAAAAGGTATTTCTAGCCGTTACATAATTGGTGTTGGCAAGAAGGACAATCGGTTTATCATTCTCATTGATATTGAAAAGATTCTCACTGCTGAAGAAATTTCTGAGCTGAGCGTTGTATAAATCATGGATGCTACCAACCAAGCTATATCCAAATTCTTTTACCTTCGTAAGAATCTATACAATATGGCGGAACTTGTTCTTGAACAAGTCTTCTTACTGGGCGACGCCTTAGAAGGCGATGACTATAGCTTGGCTGAATCCATCATTGAACGCGATGATCGAATTGATGAATTAGAAAAAGAAAACGACAACCTTTCTCAGAATGCAATCCTCGAAGCGATCGCTTCAAGAAATGTGATGGGCATGGGTAATGTCAGTGATGAGATCATCCTTAAGAAAGATCCACTTCGCTTTGCTCTATCCTGTATCCGTATAACTAGAAATATAGAAAGGCTAGGAGATCAGGTAGTAAACGTTGCTGCTGTATTCAAGAACGGTCATATTCGAAAAACATTATTTACTAAAGATGAAGTGATGTGTAAGATTCTTTCTCGCGTTGTAACACTTGCGGGAATGGCAGTGGAATCCCTGGTTGAAGAGAAAGAAAGATTCATGGGATCGGTCAATACATTAGAAGAAGAACTCAATGGTCTCTGCGACGAAGCTTTTCGTAAATTTGTTGACTATCCTGATATGGATAAAAAAGAATTTGCCGATGTCTATCGTATGATAACCAGTATGGAAAGAATTGGTGACTATGCGGTCAACGTTGCCGAAGAGCTTGTTCGATTGAACACAGGACACGACATACGACATATGGATCTTGTGAAGTAGGTTGGGTGAAACCAGGGAAGGTACCTACTATATTTTTTCATAATGAACCAACCTGTTGATAGAAACCATATGCAATGAATAACTTGTCCGAATACTTCGCTGAACTCTCAGAAGCTTATCTAGGTAAAAATGATTATTTCCCCTTTGCTCGATCAGATTTAAAAAAATTTGACATAGAAGGATTCAAACTTATGGAAGAGGCTTGGCGATGAGCTTTTTGGAAATAAATATCGATGAAGCTTTCTAAATCACTTATCTATATTCAATAGCTCGTATTTCTTTTGTTTTTCCTTCCATCTCTTCAGAGCATATTGTTGCATATCGTCCACTCTGTCTTTCTCATCCACAATCTCAAAACCTAGCAACGACTCGATGATATCTTCCAAAGTTACAATTCCATCCATTCCTCCATATTCATCCATAACTAGGGAAATATGCTCTTTTTTGTGAAGCATTTCTTCCCAAGCATCAAATAAAGTAATATCTTTAGGGAAGGTTACGATATCCCGTTTGATATCTTTCAAAGTATGACTCAGCTGACCTTCCGCCAACTTCTCGAAGACCAGACCACGAAATACATAACCGGTTATATGATCTTTGTTTTCTTGAAAGATTGGAATCCTGGAAAAATGCAGAAATTCTTTGTTTTGTAAAAATTCCTGGAAAGTCATATCTTCATTTGCGGTAACAACAACAATTCTCGGTGTCATGACTTCTTTAATTCGCAAGCTTTTCAGTTGAATTAGATTCTGAATGATTTTATTTTCTTTATCAGCAAATACCCCTTCTTCTGTTCCAATAATTGCAAGTGCTGAAATTTCTTCCCTGCTTGTGGTTAATTCTGATTTCTCTCGAGCAAGCAATTTGGTGAGAATTGATGATAACCAAACTAAGGGATAGGTGAAGAATATCATAGATTTGATTATTTTAGATGATATTCCATATATCTCTTTGCTATAATTGGCACCCATTGTTTTTGGAATTATTTCTGTAAGAACTAATATCAATATTGTTAATACTGCCGAGACAATTCCAAAGTATGCTTCACCAAAAACCTTGGTTGCCTGAGCTCCTACCCCCGCCGCACCAACCGTGTGCGCCACTGTATTCAGAGAGAGAATTGCTGAGAGAGGTTTATCTATATCTACCTTGAATTTGATTAGATCTGCTGCAGATTTGTTACCGCCATCAGATTTGGTTCTTAAAAAAGACATGGGAATGGATAATAGCACAGCTTCCATAACTGAACAAATAGATGAAGTAAAGAGTGAGATGAATAGGTAGATAATCAAAAGAGTCATATAATATTACGATTCTTTAATAATTTAAACTTATGATAAATGAACAAGGAAATTACAAAAAAACCCAACTAGGAAACCTAAGTTGGGTTTTATAAATTCAGTCCAGATTGGATGAATTATTTCATACAATCCCAAGCTTTATCATTGAGATTCAAGCCAGACATTCTATTCCATACGTTGGTTTTACCAAGCCAAGACGAGATACAAAGATGTCCTCTAAGTTCCAATTTGTTGCCTTGAAGTTCCATTTTTGCACAGTAAGTTTTACCATCTCTTGGATTGTAAACTTTACCGTCTGCATATTTGCCTCCGCTCTCAGCTTTGAATCCACTCAAGAATTGCATGCCTAGGTTAGGGCGAGTTTTGAGTTTTGGATCAGGATTGTTGTGATCCAGATATGGTGTTCCTGGTGTTCCATGCTTGGAATCCGCAGGATATGCATTGTCTTTGATACAAAAAGTTCTTCCACATATTTTATCACCACATTTGAAGATTTCGATAACGGAATCTTTTTCTGGAGGAATGTATTTACCTAGAATCGGGTCCGCATCTTGCGCTTGGCTCGTTGCGGTAATTACGAGAAACGATATTCCGAGAATTGCATATCTGATCAATTTCATTTTAACTCCTGTTCATAAAATCTCTTCCATTGGCTACTATCCAACAAAATTTGCAAGCCTGAATTTAGACATTTTTCTCTATAAGTTGAAACAGTTTTTTTACATTTTTGTTATCAGGCTCAATGGATTCTGCTTTCTTAGCAAAATCTCTAGATTCATCCATATTACCGAGCAATCGATTGAGGTCGGCAATATTGATGAGATTGGACAAAAAATCCTGTTGAAAACTATAAGATTTCATTCCAGCATCTAGAGCTCTCTGGTAATCACCCAACTTTTTCTGAGCAACGGACAAATAGTACCAAAACTCACCTGCATCAGGATCTTGCTTGAGATAAACATCAAGAACATCTACAGCTTTATCATAATCACGACCTTTGAATGTAAGTAAGCTCAATAATTTATTAAGCTTGGGGTCGGTATTATCTGCTGAATAAGCTTTATACATAACTTCAATGGCAGATTCAATCTCACCTTGTTTGTATAATTTTCTGCCCTCGTCGTATGCACCTTCAGTAGTATATTTTCGTTCCCATTCTTCAGATTCATCAGGACTGAAGCTATCTCCAGAACTTCCATCGAGTTCTGAATGTTCGGATTCTAGTGCTGCAATCCCATCATTAGAATCTTGTTTGCTATGCCCATCGTGTTGAAAATTTAAACGTAACAACGATAAGTCGTCCGTTAGATCTCCTTTACTTCTTAGGATTTCTTCAATTTTGTAAATATCAGCTTGGGCTTCTTCGACATGTTTCAAGAAGATCTCTTCATCTTCGTTCATAGTGCGGAAATCTTGATCGGGAGTTAAATCAATATCATCCCTTCCATCTGTTCCCATGATGATTGTGTCGCCCGGAAGAAGTTGGAATTTTCTCACTTCAAAAGGTATTTCGGAATCCAATCCTAATTTTCTTAAGAGAAGCTCTTTCTCAATAAAAGAAGCTTTACCATCTCTATACAATACTGTAAAAGGATGCTCTGCATTGAAATACCATACTTCTCCTGTCTCATCATCAACCATGAAGATTGTGGCAGAAATAACCATGGTGCCATTGAACGATTTGAATACGGAGTTGGTTTCTTCGTAAACGTCTGCTAGCCATTCTTCTGGAGTTCTGTTTAGAATTCTTTTGTTACCAGCAGATCTTGCCATGATCGAGTTCATTACAACTCCCATAACTAGAGAACCGCCGGCTCCTTGCATGGATTTGCCCATGGCATCCCCATTGATCGCAACAGTGTATCTACGAAAGTTCTCAGATCCACCTAACTTTAGGTTACCCGTAACTGAAATATCTCCACCAAGATCACCAGTCTTCTTTCTGAACTCAAATGTTTTCTTTTGTTTTACAAAAAAGTCTGTTTGAATGAATTTCGATTTATTTGCGTTGAAATACAATGGTTTCGCAAGAAGAGAAGTAAGGAAATAGTCACCATCTTGTTGAACTTTCAACTTCTGGACTTCTTCCATTTTTTCTTGAACTTCTTTGGTTCTTTCTTGAACTTTTTGTTCTAGATTCTCTGCGTAATCTTCCAATTGACGTCTTGCTTCCTTTATAGAGGAAACCATTTTGTTAAAGGAGTCAGCAAGGAATCCAACTTCATCATTTACATGAATAGGAACTTTCACATCTAGATCACCATCATTTACTTTCTCAACACCTGAGAGTAATTCGTTGAGTGGTGTCACAAGACTGATTTTGAAGAATAAAGGAAAAGCAACCAATAGAACAAGCAATGCAACAAACATTAGCATCATTTCTTTCTGAGCTGAACGATTCATCACTTTTCTATATTCTACATATGGCAAACCTACTTCAACCATAGACTTGTCTTTCGGATTGTAGATCATGAACGCAACATAATGCTCTATAGATGATAAACTCTTTCGATAATGTCGTGTTTCTGCTGATTTAAAGTAGCGAAAATACTTCAGTATTTGGCTTCTTAGTTCTGCCGTTTCTAGTTCAGCGCCTTCCCATTTGCAATCTTGCAATTTCTTATTTATCGCAACTTCGAAAGAATCAAGACCTTGAGTTTTCTCAATAAATGCAACTGCATTCTTACAGAAATTCTCATCTGCTGGCATATCTCCGAGTTTACTTGATGCAACGAATGTCGTTTTGTTGATTTTATTAAAAAATTCAAAAATCGCTGATTTGAGATCTTCATCGCTGAGCGATTGATTATCATCAAGGAATTGAAGCGTTGAAAGTTTGTAACCTTCAAATTCAGCGCCAGTGGATTCCAATAAATATTTCAATCGAGAACGAAAACCCTTAGCATTGAGATTGGAGATATCTTCGAATATTCGACTATTCTCCATATCTGTCTTGACCATTGGAAGATCCAATCGAATCTCTGGATTGTATTTTTTGTAAACAAGTCCTGAGCTGTCTTTTGGATAGGATATAACAAAGCTAATGCTATCGGGAATACTGTCTTCGGCTAATGCTTTCTTGATTGTTGCAATACTAATTTTGTTGTACTGATCTTCTTTCTCTTGATCATAGATTAGAGCGAGCTGTTCGAAGATCAACATCACCGTAACAAGTGAGATTCCCACAATCTTGATCATGAAAGTCGTACGTTCTGTACTAGAATTGATGAAGATGACTGTGATCAGAAAGAATGCAAAATAAAGAAGTAAAACGAGTGCGGTTAGATACGTTGACCTTTCAATAGACCCATCTCGACTTAGCACGTTTAATGTATTCGGAATTCCCGACCCAATTAGAAGTGAAGTCATATAAGCAACTAATGTCCATCGCTTCCTTCCTTGAAGATGGAAGGCTCTCCAAATAGGAAGAATTATAAAATTGACAACGATGGAAAAGGAAATGATAAAGCTTAGATATTTTGAAGGGTTAACGGCATCAAAGTCCCAATGATGCGCTGTGAAGTGATAAATCTTATCACTAGAAGTTGTCGAATAAACAAAATAAACTGTAGCGACAATCGCAATGATCCAGTTTACTATCAGCATGATGTCTGCAAGTTTTTTGTTTTCGTTGCTTGGCCATCTTAGAAGGAACTGACCCAAATGCAAAATCAATGGCAGAATTATACCGACAGTTATCCATCGATGGTATGCGCTGATTGGATGGTAGATAAATGCAGCAAGGAAATATCCCATCTGGAATAGGCACATGAGCACCATACCGATTCCGAGCTGATAAGTTGCCGCAGTTTTACCTTTTAGAGTTAAGAAGAAAAATCCCAGTAAAAAAGTTAAGACTACAACGAGCAAACTACCAAATGAGTAATAATTGAAAAGTATATTGTCTAAAGTAATATTGCTTGGATCCATGTAATAGCCTACCTACTTGCCTTTACTATTATCTATTTATTGAACGAAATTAACCATAAAAATATTCATTTTGACCAAAAATTCAAACCTTTTTGTCGACCTAGGTCAAAAAAAAGGCGGGTAGACCCGCCTCATCCAACATTCCTCTATTATCGGGAAGGTTCTGTCAAAAAATTATCTTGAACTCACATAATAATAGTATTCTAAGAAATTTTACTTTCTAGGTATAAAACACTCAACTCCATTGTATCGCAACTTGGATTTGAGAGCTTCTGCCTTTTCTTTTGAAGCAAAATCACCCATTTGAACAACATATCCATCTTCTCTTGAGAAAACGAATACATCTTGTCCATAATTGTTTTTCATCATATCCTTATACTTGCTTGCTCTGTTCTGATCACGAAAAACACCAACTTGAACTGTATATCCCTTAGGTTTATTAGCGTTTGAAGATGCTATTCCAGATTCTTTCTTTGGAGTTAGTTTTTCGGTACGATTCGTATCATCTACTAATTCTGCCTCATCATCGATATCGCTATCATCTAGTTCTTCAAATTTTTCATTCGAATCCCCTTTTTTAACGACAGTAAGTCCGACTTTCGTGATTCCCTGTTCTTTGAAATTGAGGATTTCCGCAGCTTTTTCCGAAACGTCCAAGATTCTTCCATCTACGAAAGGCCCTCTATCATTGACACGAACCATCGCCTCTTTCTGATTTTCTAAGTTCTGAACTTTTACAATGGAACCCATGGGAAGAGTTCGATGAGCGGCTGTTAGCTTAGTTGAGTCAAATGGTTCACCACTTGCTGTTGGTCGACCTTGATATTTATTGCCATACCATGAAGAATATCCGACTTCGTCAAAATTCCCGGTTGTATCCGGTTTCTTTTCTGGTAGATCAAATTTTGCAATTGATGATGGTTGTAAATCATCCTGAACCGATTTAGCTACCGCATCATTTGAATTCATGGACTTTTCAAAGAAGATATCTTCGGGATCACCCGACGCCGATACCTTTCTTCGCGTACTATCTGTACTCGTACATGCAACTGTCCAAAATAAAATGGCAGGAAGGATCCAAAGTATTTTTTTCATAATTCCCCCTTAAAGCACCTTCACTCTATTCTTATTTTCGGATCGGTTTGTGTTTTTTCCGTTGATTTTTTTTTACGAATTGGGTCGATACTTTTGTTATGGGCGATCTAAATCCCAAAAAAATATTCAACCAGGCTGTTTCTAAGGAATCGGAAGGGAATCGAGATGCGGCAATTCAGCTCTACCAATCTGTCTTAAAACAAGATCCAAACTTTTTGCAAGCATGGTTGAACCTGGGTTCTTTGTTTTTTAAGATGGATCGCCTGGATGAATCGATCAAAGCTCTAAAGGCTGCTCTCAAAATCGATCGTCGATATCTTCAAGGGCATCTTTTACTCGCCCAAATCTATAAAGAACTAGATCAAGAGAAACAAACTGAAATCTATCTCACGAATGCATACAAAATAGATCCGAAAAATAAATTTGCCTTAGGAGCCTTGTCTATGTTTTATTACGACAAAGGACTGTTTGCTGAAAGTCTAAAAATGGTTAATCAATATCTCAATTTTTATCCTGATGATAAGAATTTAAAGATACTAAGAACAGATATTCTTGCAAAGCAAGGAAATTATAAAGAGAGTCTCAATGAACTTACAGAACTTGTACAGAAAGATATGAGTTTTGTTGCTTTTCAAAATACTGTAAAAAAATCTCTCTCAGGTGAAGACGAGATTATGAGAAAGCATGTGGATGATTTGGCTAAGAAAACAAAATCCAAGATTCGGGAATTCCGAGCGAAATTGGATCTTTCTAAAGAAAATCCAGAAGATTTTGCACCGCCTGACCCACAAGATGCAATGGATCTCAGTCTTCTTTATCTATTCCAAGGCGATTCAGAAAAAGCGATGAAATATTTGGTCTATGCAAAAAAAGCCAATGAAGAATCTAAGAAGGAGAGATGATTTTATTTAGCTTTAGATTTATTGCAGGATTTCCATACCGTTTATTAGCTGCGGTCTTTTTTGTCTTTTTCTTGAACCAATGTTCATTTCCCATCAAACACGCAGATGCTTTAGAAGTTGATGATAAATTTATATTTCTAGACAGCCGATCCGTTCCCATTCAGCAAATGAGAAATCCTGACATGGCTCGGAGTAATTTAAAAATATTGATGGCGTTATCCAATCCAGATTTTGCTGAGAAAAACAATTTAGCAGTCCTACACGCAAAGGCTGGGCAATTGGATCTTGCGGAAAAGTCCTTTCGTTCTCTGCTCATCCCTAAACCGAAAGACTATACCCCATTTTTAAATCTCGTTCGCATGTACTATATCATTGAAGAATATTCGGAAGCGAGATCATTTGTATCGGATTGGGTTCGGCGCGAAGGAATTCAACTCGAGGAATTCAAAAGGATTCTAGATTTATTTTATAAATCCTATCGACTCAAAGAACGTGGTATGCTTTTGGAAGCAGTAGAGAAAATTCCTGGATTCGAATTGTATGCTTGGATCGAATTATCTAAATATTTTTTGAATGAAAGAGATTTATCTTCGACTGAATATTATCTACAGAATATTTTAACACTCAGCCCCTTTGATGAAGATGCGTTAATGGGAATGGCTGAGTTAAGTCTGGATATGCGAAGGTGGCAGGAATTGGTGGACTATGGTAAGGCACTGAATCTAACACCCAATGGTAAGAAGAAATCTTTTTTCTATATCGCGAAGGGATATTTTGAGTTGGGCAATTACAAAGAAGCTCTTTCTTGGATTGACAAGACTCCAGAAATGGAGAGAGCCAATTTAGAATTTCTTATTCTCTGGCGAGATACAATATTGGTTTCTAATCCAAGAGCTTCACTTGAGCCAATCCGTAAATTCTTTCGCATAATTCAAGCAAATGGATATGAAGAATCCGAAGAAGCTTTTCTTCCCACTCTGTATCCCAAGGGCCGTGAAGTTATGGAGGGATTGATCAAATGATACAAGCAAACTATTACGAAAAAAACGATGACCTTAAAGAACATTTTGAACACATAATTGATTGGAAAGAAATCGTTGATATATACGAAAACAATTTTGCGGATGCAAAGGAATATTCTAAATCTGGAAATTCTAGATTGGAAATGGCTCCAAATAATCTTGAGGAAGCAATCCAGTTTTATCAAGAAATTCTTCGATCGGCTGGTGAAGTCTCTGGAATGTATGTCTCTCAAGCGGCTCAAGAAATTGATTACAAAGGACTGAATTTTGAAAACGGCGTTGTTACACATCCAGAGATCATGGTGGAGATGATTCGGAAGTACCAAGAAGCTGGTTTGATTCCCGTTGCATTCCAGAGAAAATATGGTGGGCTTGGAGTACCAAATGTTGTCAAAGCTATCATTACTGAGATTATGTATAGATCTGACACTTCG
Source organism: Leptospira sp. GIMC2001 (assembly GCF_028462125.1). Classification (NCBI taxonomy): domain Bacteria; kingdom Pseudomonadati; phylum Spirochaetota; class Leptospiria; order Leptospirales; family Leptospiraceae; genus Leptospira; species Leptospira sp. GIMC2001. The sequence goes on along the minus strand of NZ_CP115468.1, from coordinate 3,380,966 downwards.
ACAACTATTGCCACTTCAAGCATTGGGCTTGCAGTAATCTTAGAAAAGGTCGCAACTGAGGAAATGTGTCAAGAACTCATTCCGAAATTTATTGACGAAAATTATTCTGGAACAATGGGTCTATCAGAACCCGATTTCGGATCTGATTTGCCTGAAGTAAAAACGAAAGCTATTCCCGATCCTAACAATCCAGGAAAATGGCTACTAACGGGAAATAAACGATACCAGACTCTTGCTTGCGGTGTGAATGGCGGTCCAGGTATGACTTTGGTTCTTGCAAGAACAGGAACTCCTGAGTCTGGTGCAAGAGGATTATCATTCTTTATCGCTGAGAACAAGGATTATGAAATCACGGGAATAGAAAAAAAACTCGGTCTCAAAGCCTCAGCAACATGTGAAGTTGCCTATGAAAACACTCCTGCAATTCTCGTAGGCCAACAAAACTATGGGCTAGTGAAATATGTTATGGGAATGTTGAACGGAGCGAGACTGAGCGTATCCAGCCAAGGAACTGGTATCTCGACTGCAGCATTTTGTGAAGCAGAGAAATATGCAAAAGAAAGAATTCAGTTCGGCAAACCAATTATAGAAATTCCAGCAGTTAAGAAGATGTTGGATTACATGGAGCGAGAAATCGCTGCTATGCGATGTTTTATGATAGAAGCCGCTTATTCTGTTGACAAGTATTTATGGATTCAAGACCGAAATCTTCCGAAAGATAGTCCAGAATTTATTGAAGCAAAATTTTGGGAAAAAGTTGCGAACACTTTGACACCCATATCAAAATACTACAATTCGGAGACAGGAATTCAAGTTGTAAATACAGGATTGCAGGTATTGGGTGGGGCAGGCTATACAGAAGACTATGATCTTGCTCGCCTATATCGTGATATCCGAATAACAAATATCTACGATGGTACAACCCAGATTCAAGTCAATGCTGCAATTGGTGGAATTACAGCTGGAATGTCAGCAAGTGGAGTTTTCCGAGAATACATTGAAAGATTAGAAAAACAGGGTAGTGGATCTAAAATGGTTCAATCCATCAAGAAAAGCTTTGAAGAAGTTGTGACTACTTTTAAAAATATTGAATCTCGAGAAACCAAAGAGAAGTATTCATTTGAAGTGGTGGAGTCTGCTGCAAGGTTGCTATTGAGCTTACTTATGGATCGAGCTTATGCAAAATCTAGCGAAGAGAGAAAAGCTGTTAGAGAAAAATGGAATCAAGCTTTTCACATTGATTCTCTTGCGATCTGTCAGAGTAACCTACTCAAATTGAATCATCCGTCTTGAGGTAGAGGTAGTATGGATTTAGAAATTTCACAAGAAGTCAAAGACATCCAGGCTCGTGCTAAGGCCTTTGTTGAGGAAGTTGCTATTCCCGCGGAAGATAAATACGATTATGCGCGTGGACGAATGCCCGAGGATCTTGTACAAGACCTCCGCAAAGAGGCTAAAAAGCGAGGATTGTGGACAGCCCATCTTCCCAAGTCAGAGGGCGGTTTGGGACTTGATCTTGTGGGAACTGCATTGTTTTTCAGTGAACTCGGTAGATCTCCGATAGCTCCTTATTTATGCAATTGCGATGCACCTGATGAAGGCAATATGCATTTACTGCATCTTGCCGCAAGTGAAGAACAAAAAGAAAAATACTATAGACCGTTAGTTGAAGGAAAAATTCGATCTGCTTTTGCTATGACGGAACCACCGCCTGGAGCAGGATCAGATCCAACTAGCCTTGCAACTAACGCAGTAAAAGATGGCGACCATTATGTTATCAACGGTCGCAAATGGTATTGCACAGGTGCCAATGGAGCTGCCTTCTTAATTGTTATGGCAAAAGTGAATGATAGTTTTCGTCGTACAACGATGTTCCTGGTTCCAACCGATGCAAAAGGTTATACAATGGTGCAAGAAATTGACGTGCTTGGATCTCATGGACCGGGTGGACATTGTGAACTGAATTTTGATAATGTACGAGTTCATGAATCTCAGATTTTGGGCAAGGTAGCAGAAGGATTTCGTTTATCTCAAGAGAGACTTGGACCTGCTCGTTTAACGCATTGTATGCGATGGATTGGACTCTCCCGTCGATCAATGGAAATCGCAAGAGAATATGCCATTGGGCGCCATTTATTTGGAGGTAAACTCGCTGATCAACAAGGGATTCAGTGGATGTTTGCCGAAGCTGGTTTGAAAATTGAATCTGGATATTTATTGACTCTAAAAGCTGCCGATCTATTGCGAAAAGGACAAGATGCACGCCAGGCAATCTCTCTTGCCAAATGGCAAGTAAGCGAAACCCTCAATCATTGCGTTGACCTTGCGATTCAAGTTTGCGGATCTCATGGATACAGCCGTTATATGAAGCTTGAGTTGTTCTATAGGGATGCACGTGCTGCAAGAATCGCTGACGGTCCAACCGAAACTCATAAAATGGTGATTGGACGCAATTTAGTTACAGGGAAATTTGGATTTTAAGGATGCCCGTTAATTTTCGTTTTCTGAAACTGGAAAAGCAATTCTATCTCGTCACGCACATCTGCAATTACTCCTCCAGCAACAGTTGGTGGGGTGATCCCAAAGGTAGATAATTTAGTTTTTAAATTTCCTTGATAGAAAATATTGCCATCTTGAGTGAAACCCTTCACGGTAAAAATTACTGGATGTTGTTTTCCATTGATTGTCAATTTTCCAGCAACTGAATCGCTATCATTCATGATTTTCTTGATGCGTTGCGTTGACAAAGGTTCCGATTCGAGAAACATAGTCGGATTTTCTTTACCACCCAGAAGTTCGGTGACTTCCTCGTCTCGAGTTGGTTCGTCGCTATCAAATTTATTTACAGGAAATGTTCCTTTCAGAACTATTCCTCCAGCTAATTTAGTTGCTGAAGTAGTAATCGAGCAATTCTTACCGACCGGTGCTGAATTACTAAGTAAAAACATTTTCTTGCTCGCTCTCCAAGCAATACAGTGCTCTTGTTCCGTGAAAACTTTTTCTTGAGCATGCAGATCACCCTGAATCATAAATGCGCTAAAACCTAGAATTAAAAAGCTGTAAAGTTGTCTCATAGCATAATCTCCAATCACATATATCGAATTGCAATAAATATAAAAGTGAATTCAACCAATAAGTGCAACAAAATGATTTGTAAAAAATTTGAAATAAGTTTTTGTTCAACTATGAAGTATAAAAATGTTTTGTTAACAAATCTTCCATCACTTGTCGTTCTACTTTCCAATTTATTTTCTGTGGTTCTGAACCAGGTTTTATTTCATTTTATTGTTCGCAATGAGGAATCGGCTGTTTTTGATTCATTCCAAAATCAATATTTTCTTTACCTTTTGATTCCCGCATTTATCGTTCCACTTGTTCTCTTTCAAATTTACCTCTACCCGATAACTAAGAATTTCATTGATGGAAAAGAATTTAGTACCTCTCTCAAGAAAAAAGTCTTAAACATTCCCATGTTAGGCTCTCTGATTGGATGTGTTGGATGGGTGATGGGATCAGTAACAGGTTCCATAATTATGGAAGTTCTTCAGATTCCCCTCAGCAATGGAACGAGAATTGCTTTTGTTTTCGTTTCCTTTTGTAATACTGTGTATGCTTTTTCACTTTCTTATTTTACATCTGACTACTTCTGTAAACGATATTTATTTCCGAAAATATTTGGCATTGATGAAATCTTTCATATTCTAAAGTTTACGAGATCTGGATTGGTAACAAGATTTGGTTTCTATTTTTTTTCCGTGACAATTTTCCCTTTAGTAGTTATCTTTTTCGTTTTTCTGTCAATTTCTTCTGAGGATTTAGAACAGAATAATATAATATACTTATTTTCCCTCATGCTTACATTTCTTGTATCTGGTTTGATACTTAGTTTTTTTATTTTGCAGTCCTTTCGTCGTCCACTAGATGAGATCAGAGATTTTGCTCAGTCAGTTCGTAAAGGTGATTATGATAGAACGATTTTTGTTGATTCGACAGATGAGATAGGATCTGTAAAGCATACGTTGAATTCAACGAATCGAGAATTGAGAGATAAAGAAAAGATGAGAGAATTATTTGGTCGCATGGTAGACAAGAGAGTTCGCGATCATCTCCTTAATAATCCAATTGAATTAGGAGGAATTAAGACCAATGTAGCTGTTATGTTTACGGATATTAGAAATTTTACGAAACTAACTGAGACCATGGAACCTGATTCTGTTGTAAGTTTTCTGAATAAGTATTTTGAAGTGATGAATAATTGCATTGAGAAGGAGAATGGCGTGCTCAATAAATTTATTGGTGATGGGATTCTTGCATTCTTTGGTGGAATTATACCTATGGAGAACCCTGCTGAAGCCGCACTTTCCTGTGCAAAAAATATGATAGAATCTTTATCGGATTTAGAAACATCGGATACAAATATAAAAATTGGAATTGGATTGCACAAAGGTGATGTGATTGCAGGAAATGTTGGTTCAACAAATCGAATGGAATTTACAGTGATTGGAAGTGCTGTAAATTTGGCTTCAAGATTGGAAACATTAACCAAGGCTTTAGGATCGCCGATCGCAATGAGTTTAGACTTTGTTCAAAGTCTTCAACATTCTGGTTACGATTCTAAAGGTCATCATTCCATAAAAGGGATAGCGGAAAAGATAGAAGTATTTACTCCAAGATAAAAAATATACTTTAAATTATGGAATTTTTTTGAAACTTATAAATATTTTCGAATGGGAATTTTATCTTGATAGATTGTAGATAAGAAATCTTATTGAGTCATGTCTATTACTGAGAATATAATTTATAAATCTCCTGAAGAAAGTTCTATCGAAACTCGATATGTTGTTATGCCCGATCACGCCAATCATTACGGGACAGCGTTCGGGGGTGTCATAATGTCCTGGATCGATATGGTAGCTGCCATGGTTGCACAGAGGCATTGCGGCAAAGAAGCAGTCACTATTAGTGTTGATCGTCTAACATTCATTCATCCAATCAATATAGGTGATCATGTTATTCTCAAAGCATCAGTTAATTATACAGGTAATACTTCGATGGAAATTGGAGTTCAAGTTTTAAAAGAAAATCCTTACAAACCAGAATTGGTTAGGACGACTACGGCATATTTGACATTTGTTGCCCTAGATGAGAATAAGAAGCCAACGAAAGTTCCAACGATTCAACCAAAAACAGCAGATGAAATTCGCAGATTCGAGAATGCTAAGTTGAGAATTGCGACTATGAAAGAACTTTCCAAGAAAATTAAGTCCAAGCAATAAAAAAATGAATTTTTTCAGAACATCCAATATTAGTTTAATGTCAAACTAATATTGGAACTCCCAAAAATCACCGAAACATTTGTGATTCTCGGAATGCTTTCAATAATGGAGGCGACATGAAAACACAAGAAAACCAAGGATTAAAAACTGAATCTAGAGAATTTACAAAGCTGGATGAATCCAACTCTATCTATTATAAAGCTGATTCGCGAGGGTTTTTTGATTTTGGATGGTTAAAAACCTACCACAGTTTTAGTTTTGGAAGTTATTTCGATCCAGAGAGAATTCGTTTTGGAGCACTGCGCGTTCTGAATGATGACAGTATCGATGCCGCACAAGGTTTCGGAACACATCCGCATGACAATATGGAAATTGTCACAATACCTTTGCTAGGTGCACTTGCTCATAAAGATAGTATGGGCAACACGGAGATCATTCGTAAAGGTGAAGTGCAAATTATGTCAGCAGGAACTGGAATTACTCATTCTGAATTCAATGCTTCCAATGATGAAGACGCTGCCATTTTACAAATTTGGGTATTGCCCAAGAAGAGAGGAATTGCACCACGATACGGCCAGAAAGTTTTTCCAGGAAACGAGAGACAGAACCAATTTCAATTGATTGTTTCACCTACGGGCGACGATGCAGCAGAGAAAGGTCCTGTATGGATCAATCAAGATGCATATTTTTCACTTGGAAATTTTGAATCGGGAACCCATGCAGTCTATACTAAAAATTTAACCTCCAATGGATTGTTTATTTTTGTAATAGAAGGAAAAGTGCAAGTCAATGGTAAGATTTTAGATAGGCGAGATGGACTAGGACTCTATCCAAATGTTCAAACTCAGATTGATGCTGTGGAGAATTCGGAGATTTTGATCATCGAAGTTCCAGGTTTTGATTGAGAATTTGGATTTTTGGATGAATGATAGATTGGATGGAAAAAGTTGGATATATGAGTCACTTAGAACTTCTTCCATCCAAGCAAAATCAACCTATCATTGAACAGACGATCGATAAGGAAGCAATTCGTAAATTTTTATCAACCGTAATTCAGTCGGAAACAACTCATGCAAAATGGTTGAATACTCTGTCCATGATGGAGCACATCGGATCTAGGAAAATTCTAATGTCACAGTCGGGGATAAATATTTCCGAGATGGTACTTAAGCATGCTGCCGAGGAATCACGCCATGCATTATTCTTCAAGAAATTAGCCAATCGTGTCTCTAAAAATTCAATCGATAATTTTGATTCCAAAAATCTACTTGCAGGAAGTAGTGCAATAATTTATTTCCAAAGATTGGATGCACTTGTTTGGAGAAAGTTATCCACTTCTTCAATAGCTGATTCGGATATTCAGTTTGTTGCATATCTTTATGTTACAAAAATTATTGAAGAGCGAGCTGTTGAAGTTTATGAGATTTATGATGACTTACTTGAGAATCACAATTCTGGAATTAGTTTGAAAGGAATTCTGAAGGAAGAAGAAGGTCACATGAATGAAATGCAGGAATGGTTGAATCGCTTGGACAGAGATTATAAAATTGTCTGGAGAGAATTATTGGCTTTGGAAAAAAAATATTTCGCGAAGTTTCTATTGGCACTAAATTCGGAAGTCGCAATAAATTAAACTTCAGCTCGAACTAAAACGCACAGCTGAAGCTATTCAATAAATTGTTAAGTCTTAGTTCGTTGCGAAATTTTAAGACTAAAAAAACTAACTAATTTACTTAGTTGCAGCCCATTTACGAATCTCTGTACGAAACCACTCATCTGCTTCAGGAGTAAATTTATAATTGTCTCGAATATAAGCCATTGTGTCTTTCTCAATGTCTGTATAAGCATTACCATCTTTGACTTCATCCAATAATTTTTTTGCATCAGCCATAGAAATTCTTCCATCTCCTTGACCTTTGACTGCTTCATCTGCAGTTTCTAGTAATTCTCTATCGTATTTTTTCCCATCAATTTCTTTGTAGTAGTTGTCTGACATAATTTATATCCTTGCAATAGTTTTGTTTTTAATATTTTAATTAAATAACTAAGTTCCTAAGTTTATTTAACTACCTGAATACTGTAAAGCAAAATTCCAAATTACTTAGCATATTCATGTTTTCAAATTTTGGATTGCATTTATTATAATTTTGGAATGATTCAGTTGCTTGGGTTCATGAGTTCTAATATAATCAACATTTTGTTGCATGGACCATATTTCGGCCGCAAGAGTTGCATGATTTCTGTCAGCGGGAGCGATGTTTCCAAGTATATTACCTAAAAAAGATTTTCTGGATACACTCACTAAAATTTTTCCAAGTTCTTTTCTTAGCAATGTAAGATTCTTGAGTACTGTGAGGCTAAGCTTTGGATCAGAACCGAGAAAAAACCCCATTCCAGGATCATAAATTATTTTTTCGACAGGTATTCCTAAATTGGTTAATTTATTTCTCTTTTCCTCAAAGAAAAATAAAATGTCATCTATGATAGTTTTTGGATCTAACAACGATTCTTTGCTAGCTTTTTGCCCACGATTCTGTGAGAACATGAGTATTAGTTCGGGAATTTTGGGTGAAAATTCTTGTAAAATTTCCAAACAACTCGGATCATTGAGTGCAGTGATATCATTCCAATAATCCAGTCCTCGTTCCATTGATTTACGAAGGATTTCTGGACGAAAGGAATCGATGGAGATTTTAGCTTTCTCATTCTGAATCGTTCTAATAGAACTCGAACTCTGCAACGCATTCCAAGCATCCCAGACTCTGGAAATTCTTTCCCATTCCATATCAACGGAAATTAAACCTGCATCGACATTTGATGATTGTGCTCCAATATCTAGAATATCTGCACCATCAGCAACAAGGGTTTTGGCATGTGCAATAGCTGCATCTGTCGCGAGATAACGACCTCCATCTGAGAAAGAATCCGTCGTGACATTTAGAATACCTAGTATTCGGCAAGATAACATGTTTCCAGTAAGAAATAATGGACAGGAAAATCCAGATTTTTACGATACTTTTACTAGAAAGCTATGAAAAGTTTCTTATATCCAGTCATTATTCTGTTATCCTTTTTCGTAATCATGGGAATCCACTCTGATCAGAGAGATAGCTATCGATATTTTGGTCCTCCTCTAAATACGCAAAATGTTGAATACAATCCGATCATTAGTCCAAGAAATCATTATCTAGTTTTCCAGTCGAATCGTCCTGGAGGCAAAGGCGGAATGGATATATGGGTTTCGGAGAATCGAAGTTATCCGAATCGTATCAAATTCCCAGAATGGGGATCTCCAGAGAATTTTGAAGAATTAAACACTCCATCATTCGAAGGAATGTTTTCGATTCTATTTGGAACTGAAGATGATAGACCTGAGGAAATTTATTTCACATCTGTAGCTTCAGAATTTAGAGACGGATACAAAGGATTGAATATTTATTTCTCTGAGAGAATAGCTGATTCCAAAAACTGGAAGAAACCAATCCATTTAAACGACATCAATTCTAATTTCAACGATCGTATGCCCGCGATATCGCCCAATGGAAAAGTCATTGTATTCAGTTCTGATAGACCTGGTGGATACGGCGGTTTTGATTTATGGATCGCATTTCGCGAAAGCCGATCTTCAAAATGGTCTGAACCTATCAATATGGGAAGTCGCATCAATTCAAACTTCAATGAGATTGTGCCTAATTTTCATTGGGATGGAGAAACTTTATATTTCAGTTCAGATCGAAACAATGCAAATAAGAAATTTAGATTTTTCTTATCCAATTGGTCTGATCAAAATTTCTGTCGTGGGGAAAATTTTGAGAAAGTTATGAAACCTTATCGATTTGATTGCTGGGATGATGTTAAGGAATTGGGGTATCCATTTAATACTCAGGTTTTTTCTCCTGAGACTTCAGTCGGAACTTTTGATAGATATGATCCATCAATACCGCTCAATGATTTCCGCAATAGCGATAACGAAGGAATAAGCATTAGCTATGATGACTTATGGGTTTATTATAGTTCAAATCGTCCGGGTGGTCAAGGTCAATTTGACATTTATAGATCGATCATGCCGGATGATATGCGTAAATCATATGATTTTATTCTCAATGGTTTGGTGTTAGATGGTTCTGAACAGAAAATGATCGGACTTGATTCCACGCTAAAAATCTTCGACGAAACCAATCCTCCTAAAGTGATAACTTCTTCAAGAATCGGTGGAGATTTGAAGCCAATCAATGCAAGTGATAAAGTCAAGAATTTTGAGACAACCATAAAAACGGGCAAGTTGTACAGAATCGAAGTAAGTTCGCCTGGATTTATTCCAACAGAAATCAAAGTAGATTTACGTGGAAATATTGGAAGAAATAAGAGTCGATATGAGACTATCGTATTAGAAAAAATTAAAAAAGAAATACCTAAGCCGGAAGGAATTCTCTTTTCAGTATATGATAAGAAATCAGGAGATAAGATAACCAATGCAAAGCTTATTCTCTTTACCGAAAAAAGCCGAAAAGGTACAGAAATCGAAAATATTAATGGTGAATTTTTTATAAAGGATTATCCTGAAGAAGATTTCGAGATTTTGGCTCGTGCAAATGGATACAAAGACGATACATTTTTCTATAAATTGTCACAAATTCCAGAAATTGTAGGAGAAGAAAATAAATTATATCTTACAAATTTGAAAGATATTGACAAAATTTACTCGACAATAATTTATTTCCCAACTAATGTTGATGAGATCAATTCAGAAGATAGAATCAAGCTTGATCTATTTGCAGAATATCTTATCAAGAATCCTACTGATAAAATTGAGATTGGTGGACATACAGATAATGTTGCTAGCAGAGAATACAATACTAAATTGAGCCAGTCTCGAGCAGATACTGTTAGAAACTATCTCTTAAAAAAGAGTATCTCTGGGGCTCGAATGACAACTAGAGCGTATTACTATTCTCAACCAGCGGAGGATAACTCTACTGCAGAGGGCAGATCTCTGAATAGAAGGGTTAATTTTAAAAAGTTAGAATAGTGATTAATAATTTTATATTGTTTATCGTCTACTATAATACATATGAATGAAACTATCGAATCGAATTCAAGAGTATGGAAAACTGTCAATGAACAGGAATTTATTGATAAGTTCATATTAGAAAAATTCTCCAAAGAATTGTCCATTATCAAAGGGTACGAAAGTTCCAAACCTCGCGCGAAATTTATTTCTAAAAAACCAAATGGAATGTATGTTTTAAAATTAGAAACGGATATTGACGCCGTTGAGAAAAAAGGAACCATCTACTTGACGAATGAGCGTCAGTTGGAGTTGGACTTTGAAATTGTAGAGACAAAAGAAGATCTAGTGCTGATGAAACCAACACTTTTGAAAGTTGCAGAAGCTGATAGAAAAAGTCCACGGATTGGTGGACTTCTTGGCAAAGTAACGGCTGGTAATTTTCTTATTTCCAAGCAAGATATTGAAGAGAGTAAATTATTTGGTGTTTCATCCGGAGTTTTGATCCAAGACATTCATCGTAAAGTTTTAAAGTCTTTTCCTAATTCCAAAGTGATCGTTGCAAGTCAAGGTTCTGTGACAGAAGAGATGGAACTTTCATTCAAGAAATCAAAAGCGATTTTTGTAACAGATACGAATCAAATGAAATCCTTGGATGCGGATGGAATTCTCGATCTTAGGAAAGAATTTGAAGATGAGTTTCTTCTTGAAGATAAAATCCTTGAATACAAAAAGAAAAAGATTTCTTCATTTGTGATTTTTCCAATTTTAATTCCTTTTGGCCCGCCGAAGCATTTTGCCTATTTGACCGTTTCTCAAGAATTGGGATCAGTGAATCCATCTGTTCTGGATCTTTATAAAGAAGTTGAAAATACCTTCTTCCAGAGAATTATGGATTCCAATACCTATACTGTGGACGTGAGGCAGAACATTGTGAATGCTTCAACTCATGGTGTCGCCATTGAGGTGACAGATCGACGTATCAGGGAAGCATTGGCTGTAAAGCCATCCCTAACTGTTGACTTGAATTTCAAAATGCAAGCACCGATTAGGACTGCTCTTGCGGTTCGTCATATCACCAATTGTGGAGATTACGATTTAGTTGGAACCGAAATTGTTGGTTTCAGCGGTGATCCTGATGGTTTGAGAAAGTATAAATCGTATTTAGAATTTATTCAGAAAATTTAACATTCCGGTAGCTATTGCATCCTCCGGAATGAGAGGATGATTAGCTTGAAAGAAAAGTCGGAAAAATTACCCACCTTAGGCTACAAAGGAACAAGAGATTTCTATCCAGATGATATGAGACTGAGAAACTATTTATTCGCTGTTATGCGGAAGGTAGTTGAGTCATACGGATATGAAGAATACGACGGTCCAATGATTGAATCTTTAGACCTTTACCGTGCCAAGACGGGAGAGGAAATAGTTGGCAAGCAAATCTATGATTTCATTGATAAAGGTGGAAGAGAAGTTGCAATTCGTCCTGAGATGACTCCGACTCTTGCACGTATGGTAGCTGCCAAAGCTCGTGAATTACCAAGACCGATTCGTTGGTTTTCTTTTCCAAATCTCTGGAGATACGAGCAACCGGGTCATGGCAGATTAAGAGAGCATTGGCAACTGAACGTGGATATGTTCGGGGTAGATGGCTTTGAAGCCGAACTAGAAATCTTAAAACTCGCTTGTGATATACTGTTTGCTTTCGGTGCTGATAAAACTATGTTTCGAGTTCGCTTGTCACATCGTAAGATAATGGACGGATTTTTTACAAAAGGATTGAATCTAGATCCGGCTAAAGGTCAAGAGCTATCCAAGGTATTAGACAAAAAAAATAAAATCACAGCTGACGAGTATAATTCGGATGTTAAAAGAATTTTACCAGATGATCCTCAAGCTTTAGAAAAAATCGAAAGATTTCTTACTGCTAGTATCAATGATTTGGAATATATTCCTGGGATTGATCTATCTTTAAGAGATGAAATCTCAATTCTTTTTAAATATTTAGATCAATTGGGTTTGGGTGAAGTAGTTGAATTCGATCCTTCGGTTGTTCGAGGATTTGATTATTATACTGGATTTGTATTTGAGATTTTTGATACATCACCGGCCAATAAAAGATCGTTGTATGGTGGTGGTCGATATGACAATTTAACGAGCCTTTTCTCCAATGAAGCTTTATCCGGTACGGGCTTTGGATTAGGTGATGTAACCTTGAAGAACTTTCTCGAAACACATAATCTATTACCGAAATTAGGACGAGAGGATGTGATATGTATTCCATTGCTCGATGAATCATTGCTAGGTGATATCTGTGCAATCGCGGATGAATTAAGAAAAAACGGAATTCAATGTGAAACATTGTTGAATCCAAGCCAGAAGTTCGGTAAGCAGATTACACTGGCAGAGAAAAAAGGATTCAAATACATTCTAATCTGTGGTGCCGATGAAATTGCGAAATCTATTTATGCACTGAAGAATTTACAAGATAGAACTCAGGTAGATTTACCTCGTGATCAAATGATTGAGATATTGAAGAAGGAACTATTTACTTGAACCTTGATATTAGATTTTCTTTGTGGATTAGAGAAACATTTCCAACTGAAAAAATTCGCAAACACCTATCACGGTGGAATAGGGGTGAAGTCTTTTTGATTTTGATTCTACCTGTGTTGTGGTTTGCGGATGGCTTTAAACCTTTTTTTCTTGCCTTACTATATGTTGCACTGGTTGCTTTTCTCAACGATAGATTTGTTCTCTTTCTCAAGAAACTGGTCTCAAGAAAACGCCCACTGTTAAGCGTCGCAGGCAAAATAGATTCGAATCCTGATATGAAGCATTCTTTTCCTTCAGCTCACTCTGCAAATTCACTAACCGTTGTTATGATACTTGTGTTTGCTTTTGGAGTTCATCCTTGGATCTTTATATTCACAATTCTGTCTGGGGTTGGACGCTTGCTGTCCTTACACCACTTCTTGAGTGATGTTATCGGAGGTTGGGTAGTTGGATTTATATCTGGAAGTTTGGGTGTTCTCGGGTATTTGTATTTTCTGAAACCCCTGCTGGAGTTTTGAGATATGAGGTTTATAATTTGGGAGTCTCTGCCAAATCCAAACCATTAAAGTCATTCGATATAGTTAGTTCCCTAGCGCCCGTGCTTAAGGGCGGGGGCTAGGGAAATCAAACAACCGATTCCATTATTAGAAAATTCAAACTAATTTTGTCTAAAAGAAAATCACAACTCGATTTAGTTTGTTTGAATAAAAAGGCACAGTTCCTCTACTTATAAAAAATCTTCAGTCTTCTACGAATTTTATTCTGTTCTTCCAAGAAGGCTTTATTTTATCTATATCAGATTTTCTTATGGAAACAGTTTCAGGATCGCCATCACTAATGAAAGTCTTGCCAGTGCTTTTAAGCTCCTTAAAGGCTCTTTCGACCCCAGATTTATTACCATGCACTCTTCGAATATGCATAGTATCATAATCATTGGAATATATCGAATGGCTCAATCGATTGGAATAGTCAAATATCAATTCATTATGATATGAGATTCCTTTATATTCCCCTTTTCTCAATCTAGATCTATCAGGTTCCTTTGGATAAATTCCATAAGGCAATGCAAGAGCGTACATTTTGTATCCAGGTAAAATGTCTGTTACGTCCTTTTGACATTTTGCAATCTGTTCTTCTATGAGTTTCGAGTATTGTTTTAAATTCGCATGCCAATGAGTATGGTTGCCAATCTCGTAGCCATTTTGTACTAAGAAATTCAGTTTTTGATTTCTAAATTCATTTTGTCCAAAAAGATTGTTTGGTTGTTTTGAACCTGGAGTTACAAAAAATACAGCTTTAGGAATGAATCCTTTGTATTTGCTTTTCAAATCTTCTAAGATTCCGATTGCAGAGTTCTTTGCAATTTTTCCATCCTTCGTCATTTCGAATTGGTAGATCGAGGAATCATCAAAAGTCAGCAGGACGGGTTTTTTACCAAATGGTGATGTAATCTTACCCGATCGAAATTCTTGAAGGCTAATCAAATGGAAGTCATTCTTGATCAAATAGATTATATCATCTCTAAAACCTGACACTGTTCGAGTATATTCTGTATCTTCATCACCTAGTTTGTGATATGTTAAGATAAGAATTTTGCCCAATTCATTGGGGGTTATTTTAGTCGCTGGATCCGCTTGCTTTTTAGAAGAAGAATCAGCGCTTGAAATCTTGAGAGGACTGAAAATGATAATTCCTGATATAAGAATTAGGAATAGTTTTTTGTTAAGCAATTTATTATCCTTATGGTGATTGATTGGATTCGGTCTTTAAATATTTGGTATAAATACAAAGTCGCGATTTAATTTATGAATTAATTCCTAATTTAAGAATTCGGCAGTTTCTAGAAAAATGTCAATCGAGAAATCTTTCTAGAAGGTTCTTTAGTATAAGGGTAAAGGGAAAAATTTTCCTTTTGTAAAATTATCTTGAGACAGTTTGGCAAAAAAGAATTATTAACTATGGCAGAAAATTTTGTAAGGTCGATCTATACCGTTTGTAATTGTAATACCCTGGACGAATTAAAAATTCGTTTTGATTTAATTCAAAATGGAAGATTCCCCTTTTTTCTTGAAAAAGAAATAACCGGGGGAATATTTTTTTAAACCAAATCAAAGCTATGGTGGCAAAGGATCATATTCCGGTAAGAAAATATCTAGAAAAAAATTTGAAGAGATTATGAATCAGGATTATATCGTCCAGGAATTTATCGAGCCATCTACTCGCAGTTTCCAAGTGGAGGGAGAGGCTATGGATTTTAAGACAGATTTCCGAGCTTATATCTATGATAAGGAAGTTTTTTTATTAACCAGTCGCCTCTACCAAGGTCAAACCACAAATTTCCGAACCGCCGGGGGAGGGTTCTCTCCTGTGATTATGATTCCACAAATTTAACGGGGCTTATATTCTAAAATGAAATCCTAAACATTGTAGAATATAAGCTATATCAAAAAATTCTTAATAAAATTTTGATTCTATTCACCTAGAGCAGCTTTCGTTGGCTTATGTGTAATTTCGCCATTATGAGCAATGCAAGTCCCTGCAATAACTTCATCGTTGAAATCCAAATTCACTTGGTTTTCTTTCATTAGCAGCTTCAGGAAATTCAGAATGTTTTTGGCAAACATCTTGCTCGCATCAGATGGCATGGTGGAAGGAAGATTGGAATTTCCGATTATAGAAACTCCTTTGTGATTGATCGTTTGGTTATCCACAGTAAGTTCACAATTTCCACCCATGATAGAAGCCAAGTCTACTATAACTGATCCAGGACGCATCTCTTCAACGGTTGCTTTTGCAATCAGTTTAGGTGCAGGTTTACCTGGAATTAAGGCTGTAGTAATAATTACATCTGCTTTGGATGCAAATTTATGAATCGCTTCTGCTTGTCTTTGCTTGTATTCATCTGATTGTTCTACCGCATAACCACCAGCTTGCGATGCATCAGCGGCTCCTTCAACCTCGACAAATTTTGCTCCAAGACTCATGACTTGTTCTTTTACTTCTGGTCGAGTATCAAAAACATCGACAACAGCTCCAAGTCTTCTAGCTGTCGCAATAGCTTGAAGTCCAGCGACTCCTGCACCGATAATTAACATTCTGGTTGGAGTGATCGTTCCCGCAGCAGTGGTAAGCATTGGAAAGAAGCGGCTGAGAGAAGTTGCAGCAAGTAGAACAGCTTTGTATCCAGCAACGGTTGCTTGAGAGGACAAAACGTCCATACTTTGTGCGCGAGTAATCCTTGGAATCGTATCTAGACTGTACAAAGTCAGCCCTTGGCTATTCAATTTTGCAATTTTATCTTTGTTGTAAACTGGTTGAAATAGGGACATGAGGCTCTGGCCTTTCTTAAGAGCAGAGCTTACTTCTTCTGTTGGAAATTGAACGCAGGTAATCAAGTCGGATTTCGAAAGAACTTCAGACCTTGAACCAACAGTTGCACCCGCAGCCTTGTACTGATCATCTGAATGAAATGCTCGGTCTCCGGCTCCTGTCTCAATGATTACTTCGATTCCTATTTTTTTTAGAGCATCAATTACATCTGGAGTGATTGAAACGCGATTCTCGAAACTTTCTTCTTTGATTATACCTAGTTGCATATATACCTAATTCTTTAGTTCAGATTTTGTTTAAAATATTCAATTGCTTTTGCGAGACCTTGTTCCAACTTTACTTTTGGTTGAAAGTTTAATTCTTTCTTTGCAAGTGTCAAATCGGGTTTTCTTCTACTTGGATCATCGGAAGGTAAATCCTTGTAAATGATTTTTGATTTGGTTCCAGTAAGGCGTACAACATGTTCGGCAAGCTCTTTAACAGTGAACTCTCCGTCATTACCTAGATTGACTGGTCCTGTGAAATTATCCTTTTCCATCATCGAAATGATTCCATCGACCAGATCATCAACGTAACAGAATGAACGGGTCTGGGATCCATCACCATAGATAGTGATGTCATTGCCCTGAAGAGCTTGCACAATAAAATTACTTACTACTCGACCGTCGTTTGGTAACATTTTTGGACCATATGTATTGAAGATACGAATGACTCTAATATCTACATAATGGTTTCTATGATAGTCGAAGCAAAGAGTTTCTGCAACTCGTTTTCCTTCATCATAACATGATCTGATTCCAATAGTATTTACATTTCCCCAATAAGATTCATTCTGAGGATGTTCTAAAGGATTGCCATAAACTTCACTGGTTGAAGCTTGCAAGATTCTTGCATTAACTCGTTTAGCAAGTCCTAGCATATTCATCATACCTAAAACATTTGTCTTAATTGTTTTTATAGGATTGGATTGATAATGAACTGGAGAGGCTGGACAAGCCATATTATAGATTTGATCTACTTCTATCTTTAGTGGGTCAGTGATGTCGTGGCGAAGAAATTCAAATCCTTGATTATTCAATAAATGGGAAATATTTTTTTTTCTACCCGTATGAAGGTTGTCGAGGCATATTACTTCGTTGCCTTCTGCAATCAATCTTTCGCATAAATGGGAACCTATAAATCCAGCTCCACCAGTGATGAGAATTCGTTTACTCATAGTTCTTAAGTCATTTCAGAATCTTTCTGAAATCCGTCCACCAATTCTCCAGTCAAAGGACGACCGTTCAAATCCAATCCTCTCGCCAAAAACCAGTCCACAACCTCAGGTGTGAGTTCGCCAGGAAACATTTCTTGGAAATTAGGATCGATTCCAGATGGGGACTGACTGGAAGGTTCATGCATAATACCATCACCGTGGCTAATGGATCGCATAACAAAGCTATAAATGGTTCCTATACTGATCAGTGACCAGGTGATCGCAACCAGATATCCAAGGATCAGAACGGAAGCCGGAGGTTTATCGTGTAAGTTTACATTATATCCTGTAAGCCAGTATGCAAGAATTCCAGCATCTGTTTGATGAACATGCCTAGCAAAATCTGAGAGATCATAAATGCTGTATAGAGAAATTGTTGTGCCTAGGAAAACCAATGCGATGGAGGATAAATGTTTTCCAAGAAAGCCAGCAAAGAAAATTCCAAGCGACCAGGCGACACCGACCGTATAAGCAAATTCTCCTACGTTTGAATACTTCATTGTAAGAAGAAAAACAAGAATTGCTAAAAGAATCAAAGTGGTTTTTGTATTTCTTCCCGTGAATCCTTTATAGAGTAAAACTCCACCGATAAGTGAGGTTCCAAGATATCCTGCAGATACCACAAATAGAAAAGAACCGCGAAGTGTTGATGGAAGAGTCACGGTTTCCCCCGATTCATCTCCATGAATGGCTATGTTTTTTACATCTCCACCAGTCAACAATGCTGCAACTGCATGGCAAATCTCATGAATCAATACAACAAATTCTTTTACGCTAGCCATTAGCGGATGATCCCAAAATGAAATCAAGCTGAGGAGTAGCGACAAGAAGAGAATAAATTGAAACGAACGACTAGACATTGCAACTACTTAATACTATCGGAAGATAGTTGTTTGGAAAGTAGCTCAATTGCTACGAAAGTTGAATCGTCAGTAAGTTCTTTACCCTTACGGAATACTTCAAGTCGATCTTGCAAAAGTAGTGGCATCTCATCAGCCGAGAGATGGTAATTTTTGCGAAGCACATCATATAGAGTTTCTTCTCCAAACATAGACTCTCCTTCCCCAAAAGTTTCTGTTACGCCATCTGAATAAATTATTAATTTCTCAGCATTGTTCAGTTGTAAAACTCCAGTCTTATATTCAGTTTCGAGAATTCCTAATACTCTCTGAGTCTTGTTGTATGGCTTCAAATATCCATCTTCTGTAACTACAATAAGTCCAGGATGTCCAGCATTGATATAGGTAAAAGTCTGAGTTTTGGTATTTAGAATTCCACCAAGAAGAGTCATAAATTCGTTGCCACCATACTTTTCTTTTAGGAAATGATTGATGTTCACAAATATTTTTTCTAGATCATCTTCTGTGTTGATCATATCTCTCGTGATTGCTTTAATCGCTGTTACTATATAACCAGTTCCCAATCCATGTCCTGATACATCGCCAAGAAATATTGCTACTTTTTCTGGATTCAAATTGATGATATCCAAATAGTCACCACTTATCTCAACAGCCGGAATGGAAAAGTATCCAATTCGTAAATATTCAGATGGATTGCTATCGATAAGATTGAGTGTGTGATCGAGAACAGATGCAGTATGCAGTTTACGCATGATTTTTTTCTTTTCTATCTCATCAGCAAGTAGTGAGTAATTATCCAGAAGCATGGAAGCGAGTCTTGATACTTCCCGAATATATCGAAGTTCGCCTAAACTAAAATTCTGTTTGTCAACTTTTTCACCGATAAGAAGGATCGCTTTGTTTTTCTTCTTTTCTTTGCTGTCTCGAATAGGAAAGGCGATCTGTATTCCCATCTTGCTTAAGTATTGGAATAGACTTTCTCTTAGTCCAACGCCATATGTTAGGTGAGATGTAACTGTTACTTCTTTGGATCGCAGAAAGTATTTCCAGATTTCTGAATTGGTAGAGATTCGAGTAAAATTTATATTTCTCAAATCGGCATTGGCAAATTGATCCCCAGGAATCAGAAGCATGATCTGATTTACATTTAGCGTCTCCATCATATTTCTATTAATTCCACCAACAATGGATTTCATTGAAATGGGTGATGAGATTTGTGAGGAAATTTTCTCTAAGCTTGCTGCCAGATTTGCATTCTTCTTAAAGCTATAATAATTAACGAGTTCCCTAAATGCCGATCGAATCGGAATCAGATAGATAATTGTAATCAATAGAAAGAAAACATTAAAATACCTGGAATCAATAAGTATTTGAATCGAAAGATATTGCTTTAGAATAAATGCAAGAACGATATAAGTTCCGACAACAGATGATACCAGTAGCAGAGCAACAATCGTAGGATTGAAAAAAACTTGGATAGGAACTAAACTATATCGATATGTTCCATAAATAAATGAAGATAAGAAAACTAGAAAAATAATAAATAAATAGAGTCGATCATATGCCATGATTCCTAATGGATCATAGAAAACAATTGTCACTGGAACAAAACCTAGCAATAAGAGAGAAAATATCAGACTCATTTTGCGAATGAGAATATTCTTTTGTTGGTGATAACTTCCAATATCATAAACAATTGAAGCGACTGATAAGATAATGGATCCCAGTAACAGAATCAATCCACCAAACCCAACTCGAATCACCAAATCAAAATTCTCACTTTCCGTTTCGATTACAAATCCCATAACAGCAGAGACGACTAGTTGAGGGATTATATATTTTGTTGGAATCTCCTTGCCTCGAAATCGAAAAGATAGATTGAGCAAGGAAAAGCTAAACATAAAAAGAAAAAAAGTAAAAAAGAAAAAATATTCATCGAAGGCAATATACAGAAAGTTACAAAGCAATAATGCAGCGGCATTGAGAAAAAATAAAAATATATATGTATCTCGAATATGGTAAAAAAACCAAAAAGCAGTAATAAAAGCAATAAGCGAAGTGAGTATATCTGCAGAAAAATAACGAATAATATCGAATTTCTTTATATTAAAAAAGAAGAACCTTCCTATCTGCTCACTTTGATTTTTATCATAGATTCTAACTTCATGCTCAGCAAAGCTAAATTTTGTATTTAGATCTTTTGCGAAGGCAACATCATCCATGGAAATTTTATTTCCCCAGAATTCTTTGAATTGATCATTGATGTTAAGAACCAATCCATTGGGATAATAATAAACTGGAAGGCGATAGATGTTCTTTTGTAATCCAACTAAGATTGCAATCAAACCAAGAAAAAATATTGCAGTTGATATGAATAATACAACTAGATCTCTCACGCTCGACCAATCCTCATAAATAAACGATTTCTTAAGTCAATGGAAATTGGATATGAGTTAGCGTTGATAAAATTTTTCCATCCTATAGAAGTGATGGAGATATCGGGCTTCTTAACTTCATATACTTTAAAAAGGTTTCCTTCGTGAAGAATTTCAAGATTGCCTCCAGCTTGAAATTTTCCAAGTAGATATCCGTATTTTTCTTTCCATTCTACTTTTTGAAAAGTTTCGCTGATCATAGTCTTGATTTCTATAAAGTTGTTGGCCTTGCCGCGCTTGAGTCTCGAATACAATAATCCTAGAATATAAGAATGAAGTAATCCAGCACTTCTCGGCGGACCACCTGCCGAAAGAATGAGAAAATTCCATCGGTTGTCTTCTGTTTGAAAGAATTCAATTAGAGTAGATGGATCAAGTCCTGTAAATTGAATAGATAGCTCATCAATTTCGGGAACTTTGCCTTTTTGCAAAAGATTCTGAATTCGCTTTGCGGATTCTTCTTCTTGCCTATATTTTAAATTTTCAACAATATGTGCCGAAAGATTTTGGTTATGAATGACAAGCGCGCATTGTCCAGACAGAACGATTAATTGATGTAAGGCTTCTCGATCTGGGATATTCGATACCGCCAAGAAACCAAAGATTTTTTCTCGGAAGAGAAAAGGAACAATGAAATCAGCTCGTAGAGCTATAAAATCAGAATTGATTTCTGGATGAGAAACCGTCTCCGAAATGCTCACGCCATTTTTGAATTTTAATAAGAATTGCATTAGCTGATTCATTGGAGTATTTTCATTTCGAGTGGGAATTTTTTTTTGACGACCACGATTGTATGTGTAGATATCAAAAGTTCCATCTTCTTTTAAAATTCCCAATTTGCCAGATTCCGATCCGGAAATCTTCACCATATCGGGAAATACGGATTTGATTAATGAATTGTTATCAAATCTCTTATAGGCAAAGCGTGAAACAGATGCATCTTCTAGAAGATATTCAGATAAGAATATACCTTTTAGATACAAAGAGAATTTCTCGAATATAGGAAGGAATACAACCGTACAAATTGTAAGTGTAAGTACCATTGCGACTTCTAAATTAAAATGAATATCTTGCGGTAAATTTTTGAGTAGACTCCAATAAATTAGAAAAGAAATCACAAGAAAAAGAAACCTTGTCGCAAATACTATAAGAAATCTTTTTACTTGATAACCTGACGGTAAAATTCGAAACCAATACTTTAAAAGAGAATCAACTGAATTCATGTTGTATAGTATGCGTTTTCTTGAACATAGCCTTCAGTTAGGTCGCAGCCGTAGAATCGCTTGCTAATGTTTCCTTGCCCAAGTTCAACTCGAATCAAAATTTCATCATTTGTTTTTAAATATTCGGATAGAGCTTTTTTCTGATGATTATTTGCTTCTTTTACAGGTAGATCACCAAAGAAGATATTGAATTTATCATATGAAATAGGTTCATCAAAAACCTTTCCCACTGCCATAATCAAGCGACCCCAATTTGGATCAGCTCCATAGACTGCAGTTTTTACTAAAGGTGAATTGAGAATCGATTTCCCGATCTTTCTTGCCTGCTCAACATCTCGAGCTTGATCCACCTGGACTATGATAAGCTTTGTTGCACCTTCACCATCTTTTGCGATTTTCTTAGTTAATTCAATACTAATATCTAGTAAATTTTTTCTAAATACTTCCGTAGGCAACGTTCCGGATAAGCCAGATGTCATGATCACTACTGTGTCACTCGTTGAAGTATCGCTATCAATCGATAGACTGTTGAAACTTTCATCGACAGCGTATTTGAGATCAGAATTGAGATCACCTTCTGTATGGAAATCGGAAAATATATAAGATAACATTGTTGCCATATTTGGCTCAATCATTCCGGCACCTTTCGCAATTCCATAGATAACGCCCGTTTGGTTGTTATGTGTTATATTCCTATAGGCAATTTTTTCTTTCTTATCCGTAGTCATGATCGCGTGTGCGACTTCTTCCAAGTTACCAGGTTTGAGATTTTCTTTTGCGGATCTGCAGGCCTTGAGAATTTTCTCAATAGGTAATGGAACACCAATCACTCCAGTGGAAGAAGGGAGCACATCTTTCGATTCGATACCCAGAGATTCAGCAACTGCGTCACAAATATCACGAGAATCTTGGAGACCCTTGGCTCCCGTTGCGACGTTCGAGTTTTTGGAATTGATTACGATTGCCTGTAGTTTTCCATCTTTTACATTTTCTCGTCCAACCACAACAGGTGCGCCAGGAAAATTGTTTAAAGTAAAAACCGCGGAAGCTTTGCAAACCGTCTCAGAATAAATGACTGCGAAATCGAGTGTATCATCCTTGATACCAATATTTTTTCCAAATGAATGGAATCCTTTAGGAAATGTCATAGCTATATACAATACATAAATCTGGAAAACTGCAAATTAAATTTTCTCAATCTGGGATAGATACTCGGAAAATTGAACCACCTTCAGGATTCGATACTGCAACTACATCGCCTCCATGCAATCTACTGATATGTTTTACAATGGAAAGTCCGAGGCCTGTTCCGCCACCTTTTCTGGATCGGTTGGAGTCTACTCTATAGAATCTCTCAAAAATACGATCAGCATCTTCGCTACCAATTCCAATTCCATTATCAATAACTTCTAATACAGTGGATTCTCCCTTTCTAAGGGCGAGGACCACAATTTCGGAATTTTCATTAGAATAGGCTGAGGCATTGGATACAAGGTTTATGATTAAATGTTCCATGAGCACCAAATCGGCATTGATCATAAAAGGACTTGGAATGGAAATTTTTAGGATCTGGTTTTTTTTGTCAAAAATACTGCTGAGTGAAAGTTTTATATTCTGAACCAATTCATTTAAATCAAATTTTTCTAACATCAATTTAGTTGATAGAGATTCCAGCTTTGATATCTCCATCATATCTTCGATGATTCGAATCATACGATCCGTGTTTCTCAATATTGCATCTAGGAATTTTTTTTCCTGACTGTCGGATGCAAGCTTGAGTGTGTTCTCTAAAGTTTCAGTGAAACCTTTGATCGAAGTTATCGGTGTCTTCAATTCATGTGATGCATTTTGGAAAAATTGTTCTCGAATGATTTGATTTTGTTTTTCTTCCGTGACATCCAGGATCACACCCATATATATAAAAATGGAATTATTCGAACGTAATGGATAAATGCGAATATTATAATAATGATGATTCGAGACTATGGTTTCTCGCTTTTCTTCTTGATCTCGAATGGAATCATCAATCAACTGAAGTAATGTCGGATTCAAAATACAATCTTGGATCAATTGTGATTGGGAATTGGGAGCTATAAAAAGATCTGGAATATTTTTATTCTGGAACAAAACTTTGTTGGTTATATCAACTGCAAAGACTCCCTCTTTTAGATTCTGAAGAAGTGAATTGAATTTTTCTTTTTCGAGTGTGAGGTCTACAAATTGATTCTTAAGTCTACGAGCCATCCCATTGATGGATTCAGTTAATTTTGCAAGTTCTCGAATATCTGGCCTGGTGAGTTCTGTTCCAAAATCACCTGCATTAATTTCATCTGTTTTCTTCTCAACTTTAGCCAAAGGTGCGATGACAATTTTAGCAATTGAATAGGAAATATAGAAAGATCCGAACATCGCTCCCATAAAAAATACGGAGAACAATAAAATCCTCAATTCAGGATTGAGGATTGAATCAAGATAGAGAACTCCAAGAGCAGTAATAAATAGAGATAGTAAATAAGCCCAATTGCTGAGAAGTAAAGTTGAGAAGAAACTACGCATTCCGGAATCGGTAACCAATTCCTCGAATAGTTTCTAATTTATCTTTTTCAGTCAATAATTTATCTCGCAGTCTTTTTATATTTACATCGACTGTTCTATCGGTTACGAATACATCCTTGCCCCAGACACGATCCAATAGTTTATCTCTTGATAGAGCAACTCCAGGATTCGACATGAAGAGATAGAGCAGTTTGTATTCGATAAGGGTAAGTTCGATTTCCTGATTTTCTACATAGACTTTATGGGCGGTTGCATTGAGACTAATCTTACCAATTGCAATATTCTCCATTTTCTCTAGATCTTCTTTATTGGCAGCACGTCGAATAACAGTTCGCACGCGTGCAGTTAGTTCACGTGTGGAGAAAGGTTTCTTGATATAGTCGTCAGCTCCAAGTTCCAGTCCAAGCACGACATCGGTCTCACCAGTCTTCGCTGTCACCATGATTACAGGTATATTCCATTTCTCTTTGATCTTTTTGCAGAGATCCATCCCACCGATTCCAGGGAGCATTAGATCCAGTATTATGATATCAGGTTGGTTTTTTTCTACTCGAGATAGGACTTCTAATCCATTGTGGCAGACATCAATCGAATAACCTTCTGTTTCTAAGTTCACTTTTATGAGGTCTGCGATATCTTCTTCGTCATCGACCACGAGAACCTTGGCTTTTATATTATCATTTTTACCCAAGTGGATTCTCCTTCTTCCTTCATTAGTACCTAATTAGGTTACAGGAAGAATACAAGCTCGTGACAATTCCATTACTTTATAGATCGTTGAATATCTCGAATTGCTTTTCTCTGATTATGCAAAATATATCCAAGAAAGCCAGTGAAAAGTATGAATCCCAAACCATAAACCCAGAGAAGGTTATTCAACCGATTCTGCTCTTTTTCTATAGCTTGGATTTCTTCGAGATGAGAAATAAGAAAATAAAACTTATCTATATTAGAATAGTCTTTCTTCGCTTCATTACGAATCTGAGTGATCAATTCTTTTGCGTCTTCTTTGTTCAATCTTTCAATCAAAGGATAGGCATCGTCTAGTTTCATATCCAAGAACTCTTTGGCTTTGGGCAAATTCGATTCTTGACCGAATACCGACCCAGTTGCAAGAAATACAGTAAGAATAAGTAGTATTAAGAAATGATAGATTTTCTGGGAAAATAGGAATGGAAAAAAGTTTTTTATAAGAATCATCTAAAGCCAAGCTTCTCCTTCCATTCATACATATAAGGATTGCGATGTGAAAAAAGAAAAATCCCCACGATCATAACAAACATACAGAGCATAAAGGTGGAACAAGCAAGAATGATAAGAAATAATAATTTGCTAATTACATTTGTATAAAACAATGCTAAGCAAGAAATTTCTGATATGAAGACAATTGCAAATCCGAACAGCATCCAAGAAAAACTTCCAGAAGGTAATAATACCGCAAGAACGCGATCACGAACTCCACTGATGTCAGGAATCATTTCTAAAGATTCACGATTGATTTTTTCGGATTCAGTCTTTTTCATGGCTCCACATCTCCCGAAGAATCTCACGACCACGAAAAATATAACTTTTTAATGTGTTGGTCTTCAAATTCAATTTCTCTGCGATTTCTTTATAACTGTAATTCTGAAAATAGTACATATGTATTGGATTTTTATATCTCGCCGGAAGAGAATCAACTAACCGACGAATTGTGCTAGCAATTTCTTCCTTGATTACTTGGCCTTCGATCGATGCATGATTGCTTAGTTTTCGGAATGTCTCGGAAGCAGACAGCTTCAGGTTATCAAAAATCGAATGATCATCAACTTGGATCTGATCTTTTGATTGATTCTGGTTTTGTTTCTTAGATGCTAAATTTCTTGCGATTTGGTAAAGCCAAGTTGAGAATTGCGCATCTCCTCTAAAGCTACTTAAAGATTGATAAACTTGCAAGAAGACATCTTGAACAAAATCTTCCTTTTCTTCATTGGTCTCAAATTTTCGATTGGCAACGGCGTAAACCATCTTCTCATATTTGAGCATTAGCGTATTGAATTTCGTTACATTCCCGTTGAGAATGTCTTGGATCATATCCCATTCGACCGAATCTACAATTCTAGATTCAGCTATTTCGTCATTTTGTAGTAGGTCAAAAGACCGAGTCCAATCGCGAATGGTACTAACCCCCCAAGAAGAGCCAAAGATCTTCCTAACACAAGTATAAAAACAATTGAAATCGATAATCCTGTGAATGTCAACAAAAGCCCCAAAAAAAAGGAGTAGGTTCTTAGATCGAACTTTTCTGAGCGAAATTGATTGCTTCGAATCAATTCAATTCGTTGTTTATGCCACCAATAAAACAGAAAAAACAACAAAGTGGTTCCAAAAATGATCCCCACAATCGGAACGGAATACAAAATGATCTCTGTGTAAGTCTCCGAACTACAATTGCAATCCAACGTTATTTAATCTCCTTACTCATAATATTATTTGCATAACTTTGTAAAAGATTTATTCCATTTGGAATATCGCAAGTATGAATTCGTGTTCCGATCAAAGCTTTGGAGTCAGCACCACCAGGTTTCCAGCTTCGCAAATTTCCATAAAAAGAATAGTATTGATTATTGATTTTGATACTGAAAACAATTTTGGAGCCAGTCGGAAATTCTTCTTCTTTTGCAGAACCTGAGAAATAGATTCCAACACCTCTTCCATCCTGACTGAGATCACGAATATCTTCTTTATCACTTATTTTTTTCCATTCTTTAACGTATCCAATCTCCATATTGAAGATGAAATCTTCAGCACTGGATTCAAGAAAGCTCAGGACAGCAGAAATTCCCCCCGGAGATTCAATATCATTTGCGAGTGTATCGTTTCCAAGATTTGGCATATTCGAAGAAATCTCTACATAACCCAGAAGTACATTTCGATTTGTAAAAAGGGGAACGATCAGAGTTGATTTTATATTATTCAACAATTGATTGTTCAACATCTGATCTAATTCTTTATCACTCATCTTAGATGTAGGATTGAAAAATCCCCTTTCGGTATAGAAAATCTTTCTATGCGAGTCGCGAAGAAAATAAGGAGACTTAGACTGAGATAAATACTCTAACAGAGATGAGGTTGCTGCATAGAAAAAACCAACATTGATTTTTTTTATGAAGTATCCATGTTGGATCAGAGAATTCTCCAAATGACTTTGGAATTGATTGATGGTTTGTGTGATGATGGAAGTTTTACCGTAGAGTGAAAGAATAGTTGCGATGTCAACGGTCTCGGATAGATGGATGTTCTCGGCTTGGATATTTCTTAGGTTCGCCCGAGCAGCAGATCTCTCCAATGGCTCAATAAGGATTTCAACGACATCGAATAGATCATTTTGAAATGGATTGACTTGCTTGATTTTGAGTTCTACCCGATTTTCTTTGAGAATTGCCATCAGTCGATCTGGTTTACCCATTTCATCTTGCAAAGGTGTTAGGTTGATATTGGAGTTCTGGCTAAGACCATTTTCCATTCTTACACTTTCGATAATGTATTTAAAATTAGTGCCTGTTTGGGTAACGGGTACACTTTGTAATCTATTCAATACCCCTAAAATCGTTTTGGAATCAGTGAGTCTGTATCTTTTCATTCGAGCTTCCTATTTTTCATAGTATCCAAAAAAGGAAAACAGTTTTCTATGGATTTAGGTCAAAACTACAATGACGGTTCGAGATTTCGGTTCATTTTTCAAAGATCCCCGTAAATGGAATAGGGATATTGTAGCCATTGGTGGGGACTTTTCTTGCGATCGATTGTTCTATGCCTATACCCATGGAATTTTTCCCTGGAGTGAAAACCCTGTACGATGGTATTGTCTTGAGCCTAGAGCTATTTTCGACCTGAATCGCGTTCACTTTTCTCGTACGGTGCATAGAAAAATTCGAAAAAATATATATAAAATTAGTTTCAATCGAAGTTTTGAAGCAGTAGTCCGAGCATGTTCCCATCGTCCGAATGAAGAGACTTGGATTACTCCTGGATTTATTGAAGGATACACTGAGTTCCATAGATTGGGATTTGCACATAGCATTGAAGTATGGAATGATCAGATGCAACTTGTTGGAGGCGCATACGGAGTTGCAATTGGTCAATTTTTTGCTGGTGAGTCTATGTTTTCTTTTGAATCGGATGCAGGCAAAATTGCTCTATACCATCTATTCAATCAGCTTAGACAAGATGGTTTCGAATTATTCGATACACAACAATTGAACCATTTTACTTGGGAACTTGGAGCCTACGAAATTCCTAAGCATAAGTATTTAGATCGGCTAGATGCAGCAGTCGCCAATCCCAAAAAATGGATTATTGAACCTGGACTCTCTTCAATTCATTGAGTTCCACTTTCCATTCCTTCATCAAGATTTCCAGTCTCTCTAAGAATTTCCCAATCGGAATATCATTTTCATCAGTTTCAAAAGGATCAATGGGTTTATCGGAATTTACTTTTGACCAAATCACTGGATCGATTGAGATTCGATAGACTTCAAATTCTTGGATCTCTGTTTCTGGATTGGTTTCGTTCTTCACATAATAAGGTTTAACTAAGCTCACTCGCAATTCAGCTAGACCTTTTTTGCTTCCGGTCGCATAGGTTCGATATGCTTTGCGTGCTAAATCAAGTAGTATGGAAGGGATATACGTTTCCTTAGATGAAAAGGTAAGAGCACTAGCACCTCCGTATTCAACATAAAGAGTATTCTTGTCCGCACCCCATTCGCTCAATCGGTAACTATGTTTAAAGCAGAGTCTGGCAAGTTCATCCATTGAGATAGAATCTGCTTTTTCTGTAACTTGGATCCAATCATCCAAAGACTTTTCTAAAGATTTGGAACAATTCCAAATTAATTGAGAGCATAGTAAGACAATAAGAAAACTCGATCTACAAAAGCTAAACATTGGATTATCCTTTGTTTTTATCTAATTCTTTCTGAATCTGTCCTGTTAAAATATAATAGAACATGATCCAGTCGGAAACCAGAGACTTGAAAGGGTATTTGAAAGTGGCAGGACGATTCTTTTCTATCAAAAAATGACCGACCCAAGCGAAGGCATAGCCTGAAAGTACAGCGCCAATCAGGAAGAAAGCATTCAATGTATAAATGGTACATATTAAAAACCCTATTGCAATCCAAGAGCCGATGAAATGCAGTAAACGATTTGTTGGATTCGAATGCTCCGATAAATAATAAGGCCAGAATTCTTTTAGTGTTTTGTATTCCATCACCAAATCTCCTTTTTATGATCGATAAAAACTATCATTTACTCTAACTATGACATGATAGAGGAAATAAATTATTTTTATTCATGGAAACTTTCATAACTTAAATTTTATTTTAAAAATAAAAAGAATCAACCCTTTTTTTTCCGTCAAATACCGTTAGATAAAATACAAAGGATTTTTATGAAGCCTAAGACACTTAAACCAAATGATGTTGATACTCTCATCGCGACCTTAAAAAAAGGCGAAGATGATTCGATAGGTAGTTATATTGTAAAAGGATATCGCATTCAGATATCCAAACACAACTTAACTGGAGCACAAAGAGTGCAAATGTTGTACAAAAAACGAAGAGATAATGGTCTCTGCATCATTTGTGGAACCAAAGTCACAAAAAAGAACCCTAGATCAGGCAAACTCTATCGGTTATGCGAAACTCATAGAGGATTGATCGATAAACGAAAATAATTTAAAATGATTCTATAAAAGAGAATGGGAGAAACTGAATCCCATTCTCAATTATATCTACGTTAATTCAAGTTTCATTGATTTTTTTCTTAAATTCAGATCGGACAGAATCTCTTCTCTTTTCTCTAAACTATAGCTAGACCAAAGGCCAATTTCTTCCAGACTTCGATAGCAACCTTCACAGAGTCCAGTTGATGGATCAATGAAGCAAACTTTTGTGCATGGAGATGATACTTTCATGTTCTACTTTTCGTTGAGTGAAGATTTAGAAAGTACCATCGTAAACATTTTTACTATTTGATTTTTGTGATGAATTCTTCGATTTCTTTGATGATCAGTTCTTTATCAGATTTAACATATTCTGACATAAGAACGTGTGCACCGTTCTCAATTTGAACTTTTTTGTTCAAAGGATTGGGTTGAGTTGCCTTACCGAATTCGTCGAACACTTCCAACATTCTACTCACATCGGCTGTGGAATCTTGGTCTTCTTCTGATTTATAGTAATAGAACATTAAGACGGGAACAGTAACTTTTTCATATACTTCTGAATTGGCTATGACTCTCTTAAGATTAGAAATATTCTGAACAGCTTCATAGTATTGATCACGATACCAATAATTAAAGGCAGCATCATCTCTATCATTCTTTTTATTTTTTCTTAGGTCACCATAGAGAGTGTTAACCAATTGCTTGCCCCAGATAAAACTATAAACATTTCCAGACTTATCACGGAAGTCGTAGAAGGGAGAAGCGAGAATCAAACCATGAATCTTATCAGGATACTTTGATGCAAGATAAGTGGATAAAAGTCCGCCCATACTAGTTCCGATTACAACAACTTTATCACCCAATCGATCCATCATAAGAAAAGTATCTTCTGCGGTTTTTAGATATTCTTGAAAACCTGTTTCACGATGGTCTTCAATATTTGTGCCATGTCCAGGAAGTCTTAAATAATAGAGATTCGCTTTGAATTTTTCTGCGATTGCATCTCCAACATATTCGCCTTCTCCACGAGATGCACCGAAACCATGAATATACAAAATAGCGATTGGAGTTTTGCCCTTTGAATACCGAACCAATCGTTCGTTGTTTCCAGGTCTTGCGTTCTTTGCTTTACTTTCCGCAAGCTTCATATCGTAAAATTCTTCGAATGTAGCTGGAAGTGTGCTGTGTTCATAACTGTATGAAGGGTAATCAATATAATAAGTTGTTGTGATCACCACGGCGAGGAACCCAATCACTCCTCCGAAAATTTTGCCAGCCTTTTTCATTCTTCTTTGCTCCCGGAATCTGTTTCTGTATGACACTCTTCACCTTCTTCAGGCTTGAGGTTGATTCTGTTAAAAATAGTACTTATCGCAATTATGACAAGCAAAATTCCCAAAAAGACTTTGTATTGGCGATTTTGAAACATTTGCAGAACTTTCTGTCCGCTTAATCCAAGCCCAATAATCATAGGATAGGTTCCAAGACTAAATGCAAACATCACGAGAGCACCCGAGACAGGATGAGATGTTAGAAGCGAAAGTGAATAGGCAGGATAAAGTAGACCGCAAGGCAAAAGCCCCGAAACGATTCCAATGAGGAAGGATAGAATTTTCACATTGTTGATTCTCTTAAGAAATCCACTTACCCATTTAGTTATAAAAGCAGGCGATCCTTGGTTGAAGAATTTTGGGAAAAATGGAAATATATAACCAATCCCTAATATTAAAACTAAACTACTTCCAAGATACAACCCTAGATCTGCATAAAAATATTTATTCGATCCAAAGCCAACCATTCCAAGCAGAAAACCAATCGTTGAATAGGAAATGGATCTTCCAATATTGTAGATCAAATTGGAAATAATTCCTGATCCATTTCTTGAGTGCAAAAGAAGAACAAAGGGTCCACACATTCCGAGACAATGGACTGAACCGAACAATCCTTGGAGAAAAGCTGCACTGATAATGGCAAAGCTCATAGTTCCAATAAACCAAAAAGCCTTGGCAATGCGAGTGATTTTCAGAAGATAGGATTATGAACTTTAACTATAGAATGATTCCAATTGCTTTTATTTTTATCCTAGTGTTGAATGTTGCGAACTGTTCAGAAAAAACAGTAGTCGGTGATGGATTGATTTTTGATCAAGCAGTCATTCGTCCGATTCCTGAAACCAATATTACTACATCAGGATATATTTCTATTACTAACCATGGAGAACCTGATAGATTAGTAAGCGCCAATGTAGATTGGGCTGAAGCCTGTGAAATCCATTCCATGAAAGAAGAGGCTGGGATGATGAAGATGCGCAAAGTGGATGAAGGTTTTCCAATTGCATCTCATTCATCTTTGATTTTGAAGCCTGGTGGCAATCATTTGATGTTTATCAATCTTAAGCGTAAGATAAAGTTAGGCGATTCCCTCAAAGTTCGTTTGAATTTCGAAAAGATGGGAACAAAAGAAATTGATTTCCAAGTTGCGGATCCCAATTCCATGGATTCTCAGACAGGTTCTGAATCACACGAAGGTCATAAGCATTGATCCAAAAACCAATAGTAAAAACCAAATTTAAATCATTCGATAGAAATATAGATTTTATCCAAAGAAATCTCTGGGTTCGAATATCTTACTTGGTTATTGTGGGAATACTTTTTCTCTCAACTGTTGATTGTAAAAAAGAAGATTTCACACCTGTCGGAATTGGAGGAGATTTTAGCTTAATTGGAATGGACGGAAAGAATTGGAAACTATCGGAAAATGCTAAGCCGATCAATCTTATTTTTTTTGGTTACACATCTTGTCCAGACTATTGCCCAATGACTCTGAGTAAACTTTCTAAAGTTAAGAAGCAACTCGGCAATGATGCGGATCAGGTACAAATTGTATTTATCTCGGTTGATTCAAAAAAAGATAATTATAAAAATATTCAATCCTATGTTAGTTTTTATGATCCGAACGCTATTGGACTCGTAGGAGATAAAAATCAAATTGACTCGGTAGTAAAATTATTTGGTGCTCATTATGAGGTGAATGATAGCACAATTGATCATTCAACCTATCTATATCTTCTGGATGACAAAACCACCACAAGATACTTATTCAAACATGCGGATTCTCCTGAAAAGATTGTAGAAATTATCAGGTTGTTGCTTTGATATGAGTTCACATGCAAAAGGAATAATCTATGTTTTACTAGGTGCTGTTTTTTTCTCAGCAAAGGCAGTCTTCGTAAAGCTTGCTTATCTGGAAGGATTGGATAGCATTGAAACTCTCTCTTTACGTGTATCATTTGCACTTCCATTTTATCTCGCATCCGTAATTTGGATATTCTCTAAAAAATCTGATTCAAGACCTCAGCATGACTATAAACTTTATTTTTTGACGATTGTTTATGGCTTCTTAGGTTATTATCTAGCCAGTTATTTTGATTTTCTCGGGTTGCAATATATCACAGCAAGTTTAGAGAGATTGGTACTATTTGTTTATCCAACATTTGTTGTGATTCTCAATTTTATATTTTATAAAAAAAGAATTCGATGGATAGATGTTTTTGCCTTGGTCATCACATACTTCGGTGTTGCTCTTGCTTATATCCATGATGTTCAACTAGGTGGCGACAAAGTAACATTAGGTGCATCGTTAATATTGCTATCTGCAATCACTTATGCAGTCTATCTTATGGGTTCAGGAAATCTTATTCCTAAGCTTGGTTCCAATCTATTCACATCGATCGCGATGATAACTGCTTGTGTTATCATTTTATTCCATTTTTCCATCTTGCGAGATTGGAGTCGATTTTTGGAGTTCTCACCCTATGTCTATTTTCTGGGATTTTTATTGGGTATTTTTACAACTGTAGTTCCAAGCTATCTTGTGTCGGCAGGTATTGGGAAAATTGGATCCAGCGAGGCGTCCATTGTTTCGAGTGCGGGACCTCTATCAACAGTCATATTGGCATATATATTGTTAGGTGAAGATATCGGATTGTATCAAATCCTTGGAACATTTTTCGTTTTATTTGGCGTCTGGATGATTAGCCGGAAGAAAAAAACCGTAATTCCAATTGTGGAATCCAAAAATCAAGGAGATCAATAAATACTATGGAATTTATCTTTTTCTATTTGATAGCTGGGATTTTGGTTGGTTTGCTTGCTGGTCTTTTTGGCGTGGGTGGTGGAATCATCATGGTTCCGATTCTGACATTTAGTTTTGTTCAGATGGGTTTCTCAAGAGAAATTCTTTTTCATTTGGCGATTGGTACTTCACTTGCTACCATACTTTTTACTTCAATTGTATCTCTATTGACTCATCATCGCAATCAAGCTGTTATATGGAAAGTAGTTCTATTCTTGAGTCCAGGTGTGGTTGCTGGAACTTTACTTGGATCCTTATTTGCAGCAAATCTTAAGAGTCAAGAATTGAAATATATTTTTATATTTTTTATTTATTTGTTCTCTTTTAAAATGCTTTTTAGCAAAAAAAAGAAATCCATTCTTGATGATTCTAATATAGAAAAAGCGAATATTGTATCATCAGATTCACCGGAACCAAAGCTTCCGCATTTTGCAGTCCAATCTTTTACCGGTCTTTTGATCGGTATCAGCTCAGCATTGGTAGGTGTTGGAGGAGGAGTTTTTACTTCTAGTTATCTCATTCTTTTTCGAACACCCATCCATTTGGCAATTGGAACAGCAGCCGCAATTGGTTTTCCTATTGCTCTGAGCGGAGGTGTAGGTTTTATCTATAACGGTTGGAACAATCAATTATTGCCGGACGGAAGTTCTGGCTTTGTCTATTGGCCAGCTGTTGCAGGATTGGTTGTTGCGAGTATGCCTTTTGCTTATATTGGTGCAAAGATTTCACATCGTCTACCTAAAGATCGACTGAGACAGATTTTCGCAATTTTTCTAATGAGCATGGCGACAATCATGCTTGTAAGTTAGGTGATTGGACGGAACGAAGGGAAATAGTTTGCCAATTTAACTTTGCTTTATTGGAATTTTA
Organism: Leptospira sp. GIMC2001; assembly: GCF_028462125.1. Taxonomy (NCBI): domain Bacteria; kingdom Pseudomonadati; phylum Spirochaetota; class Leptospiria; order Leptospirales; family Leptospiraceae; genus Leptospira; species Leptospira sp. GIMC2001. The sequence goes on along the minus strand of NZ_CP115468.1, from coordinate 3,345,753 downwards.
GATCACATAAATTAACAAGAGATTTCGTAAACCCTAGCGGAGTGTTTGCCTTCGTGACGGCTTTGGCCCATCACCAGCCCAACCCCCTGGTGGTGGGTAGACAGACCCAACTGGCCACCGGGCGCGAGGAAGGCAAGCACGAAGGTCACTGAGGTGTTTTTAAAAGAAAATATATTGAATTTATTTTATAATCGACAATATCAAAACTGGATCAAGCCTTACTACAGGGCAGGTGGAAAAAATCTATAGCCAGCAGCTTCGACTAATCCAAAACTTGACCCTGAGAATGCAATGCATAGTAATATTATATCTCAAATCTGGAATCATAGACATCACTTGCATATGCGTGAAGTCGAGGGATTGAGACATGCGGATTAAAATTAAATCCTTAGCCTGTATTGGTTTATTTCTTGTTTTTCCAATAAATTCCGACGAGATACAGACAAAAGAACTCTTTTATAAGAGGAAGGCTGTATTAAATCATTTTAATATATTCCTCGGCGATCATTTATTAGATGTTTTAATGAATTCAACTTCTAATCCGGCTCGTGGGGGTTATGAGAATAAAGAATACTATATGTTCATGAGACCTGAAAAATTCCCAGGAGAGGATATCAATTATTCGATAGGGATCAGAAATACTCGAGTAGAAGGGCTTGATGGAAACTCCTTTCTGGTTTATTATTTCAAGGAAGATGAGTTAAAAATGATTACTTCAACTGCAAGTTTTATTCCTGATAAATTTGACTATAGTTTGACAGGAATTGTGATCAGAGAAGGACTTGCTTATGAATTTGAACACGGAAAATTAAGGATTGTTAGTTGTCTCCATAAACCGTCGAATATAACCAACTTTTCTTTATTGATGAAAAAACAGTACTGCGGCGATAGGATTTTTATAAAAGAAAATTCTGATGTTGAATTAGTCGAACAAACTAAAGAAAAATGTTCAACAACTTGCAATGGGTATATACCTGTCCGCTTTCCTGGTTCATATATTGTGACAGGAAGCAACACCAATCTTCGCAACCAACCATCTACAGAAGGAAAAATACTAGATAAATTACAAAGAAATCAAAAAATAATTCTGCTCGAAGACACAGGCAAGCATCAATATTTTCCTGAGGGCTTAATTTCTGCAACCTGGGTTAAGATAAGAACAGAATCTGGCAAAGAGGGTTTTGTTCATGGCGCATACTTACGAGCGCCAGGTGAACCAGATATATATGAGATTATGCGCAAAGCGGAAGAATGGAAGAAGGCAAATCGAAAGTGAAGAATTGGGACTTCTTTCTTTTTTAAATTATGTGATCTCCGATTTTCTATTTTATTACTTCCACTGGGATGACATAAAAAATTATTCCTTATATTCCTTTGCGTAACCTTTGTGCCCTTTGTGGTTAAAAAAAAGGCTACCACGAAGATCACGGAGGATGGTAGTCGAAAGATGAAGCCTTTTGTGATGGTAGAATGGAAGCGTAGTGAATTCTCCCTGAATATTACAAATTTTAAGGGCTTGGGTAAACATATTAACAGAATATTTATCTTTTGCAGGTTTGCCTTTTTTTAGTGATTCATTAAATTTCTTGTTGGGTGCATATTGAAATTTTTTATAATAGATTAGGCTAAAAGGTCTGATTGCATTTTTGACAAAAATGGAAATTCCAGATTTGTTTCTAAACGATGCATGAAGACCTGTCATGATTATTGGACTAGTTTTTCGCAATTGATCATTTTATATGAAAATTATCAAAAATAAAAATAATAAATATTTCTTGGCTCAATATAAACTCCTCGCTGGTTTCTTTCGATGGAGCTTAATTGCTATCGTCGTTGGAATCTTTGCGGGATCTGCTTCTGCAATATTTTTGGTATCCTTAGATTGGGTCACTGTTTATCGAGAAACTAATCCGCAAATAATTTGGGGTTTGCCAATCTGCGGTTTAATCATTGGTTTTATTTATTACTATCTGGGATCATCTATCGTTCGTGGAAATAATTTGTTGATAGATGAGATCCATGATTCCAAGAAAATCATTCCATTAAGGATGGCGCCACTTGTTTTTTTCGGAACGATAGCCACTCATCTTTTTGGTGGTTCTGCTGGACGTGAAGGTACTGCGGTGCAAATGGGTGCATCACTTGCGGATCAACTCACGCATATTATTCGTTTCAAAAAAACGGAAAGGTCGATTCTGATTGTGATGGGAATTGCAGCTGGATTTTCATCAGTATTTGGAACACCATTGGCGGGAGCTGTATTCGGTATGGAAGTTTTTTTACTTGGTCGAATGCGCTATGATGCAATATACCCCAGTTTTCTTGTAGCAATTATCGCAGATTGGGTTACAACCAGTTGGGGAGTTGGACATCGAATGTATCAAGTAGATTCTATTCCCGGAATTAGTCCAGAATATTTATGTTATGCAATTGCTGCAGGAATTGTGTTTGGGTTCCAAGCTAGGTTCTTCTCAGTGAGTTCACATTGGATGAGTGGACAGTTTTCCAGGTTTATAAAATATCCTCCGTTTCGACCATTTATTGGTGGGTTGGCTTTTGCAGCCTTCGTTTGGCTGACAGATAGTTATCAATATATGGGTCTTGGAATAGATGTGATTGCCGATAGCTTCGAGAATATTCAACCAATTTATTCTTTTATTATCAAATCTATCTACACATCCTTTACATTGGGTGCAGGCTTTAAGGGTGGGGAGGTTACTCCATTATTTTTTATAGGATCTACTTTAGGTAACACAATGTCCAATTTTATGCCGCTTCCAATGGGCTTACTTGCTTGTATGGGTTTTGTTGCTGTCTTTGCTGGTGCCGCCAATACACCGTTAGCCTGCACACTTATGGCAATGGAGATTTTTGGAACAGAAATTGGAATCTATGCAGGTATAGCCTGTGTTGTTTCTTATATAAGTTCTGGTCACACAGGTATCTATTCATCACAAATAATTTATTATCCCAAGCACGGGAAGTCACTTAGATCAATTGGAAAGAGAATCTCAGAGTTAAAAAAATGAAGAATCGTGTTGCTGTATTAGGTGGCGGAGCGGCTGGTTTTTTTTCATCAATAAAGATTGCCGAGAATCCGAATTTTGAAGTAAGCTTGCTAGAAAAGTCAAGAAATTTCTTGAGTAAAGTTCGAATATCTGGCGGTGGACGATGTAACGTAACTCATAATTTGATGGATCCGATTGAATTCAGCAAGAGATATCCGAGAGGATCGAAAGAATTGCAATGGGCATTGCAAGAATTTGGTGCCCTAGAAACAATAGAATGGTTTAAATCACATGGAGTTAAATTAAAAGCCGAATCTGATGGACGAATGTTTCCGGTCACAGATTCTTCCGAAACAATAATCAATTGTTTGTATTCTCAAGCTGAGAAACACAAGGTTCAAATTCTCGGTGATCAAGAAATTATTTCGATTCATAAGAATTCCGAAACTGATATGATTGACCTCACTTGGAAGGATGGTGAAACCAAATCGTATAAATATCTTGTTATCGCTACAGGATCTTCGAAGCGAGTATGGACTTGGCTTGAGGCTATGGGTCATAGAATTATCGATCCTGTTCCTTCCATTTTTACTTTCAAATTTACAGATCACCGCATCCAAGATCTGAGCGGACTTGCTTTTCCGCAGGCAGAAGTTAGTCTTCCTAAATACAAAATATCTGCAATCGGACCTGTATTAATTACTCACGGGGGACTGAGTGGGCCTGCGATTCTAAGACTTTCAGCTTGGGCTGCACGGGAATTATTTGCTTGCGACTATAATGCAGAATTGAAAATCAATTTTTTGCCAGGATGCAATCTGCAAGAAACCAAAAAAATACTAGAGGAACATAAAATAAAATTGAATAGCAAAGGATTGCAGAATTCTCCCTTTGAGATTCCGAAAAGATATTGGAATTCAATTTTGGAATATTGCCAAATTTCCAGCACGAAAATCTGGAATCAAATCTCTTCTAAAGAATTAATGTCTATCGCCGAACAATTGCAAAGTGCTACTTTTCAGATCGTTGGAAAGGGTGAATTCAAAGAAGAATTTGTAACAGCTGGAGGTGTTCATCGCAAGGATGTAAACTTTTCAACAATGGAAAGTCGAATCGTGCCTGGAATTTTCTTCGCCGGAGAAGTTTTGGATGTCGATGGAATCACAGGAGGTTTCAACTTTCAAAATGCATGGACGACCGCTCATATAGCCGCAAAAACAATCAAAAGTAGAATATAAAACTATTTGAATATTATCAAAAATCTTTGTATCTTTTTGCCTCTGATTCTAAACGTTCAGCCTTGCGAATGAGCTCTTTTCTTTCCGCATTTTTATAAGCGACTTTGCCTGCACGAGGACTATTTGCACGTTCCCGAAGCTTTTGAGCTAAGGCTAACTTTTCTTCGGCAATTTTATTCATGTAAGCTGCAACTGCCGATTTTTGTTCAGGCGTTATTGCCGATTCAATCAGGGCTTCTTCCATAAGTCTGAGTTTTGTACTCTGATCGAGCGCAAATAAAAAAGAAAAAGATGATAGGGATTGTATAATCAATAATGATATAAGAATTTTTGTGATTTTCATGATAAACCTCCGAGAATCGTTCTGTATGAATTTTGCGTTTCATTAGAAATGATACGGTCAATCAGAACTTACTCGCTACTTTAATTTTACATTCTTCTGATATGCTTTGCAAGGAAAAAACTACAAAAATTTGGCTAGAGTTTAAGCGAGAGAATCAATATTCCTGCAGAGATCGCACCAAGAATTGGTGCAAGTATTGGAATCCAAGAATATGTCCATCTTGATGATCCTTTGCCCGGAATAGGTAGAAAACTATGAGCAATTCTTGGACCTAAGTCTCTGGCTGGGTTGATCGCATATCCAGTTGTTCCACCTAATGAAAGACCAATCGCCCAGACCAGAAGACCAACTAGAAATGTTCCAAAATGAGGATTGAGATCTGGAATTGACGCATTATAAATTCCGTATATACCAATGATCAAAATAAAAGTTCCAATAAACTCACTGATTAGATTGGAGAAACTATGATTGATTGCAGGCTCAGTTGAAAATATCGCAAGAATTGCTCCGGGGTCATTTTTTTCTTTCCAATGCGGTAAATATTGAAGATAGACTAAATTTGCTCCAACGAAGGCTCCAGCAATTTGACTTGGGATATAAGTAATGAGTTTTGAATAGTCACTGGAAAAAATCGCATAACCTATGCTAACTGCTGGATTCAAATGGGCATCATTGCTTCCGAAAAGCTTCGCTGAGAAAACTCCAAAAATTACACCGAAGGCCCATCCTGCAGTGATCACAATCCAGCCACCGTTCTTGGATTTCGATTTTTCTAAAAGGCAACCAGCTACAACACCGTTACCTAATAAAATAAGAACAAGAGTTCCTACGAATTCGCCTAGCTCAGCACTCAAAAATGGATTCATGATACCTCGACATAAACTTAAATTCCAATCTCTGTCAGTGGAACCTGAAAAATCAAAATGTCAAGAATGATTGTCCATTAATATTGGATTTGTCTAAAAATTCTTACCAAGAGTGATCCAAATATTTCTTCGTTCTAGCGGATGTTGAGTTGGATAATAGCCACCTGCAGCATTTCTAATTCCGGGATCAAAGAACAAATCATTGGTCGCATTGTTTACAAGAACATTGAAATAGAGTCCTTCGAATATGAAATTTTCCCAACGAAAATTCGCCTTCATCATCGTATAGCTTCCAACAGCATTATTAGGGTTAGTGGATATATTTCTTCGCACATCAACATAACTTCCACTCAAGAAGAAGGAGACATTTTTATTGATATGGTAAGTAAATCCCACATTCCATTTATGTGGAGCAATATGTGGAACTGGTCCTTTTGTCGGACTAGTTTTATCTCCAGTCAATTCTTCATAAATTGCCAAGTAGATATCATCACCGTAATTATCTCCTTCGCGACCTCGAGTACTTGGAGAAGTTTGTAGGCTGGATGGAAGATTTATATACTCTCCACGGGTATAGGTATAATTAGCAAAAACATCTAACCAATCTGTGATCTTTGTATTATTAGAAAATTCTAAACCTCTAATCTTAACTTCACCTAAATTTTGATTCTGGTTCCAAGAGCCTGCAGTAGGTTCTACACCATTGATAGCCAAGTCGTCTCTTGTTCTTACTTCAATGATAAGATTTTCAATTTTGTTCTCAAAAGCATGAATGGATCCAGATAATTTTTTGAAAAGAATATAACTCATTCCTAATTCTTTAGTCACCAATGTTTCTGGAATTAAATCAGGGTTTGTTTTTCTTTGCAAAGTCTGCGAGAAAAGCTCAAAAACTGTAGGTTCTCTAAACCCCGTGCTGTACAAAGCCTTAAAAGATAATTCTTTTATTGGTTGATAAACAATACTTGCTCTTGGGTTGGTTGCTCCACCATAAGTTGATGTTTCGTCATGACGTATACCACCTAACAAAGTGACTTTTTCCCAGATTCGGATGCTCTGTTGAATATATCCAGCAAAGTTGTTGATGTTCACTCTCTCGTAGGTTCCATAGCCTTTTGCAACAACAAAATGCCTTGCAACGATACCAACAACTGTAGACATATATTCATTGGGATTATAGAAAAGTTTCTCTTCTAGCTGATAAGCATAATCAGGTCTTGCGTAATTCTCTGCAATTGTGAAATCCCCAGTTCTATACTGTGGGTTGGTCGATGTATCATTTGGATAGGATTCTTTGCTTGATGACATAATCGATGTATGACGAACTGTAGCTTCAGAATCAAGGCTCAACTTATCGGTAAGAGGTAGATCATAGCCCATTGTGACTGCATTGTTTTGGAAATCCCAATTGGAACCAATAAATCCTTCTGGGCTTGCATTTCCATTTAGAATTCCAAGTAACCTAGCAGTATTTCTCTCATCAAATTTGCCTGTTTCAAGGCCTCGCTGTTTGAAATCAATTTGTTGGTTACCATTCGCAAATGTTCCTTCACCTTGATGATATTTCCAATTGATAGTTTGGAATCGGAAATTTTTCATCTTGAACTTGGCGGTAACATTGTATGTTTCTTCTTTCGAATTATTGTAGTTTGGTGACCAATAGTATCCTAAACCATTCCCATCAGAAATACATTGACCACCGCAGAGTTTGTTCTCGACAGGATCATCACCATCAAGTCTTCCTATTCCTCCAAAATTTGGACCTTGCGTTTTGTAATAGTATCCACCTATGCTGTATTGAATCCCGCCAGATTCAGACACACCTCGAGCTGAGAAATTGGCAGAAGCACCTGGATTTTTGAAATTGCTTTCATAACTTCCGTAGGTAAATTCAGCATGATTGCCAGGTGACGTGCTCCCATCTTTCGTGATAATGTTGATGATACCGTTGAAAGCGTTCGCTCCGTAAAGGGCAGATGCCGGTCCAGATACAACTTCGATTCGTTCAACATTCATCAACGGGAATCGAATTGAACCTGCAAGAAAACCATTTTCATTGATATTGTTATCTTGGATACCATCGATATAGATATTGGTTCTGTTATTATTTCCAACTAATCCCCGTTGGTGTATTAACTCTGGAAAAATTCCGTAATTGTGTTGGAAGTCAAATCCAGGTAAATGATGCAAAGCATCCGATAACGTTCTGTAGCCGCGCTCACGAATTTGTTTTGCCGTTACAACATAAACGGCAGCCGGAGCTTCAATGATTTTTACTTTAGTTTTTGTGGCGGAAACAACTTCTATTTCCTCCAAAAGTTTAAAAACTTGACTCGCTTCCTTGGAGATATCTTCTTTTGCAACAGGATATTCTTCTTTATTATTGATCTTAGTTCCAAATACATGTTCGTTGATCTCTTCTCTTCTTTCCTGTTTTTTAGGATTGAGTTTTAGTTTAATATTTAATCTTTTTACAAATTTTTCTATTATTTCTTCATCAGATTGTTTTACGTCAGCATCGTTTATAGCTAGACCTTCAATTTTCAATACCTCATCAGATATACTCAATGCATCAATTAAAGTTTCTGTCTCAGGATTATAAATCTGTGCGAATATTTCAAGGTTTCCGAATCTACTTCTATTATAATATCCTGTTATATAAAATTGGGCTGTCTGCCTTTTTGTATATTCAAGATTATTTTTGACCTGGTTGTAGGGAATTTCTTTGACGGAAAAATTATCCTTTTCAAGCGAATCTGTCACTCGTTTAGTCAATGTAGTCGTAATACTCGGTTCCTGATTCTGAATTCCTTTGAATTCACCAAGAATAATCAAATTTGAATTCGATTGTGCCTGGATTTTCGCGAGAAAATTAGGTAGAATGCATAAACAAATGAAAAAGGAAATAAATAATTTCTGAATCATGACTATTTACCAGGTGTAAATAGAAATTCTTTTGAACAAAACTCGCCCTGATAGAAAATCTTCTCACTCGTCTTTACAGTTGCGCTTTTCCAATCCTTCGGGTCTTGACTTACTTCTTTTAGTTTCTCTCGTGCTAATAGATCAGCTCCTTCACAAGATGATCTCTGCATGATCATGGAATTTCGTCTTTCTAAAGTAGTTTCAGCAGCCTTTGCAGTGGAAATGATCTTATATTGCTCAGGATTTGATGATATTTTCTGAATATTCGCACCCAACGGAATCTGAGATTTCTCAGAAGTGGAATTGCAATTAGCTAATGCCGTTAGGGTTATAGAAACTAGGATTAGAATTTTCATTTAATTGAACTCTTCTTTTTCGAATTTAGAAAAGTATGATGCTGTATTCACTGAGGCTAGTCAATAAAAATTTCTAAAATTCAAAGTTTTGCTATATTTTAAATTCCGATAAAATTTTCTATAATACAACCGATCGATAAAGAAAGGCGGGTAGTCAGATACTTTCACCATATCTGTGAGAGCTATCTGTCAAGGAGTGAACGCTATTGTATATTCTCATCAGTTTTGCGTATACGCTTGCAAATTTGCGTATAAATGGATTTTATAATAAATAGAACAATTTAAGAAATACTTTATGATTGAAAAGACAGCTTATTCCGTATTGATCGTTGAGGACGAATATCCTGCAAGAGAACTTCTGGTTAAATACGTTTTGGATTGTCCCGAACTTGTTCTCGCAGGAGTTGCAGAAGATGGACAGATCGCTGAGAGCTTACTTTCCCACAAAGAATATGATTTAATTTTTATGGATATAAACATCCCAGTCCAATCTGGCTTGGATTTACTAAAAAAATTCCACAACAAGAATAGTTTTTTTATATTTGCAACTGCTTATAGTGAATTCGCAGTGAGTGCATTTGAATATGAAGCTTTGGATTATTTGCTCAAGCCATTTGATTTTTCTAGATTTAGGAAATCGGTCGAAAAGGCTATAAGATTCTGGGGAGACATTCGCAATAGCCAAGATATTCAATCCCAATCTTTGACTTTCACAAGTAATTCTGCAAAATGTTTTCTCCCTTATGATGAGATAGTTTATTTATCTTCGCATAACAAAAACACCGTGATCCATGCTAAAGAAAAAGATTATGAAGTGTCAAAATTATTAAAAGATATTGAAGGAAAACTTTCTGATGAACATTTCTATCGTATCCACAAAGGTTACATGGTGAATAAAAAATATATCTCGTCCATACGCTATGATAAAGGTGGATCATATTTGTTGGAATTAAGAGACGGAGAAGACACTGTACTTCCGGTTGGTCGTGCCTATGCATCTAATTTAAAAGGACGACTTGGTCTATAAATAATGGGTTCATTTTTAGAAAATTTCAAAAGAAAAATCCATCTGATTTTTGAATCGAGTTGGGTCTCGTTATCACTGTTACTATGTATCGGAATAGTCTTCGTATTCTCATCGTTTGAATATTTTTCAGAAAGATCAAATACTAGAAAAAATATTTATAAAATTTATAATAAATTTGAGTTTATCAAAGGTGATATTGGAAAAGATGAGTTCGGTAAGCTTAAGTTTTCCGAATTGAAAACAAGAACTTGGAATAATATGGATCTTTTGATTTCCAATTCTGAATTGCAAAAGGTTGCAGATGAGTCATTTCTATGGATGCGCTTTGATGTGAGTGAAGTGGATAATTGGGATCATACTTCTTCATTATTGCAATATGGTGGAGTTGCTTATCAGATTTTTAATGATTCTGGCGATTTGTTAGGGCAAATGGGAGATTTAGATGTCGAGAATCCTGTATTCAATCAGAAAGAATTTTTTATTTCTTGGGTCAAATTAAACGGTAAATCTGAGAAATATTTATATTTGAGAATTTTGCATCAGAAAGGCTATTTGTATCTAATCACTCCACAAAATTTTTCTATGGGAAGTGTGGATGATATTACAACTCAGTTCCTTAGAGATCAGATACCCTTAATTGCTCTGAGTTCTTTCTTTCTCTTTATTGGATTGGCTGTAATCGTTATATCTCTCATTAATTGGAAGAAAAACTATAAATTGAGTTTAGAATTCGGATCCTTTGCTTTTTTATTTGGTTTAATCGGTTTTCTATCCAATCCAGTCATGAATTTTTTGGTAAAGGATTTAAGTTATTTTTTTACGCTACTAATAATGGCCAATAGTCTATTTCTGATTCCGATGCTTATCGGCTTACGAAGATTATTTGGTTCAAAGCAATGGGGAATATTGAATATTCTAATTTCAATTCATTTAGTTGTATCGATTGTTACGATCACAGCCGCTCTATGTCTAAATATATCCCCTTTAGCTATAACTTATTTTATACACTATCGATTTCTGTATCTTATTTTGGTTTTGTTTACATTTCTGTCTGCGATTTATGTTAGCTTTAGGGCATGGAAAAATGGACATCCAGATGGACTGGGTAATTTTGTAGGACTTGCATTGACTTTTATCTGTATACCAATTGAGGTTTTATTGGAGTTGGGCAATGATCCAAGTTCTTTTTCATTTGTACAATGGGGTGTATTAATCGGTGTTATAGCGCAGGGTTTCAACTTAGAACGAAATATATTTGAAAAAAGAAAAATGTTACAGAAAGCAGAAAACGATCTAAAGGAATCCAAATTTCGTAATCTTCAATCGAAGATGAATCCACATTTTCTATTCAATTCTCTAAATACAATCCATGCTCTCTACCAAGTAAAGCCTGAGCTAATAAGCGATGCCATTTTAAAGCTTGCAAATAACTACAGATTTTTCTTAGATCAGAGCAATCGAGACCTAATTCCATTTGCAGAAGAGTGGGGATTTCTTGATGACTATTTGCATTTGCAGAAATTGCGTTTTTATGATACTCTAACAATCAATCAGCGACTTGATTGCAGTTTTGAAGATGTCCGACTTCCTCCGCTAATTCTTCAACCAATCATTGAAAATTCATTCAAGCATGGATTTCGAACTCAGAGCAAAACAGATCATATTTTGAACATACATGCGCTAAGGGATTCCGAGAAATCAATACGAATCAACATTTCAGATAATGGTAAGGGAATGAAAATTGATGAGAGCATCAATTTGGAAGAACAAATTTTCAGTAGAAGTCTCGGGGAAGTTCGGCAACGTATAAAATGGAAACTGCCAGGTTCGGAACTTTTTGTTCAATCCGAACCAGGTCGTGGTTTTATGGTAACAATGATTTTGGTCATCCCATAGAATTATTGTATCAACGATTAGCTTTATTTCTTCTTCAGTAAACGCAGACTACCCTTTTCTGCAAAAACATTATATGATTGTTCGGTGATCCAACTTTTCTCCCAGTCACGAATGGTGTTTAGTGAAATATAAGGTGAGAATCCCATATCTGTATCGATTAAGATATATTCTGGACTATCCGAACCAAATGCAGAAAAATCCTCTTTGATTGGAATGAGTTTATTCTTAAGCGATACAAAACTCCCGAGATCAAATTCTGTTGCAACTATTGAATAATTTGGAATTAATTTAACGATTTCTTTTGTATTGTATAATTTTTCATCCAAAGCAGATGTTGATTTATAATGATTGGATGCAGTGAAGGGGAAATTTATATCCAGAGAATTTCTATAAAATATTATCCCCAATCCCAAGAAAATAATGGGAACCATATAATGGCCAAGATATTTCCGAATTCTGTTCCAACCTTCAATGGTTCCTATAATCAAAACGGGTAAGATCGGATAGATATAATAATTGTACAATTCGTTATGCCATTCCCTAGAGGATATAAAATGCAAGCAGCTGATCATAAATATGTAGATAAAATGTTTAGGGGATAACCAAAATAGAAAAGCAAATCCCATCGAGATTTCTAGAAGAATATTTTTTTTTGCAAAAATGGAAGTTAGGAAATCAATTGGATGAAAGATAACTGTTGTAACAATTTGTACAGGTGTGGTTCCCCAGTTAGACCATATACTAAGCCAATTTTCGTCGCTATTGACTTCCATTAGATTCCTTAGAAGGGGAGTAAAAATGAAAAATGTCAAAATACAGAAAAGACTTATGCAGAAATCTTTTATAGGTAATATCCATTCTTTCTTTTCAGTTGTACTAATATTTATAGAACCTAACTGAATTGTGTTCTTTGGACTTCCTAAAATAATCTTGAAGCTTGTAATTGATTCAATTGCATAGAACAATCCTAAGTAGATGGCAATATCTTCTTTTATGCTGATCGCAGAAAATAAGCATAAAATTTCTCCGAAGATATTGGATTGATTGCGAAAATAGATAATCCCGAGAAAGAAAATTACATAGAGGATCTCAAAGTGATAAGATAAAGACAATCTGTACAAATAGATATTAGATGCAAAAATCAATATCCAGAAATAATATTCCCAAGATTTCCAATTGTATTTTTTTATATTCAAATAGATTAGAACAATAATTACTAAAGTATAAAAACATTGGGACCAAGCGAGAATAAGCCGATCATTCGTTAGCCAAAAAAACGGAACATAGAAAACAAGTCCCGGAGCGAAATGATGTGCGAGATAGGAAGATTGAAAGTCGCCGTGAAAGCGGGATGTAAAATTACCATCTCTTGCGATGTTGTTGATAATTTCTCCCATAGAAACAAAGTCTAGTTCACCTAAGAAAAATATGGATTGCAGTCCGAATGTTACGAGAACGAAATGAACGATAAAAGTTAAAGAAAGAATGATTCCGATAAATACATAAAATAAATAAATTTTCTTCGAATTGAAGCCTTCCTCAGAAGACGTTTCATAATTGGATTTTATTTTATGAGTTATTGAGTCAGATGAGTTGCTATTATTTGTTATAGCAAGCCGATTTGAATACAGATAATAAAATAGGATAGTTCCAATTAATATTGCAATGTAAGCAAAAATTCTATGAAATATTCTTGGATCAGAATGTGGATACAAAAACAAATTGAAAAAATAGAGAATAACAAAAGCAAAAAAGATGCTTCGAATGAAGTTTGGCTTCATCTAATAAAATAAAGTACTTTCCGTTCTCCGATTCTTTCGCGATTGGTTTCAATTCTATTTTTGTAATGATAGGATTTTTCTGGGAACTCTTTTGCAAATAGCTCATAGATTTCAATCTCAATAGAAAGCATCGCTTCAGCAATCTCTTCTCCTGTGATTGATTTTAGTTTTGACACATCAACCATGATATGTCTTGAATTGATAAAATCAGGTTGGATTTCTTCTCGAATGAGATCAAAATTCTTTTTAGTTATCGTTCCGCCAACGCAAGTATTGAGTCCGCGCTCCTTGGCCATCCTAACAATATTTCTCGTAACTCGCGTTACTTCTGGATCATCTGGCTTTCTATCCATGGATGCAGATAAATCTGATCTAGCGGCTGTTATTTGATCTAACTCATTTATTTCTGGTCTATCCAGAATATCCAAATAGTTTTTGTATCCAGTTATTGTTTCTAGATTTATGGACTTGCGAAGCGATTGATAGTATTTTGGAGCAACGACGTTCTTAAGAGATGAGATAAAATTTCGTAATGCATATTCGGACTCGATCATTGGCGCGGAAATTCCTTCCACTCCAATTTTCTGGCATATCCGCATATCGTTTCTTGCTTCGGGACCGCCAATTTTTACATAAACAGGGAGTAGGTTGGCACAAAGTTTTTTTAGATAGAGAATTTCTTCGGAGCCCATATCCTCTGTTTCCGTTCCAGTTTTAATGGCAAGAATTGGGTAATGTTTAAGATATTCTTTCAGATTGGACATGGCACCCTCTCGTATATCCTCGGTGAAATTCATTTGGTGTACAAGCATTTTTCCCGTTTTTTTTCCCTTTCTTGACAGAAAACGCAACGAAATCATTCTCTACTCGAACATGGCATTTTGGAATAAATCAAAACTCGAAGAAGTTGAAGAAGACAGCCCCTCGTTTGTTTCTTCACTTTCTTCATTTCTAGGTATAATCGTTCTCGTTTTCGCATTCAAATCATCAATTTTGGACGCAAATAACATACCTTCTGGCTCAATGATCCCAACTTTGAAAATAGGGGATTTTCTTTTTGTCAATAAAATGCGATATTCGCTTCGAATCCCGTTTACTGAGAAAGAAATTTACAGGATAGATGATCCCCGCCGTGGTGATATCGTAACTTTTATTCCGCCGGATGATGCCCTCAATTACGGCGAGACTCGTGAGGGAATATTTTCTAAGAGATTTGTCAAAAGGGTAATCGGTATGCCCGGTGATACAATCCGCCTAACAAGAAAATATATGGAAACATCAAAAGGTCGTATTTTATATGCATTTATTGAATACCGTCCAATTGGCTCCGACTCTTTTCTTGACTACGCACCAGAAGAGGTTCCTCAAGGAAAAGAGCTTGCGGACGTCGATGACATTCGAGCTTCCTCAGGAACTTTATTTCGGGAAACGAAAGGAGAATTCCAGCATCTACTATTGGAGACTTCCGATGACATCCGCAATGCTGGAGCTCGTTTCAACTGCGATTTCTCCAATGGATGTTTGATTCCAGATGGTCACTATATGGTTATGGGTGACAATCGTGACAATTCACATGATTCACGAGGTTGGGGTTTTGTTCCGAGAGAAGATATTTTAGGCAAAGCATTGATCATCTATTTCTCTATCAATTGGAAAGATCATACTTGTCAGTTCAAGGATGGACTTGAGCTCTCCGAAAAAGGACCCTATGAGGCTGAGAAATGGGATGCCGCAAATATCTTAAATTATTGCCAACCCAATGAAATTGATTCATACGGGAATTCTAGTAGTTCCGAAGAATTTGAACCTAGAATGGACTGGCTCAAGAGAACGATTTTGTATCGAATTTGGAGAATGGACGTTCGTTGGGACAGGATCGGAAGACTCCTAAAATAAAATCAGCTTGGCATCTTGCTGGACTTGGAACAGAATTTACGGGAATCATCTTGTTTTTTCTGCTCGGTGGATCTTGGCTGGATAAGCAATTGGGTTCAGCTCCTTGGATACTACTCTTAGGAATGATCCTTGGTTTTTCTTTGGGTTTGTTTCATATAGTTCGAAGAACGAGGCAAGATTGAAAACTCCCATTGATTTTGGCAAACTCCCTCCTTTAAAATTCCAAACTTTATTTCTTTTAGGTTTATTAGTTTTTACAATCATTGTCATTTACTT
This sequence comes from Leptospira sp. GIMC2001, assembly GCF_028462125.1. Taxonomy (NCBI): domain Bacteria; kingdom Pseudomonadati; phylum Spirochaetota; class Leptospiria; order Leptospirales; family Leptospiraceae; genus Leptospira; species Leptospira sp. GIMC2001. The sequence continues at coordinate 3,330,141 of NZ_CP115468.1, read as the reverse complement.
ATTTCCTAGCGTACAGAATGGATTTTTTCTTTGCCTTGGATTCCAGACAATTTTGTTTGAAGCCAAATTTATTCTGTTTAGAATCTACGGAGCTAAGTCTGGGCTTGGACAAGCAGGACTCATTTTATTATCTTTTTTTGGAAGTTTAGCAATTTTGGTTATTGGAATGCGCGATGGAGGATCAGAATTTATTTTGGGATTTTTTCTTGCTTATTTTGGCTTTCTTGCAATATTTGTATTTGTAGCTGTCTGGACAAAGGACAACCACTCCCTCATCATACAGAAAGAAGAAGAGCTATGAGGGCACGAATTACTGATCCATTACAGGAATCAATGAACCAATTTATGAATTTTAGACTAAACCAAATATTAGTAACAATTATTTTTTCATTATTTTTATTCACTAACCCAGTGGTTGCTTCATCAACTGAGGGTGAAGAATTTGATCTCAATGGCGTAATCGTTCATCACTTGAGTGACGCTCCAGTTTTCCCTTTGAACTTCGGTGGGGAAAAAGTTTACGAAGGTAGCGCAGGATTTGATCCGAACAACTCAGCTATTTTCCATGACAGTGATCACAAATCCTACCACTATGTTGGTGGATTGGACATGCATATTACCAAACGAGTAACCATGATGTGGATTGGTTGCTTGATTCTTCTATTGATATTTATTCCTGCAGCAAGTAAGATTTCTAAGAATCCAATGAAAGTCAATGGTCGATTTGCAAACGGAGTGGAAGCTTTAGTTGGATTTATCAAGAAAGACGTAGTTGATGGAAGCATGCATGGTCATGGCCACGCATATTATCACTACATGTTGACTCTGTTTTTCTTTATTCTATCAGGTAACTTGATGGGAATCATTCCACCAATCGGTGAGATCTTTACTTTGTTTTCTGATGCTGGGCATCACCATCCGTTAGCATTGGTTTGGAGTGGTATAACAACGACAGGTGACGTAAGTGTCACTGTTTCTTTAGCTATAATGACATTTTTATTGATCATGGGAACTGGTTTTGCTTACCAAGGAATCAAATTCATTCCGCATTCAGTTCCTAATGGTGTTCCTCTTGCACTTTGGCCATTGATGTGGCCTCTTGAGTTCATTGTGTCTCCACTTGCGAAATGCTTTGCTCTTACAGTGCGTCTCTTGGCAAATATGACAGCGGGTCACGTCATCATACTTGCGTTAATTGGATTCATTTTTAAATTTCAGACCTATTATATTGTGCCTGTTGCCATTGTTGGTGCGGGAGCAATTTATGTTTTGGAAATATTTGTAGCTTTTTTGCAAGCTTACATATTTGTTTTGCTCACATCAATCTTCGTTGGTTCTGTGATGCATCGACACTAAAATGAATTTTTTGGAAAATTTTTAAATATCAATAGGAGTTACACTCAATATGGACTTTGGTTTAGGATACATTGGAGTTGGAATTGGAGCTGGTTTAGCTATTCTTGGAGCTGGACTTGGAATTGGAAGAATTGGTGGATCTGCTGTTGAAGGTATGAGCCGTCAGCCAGACGCTGCTGGACCTATTCAAACAGGTATGATTATCGCTGCGGCGTTGATTGAAGGTGCTGCATTGTTCGCACTTGTAATCATGTTCCAAGCTGGATCTCTATTGAATACAGAGCTTCCGAAATCTGTAGCAAAAACCCCAGCTGCTCAAACTGAGCAGAAATAGGTAAAACCTTGGTTTTCCTAGGAGCTGGTGGAGGTTTGAATCTGCTGGATGTGAATCCGGGTCTAGTAATTTGGACCCTGGTTACATTCTTAATCGTTGTCTTCATTTTGAAGAAGTTTGCTTGGGACAAAATCCTAACAGCACTCGATGAGCGTGCAGCTGGAATCGAAAGTGAGATCGAAAAAGCTACATCACTTCGTAGTGATGCAGAGAAAGTACTTAGAGATTACCAAGAAAAGGTCAATCATGCTAAGGATGAGGCTCTTGCGATCATCAACGAAGCTAAATCGGATGCAGTCAATCTCAAAAACAAAATGATCGAAGATGCGAATTCGGATATTCGAAAGTTGAAAGAACAATCTGTACGGGATATCGAACTTGCGAAAGCAAAGGCGGTTCAAGAGTTGCAGATTCAAGTGGCAGAAATGTCAGTTCTGATTGCAAGTGAGATTTTAGAAAAGCAACTTAAGAAAGATGATTACGCAAGTTTTATTGATAAAGAATTAAGTAAGCTGGAAAGGATCTAGACACCTATAATGAATCAGAGCCAGGTATCAACTGTTTACAGCCAAGCACTGTTGGATTTGGTGTCCAGCGGTCCTGCCTTGGAAGAGGTAGAAGGAGAGCTTCGAGATGTCGAGACTATCCTTTTTACCGATCCAGAAATTATGCAATTTATTCTATCACCGGTAGTTAAGCCGGAAGAAAAAGAAACTGTGTTAATGAATTCATTAAAAGGAAAAGTGAGCGAAATCGTTTCTTCTTTTATTGGAGTCCTCAGCAATAAAGGTCGTTTGGAATTTTTCCCCGAGATTTGTTCGGTGTTTTCCGAAGGCGTTGATAAATTAAGAGGACGCAGTCAAGTAACGCTCTATTCTCGGGAGCCTATGCTTGAATCAGAGATATCTAGAATTAAGAAAACACTCGAGGAAAAATTCAAAACATCAGCGGTCATTCGCAATGAAATATCACCTGACATTGTTGGTGGTTTCGTGATTCGGATGAACGATTACCTGGTGGATGCATCTATCCAAAGTAAGTTGAGAACTATAAAAGAGTCTCTTCTCGCTAAGAAAATAACCGTCGGAGCAATTTATGAAAATTAAAACAGACGAAGTAACGTCGGTTCTAAAAAAAGAAATACAAAATTTTAAGAAGAATCTAAACATCGATGAAGTCGGTACCGTTCTAGAAGTAGGGGATGGTATTGCCAGAGTTTACGGACTTTCGAACGTAATGGCTGGGGAATTGATCGAATTCCAGAACGGAGTCAAAGGCCAAGTATTGAACTTGGAAGAGAACTCTGTCGGGGTCGTAATCTTAGGAGACTATACTGCTATTCAAGAAGGATTTACCGTTAAGAGAACGGGAGCTATTCTTCAAGTTCCAGTTGGTCCCGAACTTTTGGGTCGCGTTGTGAATCCGTTAGGTGAACCGATTGATGGAAAAGGTCCAATCCTTTCTAGCAAATCAAGAGCGGTAGAATCTCCGGCACCTGGAATCTCCATGAGACAACCGGTAAGCGAGCCGATGCAAACTGGAATTTTGAGCGTTGACGCAATGATTCCAATTGGTCGTGGACAACGTGAGTTGATCATCGGTGACCGTGGAACTGGTAAGACTGCTATTGCTATAGATACTATCATCAATCAGAAAGACACAGGAGTTATCTGTGTTTATGTTGCGATTGGACAAAAAGCATCCACTATCGCTGGTTTGGTTGAGAAGCTCAAAGCAAAAGGTGCTATGGCATACACAATTGTTGTTGCAGCGAACGCATCTGATCCAGCGCCACTTCAGTTTATCGCTCCTTATTGTGGTGCAAGTATGGCTGAATACTTTATGTATGATGAGAAGAAGCCTACTCTAGTTGTATATGATGACCTTTCTAAGCAAGCTGTTGCTTACCGTCAAATGTCACTATTACTTAAGAGACCTCCAGGTCGTGAAGCGTATCCTGGTGACGTTTTCTATCTCCATTCACGTCTACTCGAAAGAGCCGCTAAATTAGATGATAAATACGGTGCAGGATCAATGACAGCACTACCAATCATCGAAACCCAAGAGGGTGAAGTTTCTGCATATATTCCAACCAACGTAATTTCGATTACTGATGGTCAGATTTATCTTCAATCCAACCTTTTTGCTTCGGGTGTTCGTCCTGCTGTTGATGTTGGAATTTCCGTATCTAGGGTTGGATCTGCAGCTCAGATCAAAGCAATGAAAAAAGTTGCTGGAACCTTGAAGCTAGAACTTGCTCAGTTCCGAGAGTTGGAAGCATTTGCTCAGCTCGGAACAGAATTGGATGCAACAACTCAGTCTCAGTTGGATCGAGGATTTAGAATTGTTGAAGTTTTGAAACAAAATGATAACAACCCTTATCCGATTGAAGAACAAGTAACTATCATTTTTGCTGTAACGAAAGGCTTTATGGATAAGATTCCTGTGCCTCAGATCAAAGCTTTCCGAGATTTCTTGATTTCGAACTTTCATGATCAATATCCTGAATTACTCAAAGAAATCAAAGAAAAACGAGAAATTCAGCACGAAGATAAATTCAAGCAAGCATGCACTGATCTTGCGGAAATGTTCCTAAGAAACAGGAAACAAGGGTAAGGGTTTAGAAGTTGGCTTCTCCAAGAGAAATCAAAAAAAGAATTTCTTCCGTTAAGAACACAAGAAAGATCACAAGAACAATGGAGATGGTATCAACAGCCAAATCCAAAAAAGCTAGTGATCGCGTGAACGCATCCCAACCTTATGCAAATAAGGTTCAGGAGCTCATGTCATCTCTTGCTTCTCTTGCGAAAGTTGTCGAAAGTCCATTTCTTCGTAAACCTGAGAAAGTTCGTAAGGTAGCAATTTTTGCCATTACTGCCAATCGTGGTTTATGCGGTGGTTACAACGGTAACATCAATCGTAAGACACTCGCTCGTCTTCGAGAATGGAAAGAGAAGGGCGCGGAAGTGGAATTGCATATGGTTGGTAAGAAAGGGATCAATTACTTTCGTTACCTAAAGATACCAGTGGAAGGTTCTTATACCAATATTGATGACAAAGCGGGTTATAAGGAAGCTCAAGAATTTGCAACTCTGTTTATGAATAAATTTGCAAAGGAAGAAATAGACGTAGTTGAGATTATATCCACTGTCTATAAATCTTCTGCGAATCAGGTTCCTGAACTAACACCAGTTCTTCCAATCCAACCTCCTGAGACTTCTTCGTCTGAGCCAACTGTAAACGAAACTGTTATATATGAGCCTAATCCTCAGACAATTTTGGAGAACCTTTTGCCTATGGTCGTAAAAATTGCATTCCAAAGAGCAATCTTGGAAGCAGTCTGCTCGGAGCATATCGCAAGAAGGATCGCAATGAAGTCAGCGACGGATGCTGCTGGAGATATGATCAAGGCACTCACTCGTGGTTACAACAGAGTAAGACAGGCTAAGATCACTCAAGAGATCTCAGAAATCGTAGGGGGAGCTTCTTCCATTAATTAATACTTGGAGTAATAATATGAATAAAGGTAAAATAAAACAAATCATCGGATCCGTTATCGACGTTACTTTCGAGGGCGGCAAACTTCCAGAGATCTACAACGCTCTTGAAATCAATACAGTTATCGAAGGGAAACCTGTAAAAATCATCACTGAGGTGCAAATGCATATCGGTGGTAACGCTGTTCGTGCGATCGCTCTTTCTTCATCGGATGGACTGGTTAGAGGTCTTGAAGTTATCGATACAGGAGCTCCCATCAGCGTTCCGGTAGGTGAGAAAACCTTAGGAAGAATTTTCAACGTTTTGGGTGAGCCAGTAGATGAAGCAGGTCCTGTAAGTGTTACAGATCGTCTTCCGATTCATAGATCTGCTCCAGCGTATGAGGATCTTTCTCCAAAAACAGAAGTATTTGAAACAGGTATTAAGGTGATCGATCTACTTGCTCCTTATATCAAAGGTGGTAAGACCGGATTATTCGGTGGTGCGGGTGTTGGTAAAACAGTTCTCATTCAAGAATTGATCAACAATATTGCTAAGCAACATGGTGGATTTTCGGTTTTCGCTGGAGTGGGTGAGAGAACAAGAGAAGGAAATGACCTTTGGAGAGAGATGAAGGAGTCGGGCGTTATCGACAAAACAGTTCTTTGTTATGGTCAGATGAATGAACCTCCAGGTGCTCGTTTAAGAGTTGCTCTTTCTGCTCTTACAATGGCGGAACATTTCCGTGATACCATTGGAACAGACGTACTTTTATTCGTAGATAATATTTTCCGTTTCTCGCAAGCGGGATCTGAAGTATCTGCTCTTTTGGGAAGGATGCCTTCTGCTGTGGGTTACCAACCAACTCTTTCTACTGAGATGGGTGCGCTTCAAGAAAGGATTACATCGACTCAACGTGGATCGATTACATCAGTTCAAGCGATTTACGTTCCTGCGGACGACTTGACTGACCCAGCTCCAGCTACGGCTTTTACTCACTTGGACGCAACAACAGTATTATCAAGAGCGATCTCCGATAAAGGTATCTATCCTGCGGTAGATCCATTGGATTCTACTTCTAGAGTTATGAACCCAGATATTTTGGGTGAAGAGCATTACTCCGTTGCCCGTGAGATCCAAAGAATTCTTCAAAGATACAAAGACCTTCAAGATATCATTGCGATTCTTGGTATGGACGAACTTTCAGAAGACGATAAGATCTTGGTTGCTCGTGCAAGAAAGATAGAGAAATTTTTGTCACAGCCTTTCCATGTTGCAGAAGTTTTCACAGGAGCTCCTGGTAAATATGTGAAGCTTGAAGATACAATTCGTTCTTTCAAAGAATTGATCAGTGGTAAGTACGATGATCTTCCAGAACAAGCTTTCTACATGGTTGGATCGATTGATGATGCGATCGAAAAAGCTAAGAAATTAAGAGCGAATAACTAAAATTATGTCAGAAGAAAGCACTCAAAAATCACTGAAAGTTTCCATCCTTTCACCAGAGAAAAACTTATTCTCTGGTGAGGTTGCATCCGTTGTGGTTCCAGGGGAAGTAGGTTCATTTGGTATCTACCCAAACCATGCTCCCTTGGTTGCTTCTCTGGGAATAGGAATCATTCAGATTCGTAAGATCGATGGTTCCGTTCTGAAAATGGTAGTGGATGGTGGATTCGTAGAAGTCCGTAAATCTGTTGTGAATATCCTCGCAGATGGTGCTGATAGCATGGAATCTATCAATATTGCTGAATCTGAAGCTCGATTGGCTGAGCTTGCTGCTATGCCAGCCTCACTAGACAAAGTGAAGGAAATAAAAAAAGCCAAAACTCGCATTTTACTCAAACAAAATTAACTTTTTCCCCCACTTCTTTCCGAAAATACTAAGAGAGTGGGAGAGTATTTCAAAATCTTTCTTGTATTTCTTTTCGATTGGAATATCTTATTGGAAAGATGGAAGCATACAAGATCGAATTGAGAATTACTCAATCGCCCTTAAATAATATCCAATTATATAGACTTAGATGGTTTATGATTCGTTTGGGAGATAGGTAGAAAGGTAAGGCATGGCTGACAAAGCTAGTAAATTCAACGAAGACGAGTTTTCTGATATGGAACCCGTGTTAGACGAAGACTCCTTTTCATTTGAAATGGAAGGAGAAGATGCCTCCATAGCTAAAAATAATGAACTTATCGATCCAGGTATGGAACCTCCAGACCTGAATGAAATAGGAGCCAGTGAATCAGAAGAAGTATTGCTTGATGCTGATGACGATTTTGGTTTAGATTCAATGGTTGCAAGTTCAGGCGATGACTATCCAGTAGAAGGCGATTCACTGGGTATGGATTTGGATTCTGAGCTCGATTTGATTGGCGAAGAATTTGTCGTGGAAGATCATTTGTCCCACGATTCCGAATCAACTGATTTTGAAGATATAGATTTTAATATAAATGATTCTGATTCAAGCGGTGATTCTTTCGAGAATTTTGGTGATACAGACTCAAGTGCCAAAACATCACATGAGGATACCGTTTTGGAAGACTTTGATGGTTTTGATACCGAGTCGGATTCTAAGATTGAAAATGACTCCGATACAGAGATTGAACTGGATCTGGACGAAGATGATCCGTTGATCGATGAAAAAATTGATGAAATCGTAAATGAAAACCTAACATCAGAAAATGATAGTTCTTTTAATGATGACGATCTTACTTTTGGTGAGTCGGACGAAGAAGATGAACCTATTACACTTTCTATCGATGAATTAGATAATATAACAGGCAACGATTCAAATGATCTAGAGGACGAAGATTTTGCCGATATCAACGAAACCTCAGAAAATATTGACCCGAATGACGATAGCACTGGGACAACAGTATTTTCGGATGATGAACTGGATCAAATTTTAGGCACTGATATTTTTGATGAAGATGAAAGAGAAGCAAGTATGGTCGGTCTTGAATCTGATCATGACCACTTAGTTCCAAATGAAGAAAAGGAAACTGAATCTACTTCTTTGCTTGATGAGAACGAAGACCTATCGGATGAACCTATTGCTCTGTCTATGGATGAGCTTGAAAATATTATGGCATCCGAGGAAGAAGATTCTGATACTAATGAATATCATGTTGTTGATAGCGACGATAATGAATTAGGCCTAGATTTAGATATCAATAATGCGCCACAAACTTCATTCAATGATGATCTTGACTTTGATGGTGTATTAGATTCGGATCCTCCTTCCGCGACTGATTTATTTAGTGAAGAAGATGCGGCAGAAGAACCGATCACACTTTCTCTCGATGAGCTCGAGAACATAGCTGCTTTTGAAGAGAGTGATGAAGAAAAGCATTCACCATCCACAATGGAATTTGGTGATAATGATGATTTTACAATTGATGAATCTAGTTTGGAATCCGAGCAAGAAGCAAATTCCAATTTATTAGAGAGCGATGAAGATCTTTTTGGTGAAGAAGACGCGGCAGATGAACCAATTACACTTTCGATGGATGAGTTGGCAAATATCACAACCGCGGATTCGGAGGAAGATTCTAAGGATGACTTCGATTTCGGAGATTCTGATTCGAGTTTGGATGACGGACTTTTTGATTCTGAAGAAAAGAAATCCGAAGAAGATATCTTTTCTGATAAACCAATCGATGAATTGGATTCAGATATTTTTTCTGATGAACCATTGGAAAGTTTGGATTCTAAGCTAACGACGGCAGACGATGATGAGTCTGGCTTGGGATTTGCTTGGGATGATACCCTTCCTGAAGATTCTAATGATATATCTTTTGATTCAGAAAAAGATGAAAATAAAGATAAAGATAAAGATAAAGATAAAGATGCTATTGATACAACAGATACAGATGAAATTATAAATGGTCTTGAGATCAAGGATGAAGAGGCAGATGAGCCTATAACCTTATCACTCGATGAGCTTTCTGCAATTACCGGTGATGAAGAAGACGCTGAATCTACGCATGATGATGATTCGTTAGCAACAAATTTTGATCCAATGGGTGATGAAGATGAATTCGACCTTGCTGGTCTTCCAGAACCAGATGATACGGTTGATTTCGAAGAATTTACTTTAGAAGATGCTGATGTCTCCTCCGAAGATATAGATCTATTGTCTGAACCATCTGACGCGAATGATTCGACAGAAATTAAAGCTGATGCGGAAGAAGAAGACAACCTAACTCTCTCAGACGAAGAGTTAGGAAATATTTTAGGAGCAGAAGATGAGCTTCCTGCAATCGCAGGTTTCGAGGAGATAGAACCTCTTGAATCTTCTGAAGATAGTCTTGATAATCCAGAAACCTCAAAAGCTGCTTCTGGATCTGGATTCGGAGAAGACGACTTCGGATTGGATTTGATTCCGGTTGAGGATGAAATTACATTAATTGATGATGAAGATGAAGCCGAGTCTCCGATAGTCAGCTCAGATTCTGACGAGTTCTCTGCCGACGAATTTTCGTTAGATGATACTAGTGCGGATGAGCCTATCACACTTTCTAATGAAGAATTGACAAATATTCTTGGAGATTTGCCACCAGGTGAAGATCTCGAAGTTCAGGATCAAATAGTTGAAGAGACTCCTGATGTATCAGATGATTCTGAATTTGACATGGTTGCAACAGATTTAGATTCTTCAGATTCGCAATTTAGTGATTCCTCCGATTTAGATTTCTCTCAAGATGATTCTTCGACTAAATTTTCTTCCCTTGACCTCGATCAAGAAGATGACATTGAAGTCATCGATATGGACGAGTATGCTGAGGACGGATCATTATCTCCTTTGGAAGAACTGCGTGCGACTCCAGCAGCTGAAAGTGATAACAAGATCGAAGAATCAAGGATTACTGACGAAGAAACTAGCAGTGAGAATGCCAAAGATCAATTATCCATTGAAGAGAAGAAGAAAGTTCTTGCTTATTTGGATGGAATGCTTGGGAACTTACCGGATGATCTTATCAGAGAATTCTCCAAGTCCAATTACTTCGATCTTTATAAAAAATTGATGAAAGAAATTGGTCTTTAATCATGAGCCTCTTAGGGAAGGCAGAAGAACTTCAAACAGATTCTAGCAGTCGTACCCATCCAATCGAGAAGGCTGGTGGATTGCTATCAAGAGCGGAAGATTTCTTAGTAGATTCTACTGTTAAAAGTTCGACGGATACTCCATTTGTTGGTCTACTTAAGAAAGCCGAAAAATTAAAAGAAGATGAGACTAAACTAGCTAACGAAAGTTTGGTTCACGATATTGATGTTAATGAATTTGATGTCTGGGAAGACGAAGCTAGAGAATCTTCTGAGCGAACTCCCATTCAGCCTTCATCTAAAGATACAGTTAAAGAGAACGAAGAATTCTTATTCGATGATGAATCTGATTTTACAACTGCTCCGATCGAATACCATCTCGCTTCCAAGAAAAAAATCGAAAACTATAAAGCAATTTTCGAAATAACGAAAGAAATTGCTTCTGCATCAACTTACGATCAATTTTTTGCTAACTTAAATTATTCGATCATAGGTCAAGTTGGCTCTGAGACAATGGCGATTTTCTCATCTGTCACAGGAAATTTTGAACGTCTTGATTTATTGGAATATAGCGGGTTTCAACCCACATCAGATTGGAGCTTTACCAAAGCAGATGAAATCTACAATAAAGTAAAATCTAGTGAATCCGTTATGTATGCTGGAGAATTGCTATCTGGAAATATACCGACTTCAGAAAAGAAAATCCTTGAAGCTATGAATGCAGAAATCATCGCACCGATTCGATTTATGGATCAGTTCTATGGCTTCATAGCACTTGGTCCATTGATCAATGGAGAAGAGTATATTACTGATGATTTGGAATTTATAAAGATTCTCGCCGATATTGCTGGATCTGTTTTCGATCGAGTTGGCGAGTTCGAAGAGAGAGCAGCCCAGATTGAACGAATCAATGAAAAACTGGATGCTAATAATTCGGTTATGGCAGTGGCTCGTGAGATGGCAGCCTTTCGAAAATTGGATGTTGCTTACGATCTTCTTGTAAAAGTCATGAAAGAAAGATTCAAAGTCTCTCTTTTCACATTTCTCATCTTCGATCCAATCCGTAAGGACGAGTATAAAATATTTTCTTCGAATCAACTAACGCCTGCAACAATAGATTCTTTTCGTTTGAAACGAAATTCCGACTTGGTTGGAATGGTTTCCAATGTCAATGGAATCTACACGGTTGATAATTTTGCAAATGACTCTGAATTGTTATCTCTGATTCCTAATGATGAGATCGGAATCATCGAACAATTTACTATGATTCCTATGATTAATTTGAATTGGTTAGTTGGAATTTTTATCATTCATAAACTAGAAGAGCCGTGGAATCCTTTAACTAAAGAAACCGTTCTCGGTTTGTTTGAGTTAATCGCTCCCGTATTTGCGAATATTTTGATATTGGATGAGAAAGATAATTCCTTTAGAAATCCATTCTCTCCAATTGATGAGCGGTTGACTTCCGAAATCCAAAAAGCTAATAGTCTAAACACTTCTTTTACTGTTGCTGTATTCAAAGTTCAGAACTATCCTAGAATGATACAAATCCTGGGTGACAGCTATTTCGCTGTATATTGCGATATGTTGCGTAAAAGTATTCTCGAACATTTAGGTGAGAACGACCATTATGTTAGAGTTGGTCCAGGAAAATTCGTAGCGATTTTTCATTCAAAGGATAAGGAAGAGTCTGATATTCTCGTTCGAAAAATCAAGAACCACTTTAAGCCTCCAGAAGAAAATGCTAAAACGCAATTCAAGGCAAGTTATAGAATTTTGACTCTGGAATATCCTCGTGATTCTAAAATGAAAGAGCAATTTATGGAAATGATTGAAGAGGCGTAATGCTTTTCAATTCACTTCCTTTTCTTTTATTCTTCGCAGTATTTCTTTTCTTTTATTATAATTTTCATAAAACAAAACAAAATCAATTACTTTTAGTTAGTGGGATCTTCTTCTATTCCTTCTGGGATTGGAGGATGACTTTTCTTTTATTGGTAATGATTTTATTTAATTTTAAACTTGGAAAATATATTTTCGAAAATACGAATTCAATTACGAAAAGAAAATATTTTATTTTTGGAATTGTTACTAATCTCTTCGTTCTCGGTTTTTTTAAATATGCGATGTTTCTTTTGGGTAGTGGAAATGATTTGGCAATATTTCTTGGATTTGATTACAAGCTTCCAATTCCTGAGATTATCTTACCTATAGGAATCAGCTTTTATACATTTCATAATATAAGTTATTTATTTGATATTTACAGGCAAGTGATCAAGCCGACTGAATCTTTACTTGAATTTGCAGTTTATGATTTATTTTTTCCACTTTTGCTTGCGGGTCCAATCGAAAGACCGTCTTCTTTGCTTCCTCAGATATCTAATCCAAGGCGAATTGAATCAGTAGAATGGAATCATGGATTTTTGCTTTTCCTATGGGGAATTTTTAAGAAAGTTTTTATCGCAGATAATTTGAGTCCTTTCGTAGATAAAATGTTATCTAACCCATCCTTGATGGAACCGGGAATTGTTTCTTGGGTGGCTCTTTGTTTTGCTTTTCAGGTCTATGCAGACTTCAGCGGATATACGGATGCAGCACGTGGAATGGCAAAAATGCTGGGTTTCCGGTTAATGTTAAATTTCAATTTGCCATTTTTTGCAACGTCTGTGGCTGAGTTTTGGAAAAGGTGGCATATATCTCTTTCTTCTTGGCTTCGTGACTATCTCTATATACCGTTAGGTGGCAATAGAATTGGATTGTTGCGGCAAAATATAAATATCGTGATTGTCTGGACTCTTGGAGGATTATGGCATGGAGCGACGTATGGGTATTTGATCTGGGGAATCTATTGTGGGTTAAATATTGTATTCTACAATGTACTCATGCAGAATCGTTGGTTCAAATTTGATAAAATATCAAACCTTTTATCTGTCGTCGGATGGTTTGTAACCTTCTGGAGTTTTGCATACGGACTGTTATTATTTCGGGTTCCTGATTGGAATGGTTTGATTTATCTATTAGAAGTGAATTTTGGTTTTTATTTTAATTTGGTACTTTTTCTAAAGATACTTTTTTTTATATCACCAATTTTGATAGTTGATGGAATTCAATTTCTTAGAAAAGAATCAGAGCCTCTTGTCTGGTTTCAAGCTCACCCAATATTACTTTATTCAACAATTATGATAGGAATTATATTATTTTTATTTTTTGGAATCTTTGAGAAGATGGAGTTTTTCTATTTTCAATTTTAGGAATAGAATACAAATATAAATGAAAAAAATTTTATTAGCAACATTCATTTCAATATTAGCAATTTCATTCTTATCTCCTCACATAATGAATATTTTTTTGGAAGAGTCTGCATTCTATTGGAATTGGACTAAAGATAGAGATTACAAGGCAAAAAACTACAAACTAATTATTTTGGGAGACAGTCAATGGATTAGTGGTTTGAACCTCGATGAATTTAGTAAAATTTCAAATATCAATCAGGATGATATATTAATCATAGCTAAACCAAGTCAGCAACCAGAAGGTATAGAACTGGATCTAGATGAAATCTGGTCGAAGGGGATTCAATCCGACATCTACTGGATCAATCTTTCTCCAACCAATGTTACGAAATCAGATGTATACCAAGCTCATAAACCACTGCAATTGAATTTTGGACGTAAATCATATAGAATTTTATGGAAAACCGATTTGTGGAAAAGCTATTATACCGATGCGAGTTCTTTCCTATTTCATTTGGTATCCATTGCTTTTCCTATAGTTGTATTCAATTCTCAAGTTTCGGCTCCAGCGCGAATTTTACCTATGGTGGACGGAATTAATTCCGACTCCAATATTTTACAAGATGTTTTAGGAAGAGATCCAATTCAAATTTTGAAAGAAAGAAGAAAAAATAATGAATATTTAATTAGTATTTTGCCCAAACAAGGATTATGGGAATGGAGAAACTACGAGGGAAGTTCGAAAGAATGCAATGGGAAGGATATAAGAGCAAAATTGCCAAAAGAGATGGGTTTAGCTTTTTCAAATATTAGAAAAACTTCAATTGATTCATTGATTAGAATTCAATCCCAAATTCATAGACGAAATGAAAAAACTATTTTTGTTAAGATTCCCTTTTCTCCGGAAATGGAAGAGTTAGAAACAATTTTTCCAATAGTATGGAACGATTTAACTAAACAGGCGACCGATGCAGAATTTATCGAAGTTCCGAATGAAATTTTTGATACAGGAGATTTTACTGACTATACCCATCTCAATAGTTGCGGAAGTACTAAGCTATCAAGATGGCTTGGCAAAAAATTATAAATAGAGCTTTTGAAAGTTATAATTTATAAGATTTGAAATAATTCAGATTTAGGCCTGCGAACTTTCTTTGCTTTGGAAAGTGGATCATTCTCAGCATCTCTGTAACCTAAAGCCATCATTACAACAGATTTCTCTTTTCTTGCAGTAAGTCCGAGAACTTCATCCATTTTTGCTGGATCAAATCCTTCCATAGGAGTTGCATCAATTGACTCAATTGCACAAGCATTCAGTGCAAATCCTAATGCTATATAAGCTTGTCTCGCTGACCATTCTAGCATTTGGTCTGGAGATTTGGACAGCACAGCTGATTCAACGGACTTTCTAAATCCAGCCAAGCTCTCAAGGCTTACACTGCGAGTGGAAGCAATAAGATTGAAGAAATTATCTACTTGTTTTGGATTGGATTCCGACCAGGCGGCAAAGACAATTAAATGTGATCCAGCTTTTACTTGAGATTGTGTACAGGCTCCAGATTCGAAAATTTTATTTTTCATAGAGTCGGATTCAATAACATAGATAGAGTAAGGTTGAAATCCTAAGGATGATGCAGATAGTTGAATTGCTTCAAGGATATTGTCAATTTTTTCTTTAGGAACTTTTGCTCCATTCATCTTTTTTGTTGCGTAGCGCCATTTCAATTGATCTAAATAATTCATTATGTTTATATCCTCTTTCTTGATGATAATTTGTCTATTAGACAATTATAAAATTCAATATAATTTGTGAAACTTCTTAGAAATTATTTTTTTCCAACAACCTTTCCATAGAGAGAAAAAACTGCAGGAATAAACACTAACGATCCAAATGATCCGAAACCAAGTCCCCATGCAAGTGATAGAGTCATAGGAATTAGAATTGGATCCGATCCTCCAATCGCATAAGCAGTAGGAATCATTCCAGCCATAGTCGTAAATGTCGTTACAAGAATTGGACGAAAACGATCACTCGCAGCTTCAATTAAGCAATCATTGAATGGTATTCCCTTTTTCTCATACTCTTGAATTGTATCAACTAGCACAATTGACGCATTCACAATAACGCCCGCTAAACCAATGATTCCGACCATAGCCAAGAACGAAAGAGTCTTACCAGAAAGAATAAAACCGATCACAACTCCGACAAAACCGAGAGGAATACAAGAGAGAATGACTAGAGGTTTGAGTGCACTATTGAAGATGATAGCGAGAATCGCATAAATTGCAAATAACGCAAGTAAGGTTGCCTTTCCTAGAGAAACCATAGATTTGTCCGTGCTTTCCTGCTCACCTCGAAACTTGATTGCGTATCCAGAATACCGTTTGCCAATATCGGAAAAATATTCTAATATTTTTTCGTTCACAGCTCCAGAAGTTATGATTTCCTCATTAACATCGGCTGTAACAGTAATTGCTTTTTCAAAATCATTGTGGAAATATGCTTCGACACCTTTATAAACATTCCTAGTTGTAACTGCTCCGATTGGAGTTAGGAGCCCATATCGGTTTGCAATTTCGATTCTATCCAGATCATTGGTTTGAGATCTAAATTCATCTTGATTGAGGATCATGACTTTGATTTCGTCTTTACCTTTTCTGAGACTTGCAGCTTCAACTCCCTCGATTGCTGTTCGAACGTAACTTGCAACGGTTGAAGTATCAATTCCTGTTAGTGCTGAATTGGCATCTTTGACTCGAATCTGAATTTCTTCTCGTCCGAAATTATAATCATCCCCGATATTGATGACTCCATCCATAGTTCTGAGCATGGATTTCATTTCTTGGGAAATTTCTTCAAGAACTTTATAGTCTCTTCCTTCAATTGCAACAGTGACTGCAGCACCAATGGGTGGACCATTTACAACAAGGTCAACCATGACTGAAGTAGCATCAGGAATTTGTTTTAGTTCTTCATCCAATTCGCCAAATATAACCTGAGCTGTACGCTTACGCTCGGTTTCCGGAACCAAAATAATTTGTGCCATTCCTAGATTCTCGCCTACGCGTGTTAGTGGGTCAGTGGGATCAGTTTGTTGTATTCCAATTTTAAGTATGGATGATTGGATCTCATTTTTTGGAATTTTGGCAATGACTTCGTCAAAATAAGCGAGCTTTCTTGCAGTCTCTTGCGCACTGTAGGAAGCTGGGAATTCTGCTCGTATAAGAACATAATCGATTCCTTCTTTTGGAAATAAATTAAAATTCATGATTCCGAGAACCAACACAGATCCAATTAGTATCGAATAGATTACAGCGAGAGTAGTGATTGGTCTTCGGACTACAACTCGGATTCCGCGAACAAAACTATTTCTCAAGTTATCAAAAGATCTCTCAAGAACATCACGAAAAACTCTGCGAACCCTGTTTTTCGCCTCTTTTTCTTTTGGGTTCTTTCCGAACATCGCATATCTTCCCGGCAGAAGTAAGAAAGATTCAAAAAGGCTGAAAGTGAGCGCAACAATTACCATGAACGGAATCTGCCAGATAAACCTTCCCATAATCCCACTCATCAATGCCAAAGGAAGAAATGCAGCAACTGTAGTTAAATAAGATCCAAAAATAGGAACAATCAATTCGCTTGCACCCTGTACGGATGCATCTCGAGCGTTAATACCAGATTTCTTTAGTTTATAAATATTTTCGGAAATAATTATACTATTATCAACTAACATTCCAAGAGCGATAATTATTCCAAGCATCGAAACTAAATTGAATGAGATGTCAAAAAAAGGAAATGCGATAATAGTTCCAAGTAGTGTCAGAGGTAACGATAAACTGGAAATTATAGCATCCCGAAAAGAGAAAAATACAATTAGAACTAGAACAACCAATATCAAACCCTGCATCGAATTGGTTAATACAACATCTAACCTCTTTGTTGCACGGAGACCCTCATCATTTAAGTCAATAATTTCTATACCCTTGACCAATTGAGGTTTCAGTTCTTCCAATTTTGCATGAATGGCATTTACAGTTTCAATTATATCACCGCTGTCTTTTTTGATTATCTGTAAAGTAACAGCTTCTTTCCCATTGGATTGAGCGAAGGCACGCGGTCTTTCATAAGTCTCATTAAGATTTGCTACTTGAGAGAGTTGGACAGATTGTCCGTTCTCGTTCGAACGAATTGTAATATTTTTGAGTTCATCAATTTTTTCAACTTCACCAGTGACTCGAATATCCTTTGTTATAGGTGATAAAAAAGAGCCACCGGGAATACTTACTATTCTTCGATTGATTGATTCATAAATATCACTGAAATTGATTACATACTTTTTGCGGAGAATCGGATTGACTAAGATTCTCCATTCTTCTTTTCTTTTTCCAAAAAGATCAACCCGCGAAACACCAGGAACTTTTCGCAATTCATCATCAATAAAGCGTACAGATTGTTGCAATTCTTGCTCAGTAATATTTCCTGAGACAGCGATTTCTAAGATTGGGAAATTAGAACTTTTTTGTTCTGTGACAACCGGTCTATCTCGAACTTCTATGGGAAAATTTGTAACACGATCAACCGCACGTCTAAGATCGTTGACTACTTGGTCTGGATCTGGATGCTCTAAATCAATTTTGATATTGATATCGGATTCTGAATTTCGCGAAATCGAACGAACGGAATCCAATCCTTCAACTTCTCGTAATTTTTCTTCAATCGGTATCGTGATTTTCTTTTCAACGTCGATTGGGCTCGCACCTGGAAAAACCGTCAGGATTCTCACTTGGCGTAAGTTTACACGTGGAAAAGCTTCCTGCTTCATTGAGTAAAGAGAAATCAAGCCAGTTAGGAATAGGAAAATTAGAGTAAGGTTTGCTACAAGGGGATTGTAGACGTAGTAGTGTATTATTTTTTTCATAAAAATTTAGCCAGAGGGATCCGAATTAAATACCAACTTTGACTAAATATTCATTCATGGTTTTCTAAGTAAATATCTTTATAGATTTGGAATACTTCAAAATTCTCAAGATGTTTTACTGATGTAATATCTGTTCGAGTCTTCCAATTCGGACAATCTGTACCAACCCAGTATTGAATTTGGCTTTGTGTTGCAGTTGCTGGGGACAGTCCTATCCCACCAGGAAGAGCTGCTGATTCAACTCGATTCGCCATATTTACAGTATTGCCGATAACAGTGACTTCTAACTTTTCCGAACCGATTGCACCAAGAATTGCATCACCCGAATTGATTCCTATACGGAGAAGACAAGAAAGACCGCCTTGATCCTTGAGTTCATGATAGAGTTTTGTATACTCTTCTTGCATCTCGATTCCACAGATGACTGCACGCTTCGCTGTATTTGTTTCACCAGGTTCAGGAATAAAATATACCATCAAGGCATCACCAATATGCTTATCAATGATTCCTTTATGTTTGGTTACGATTTTCTCCATCACAGCAAAGCTTTTATTCAAATATTCAACAACTTGTCTCGGAGCATAAAGGGAAGACTGAGCTGAAAATCCTTTAAAGTCTGTATAGATAACGGAAACATGTTCGTATTTTCCTTCGATCAAGTCTTGTCTATTCGGTCCCATAAGCATCTTCGCAACGGGCGCATACATAAACTGGTAGAAGTCTCGCATGAGATTGAACAATTTTTTATTGAATAAATCGCTGAGCCTTCCCAATTCATCATCGGAAAGAACTTTTACATGATAGTCGAAATCCTGATTCTCAAAAGCTTCAATGCCCTTAATCAATTCGTGAATCGGTCGATTGAAATAAGATGCAAAGAAAATAGAAATCAGCGAGATGATAATCACAGAACCAGAAAGAATAAAAATAATCAAGAATCCAATTGTTTGCTTAGCATTTTGAACATCACGTGCAAGCAAATCCATTGAAATAATAACTGGTGGCTCTTCCCAGACTCCAATCGTTGGAAGCGGTGCCCAAGCCGACAAGATCAATGTCTCTCCGTCGTCATCGAAGTCAAATTCTGGAGCAGTTTGTGCTTTGGTAAAATCTGTTGACCAAGGAGAATTGAATTCAACTGAATCCCAAGTCGATCCAAACTCTGAATGGTTATCACCAATTTCTGCATCAACAAGGTAAACCAATTTCGTTGGCTCAATTGAATCCTTTTTATTTATATAAATATATCGAATGGGAATATTCGCTTCCCTCAATTGCTTTTTCATTTTAATCAATTTATTCTGAATTGATTTGTATTTTGGATCTTCTTCTCCTTTTATAGAAAGAATTTCCTCTGCATTGAATTGCAATGATGCGACAATCACATGACCAAGAAGCGATGAGCGAATATCAGCTTCCTTTAGATTTGTAAAATAATTATAAACATAGAATAACGTCGGAACCAAAATAATCAAAGTCGAAACAAGAAAGGCAAGGAAAATCTTAGTTCTTATCTTAAGATTAGAATATTTCAATAATCGCAATGATTGAGAGATTCTCAAAAATCGGAGCAATCGTAATCCATAAGTTTGTGCTTCCAAATCAAAAGCGATTAATACTATAAATGGAGCAAAAGATAGAAAATCTATAACGCCATTAAAACTGAAAATAAATTCTTTCTTAGAAGGAGCCGAAAACAATCGTAATGAATACTCTGTTGCAAAAACAATCAAAATCGTCCATTCTATCCATTTATGCTCTGCATAGAAGTCTTCGCCAATTGCCATTGAGAAAAAATCCAAAAATGGATAAGCCACAGAAAACATGACAATAAGAATGAGGATAAATCTGTATGTTTTCGCGAGAGTAGTCGCTGGAAACTCGAGAAAATTCCAGATCGAAGTTTTTAGATTTTGCAATTTATTGTGAACCTTTTATAAAAAAAGCCAGCTCTTAGAGCCAGCCTGCTTTCTTTCCAATCGCATACAGATTGATTCCGTATCCAATTCCTATAAATTTCTTAGGTTGAAAAACTTCTTCCGAAGTTGGATCCCAGATATCATGTAGAAATGCTTCCCAGGAAACTTCTGTCGCGTAAGGTACACCCCAAATATTCTTCTCGTTATCTTGCATTTTTTTCTCCTATTGATGCTTTGATTTCTTAACCATATTATAAAATTCTTGAAAAAGATAACCAGAGTCATGCGGACCAGGTGAACTTTCAGGATGATATTGAACTGCCATTACAGGTTTGTCTTTGGATCTAAGTCCAGCGATTGTATTATCAAATAAATTGATATGTGTAATTGGGACATCATCCGATTCATCGCGAACTACCACAAAGCCATGGTTTTGTGCTGTGATTTCCACTTTTCCATTGTCTGTATTTTGCACAGGATGGTTTCCACCACGATGGCCAAATTTTAACTTTGCTGTTTTCTTACCTAGAGCTTGTCCTATAATCTGATGACCTAGGCAGATCCCAAAAAGTGGAGTCCCAGCGTTGATAATGTCTTTTGCAGATTGAATGGCATAGTCCAAAGGCTCTGGATCACCGGGTCCATTGGACATGAAATACGCATCGTATCCTTGATTCATGATGTCTTTAGCTTGAGTTAATGCAGGATATACGGTAACTGAGAATCCATTCGAATCTAGTAATTTTAGAATGTTTTGCTTTACACCATAATCGAAGACGGCAACTTTATATTTTTCTGGACTATGTGTTCCAAAAGTATATGATTTTTCTGTTGTGACTACTCGAGCAAGATCGGCGCCAACCAAGCCAGGAAATTTCTTGACCTCGTCGCGAAAGGATTCAGAGAATTTCTCTGCAATAAAAATCCCGCCATTTGTAGCGCCTTTTGTTCGCAAGATTCGTGTTAACTTTCTTGTATCGATACCTTGAATCCCTGGAATATTGTATTCTTTTAGAAAGTCACCGAGAGTTTTCTCAGATCTATAATTGGATGGATAGTCCACATATTCTTTTACTATAAGTCCCGATACTTGAACACGAGAACTTTCCATATCTTCGGAGTTGATTCCGTAATTCCCGATCATTGGGTAGGTCAAAGTAACAATTTGATTGCGGTAAGATGGGTCAGTTAAGATTTCTTGGTATCCAGACATGGATGTGTTGAATACAACTTCACCAGTCAGATTGGTTTCTGAACCAAAAGAAAATCCTTCAAAAACTTCACCAGATTCTAGAACTAGATAAGCTTTCATTCTTTGCTAGATTCTAGTATGGGATAGAATGGTCAACGGAAAGATTCAGATCTTCCTACAAAATAGCCTCGATTTCGATCATATAAAAATACATCATCAATGTTCTGGACTTCCATTTGGCTGAGTTTCTGATGAATGGCTTCGGCTCGCTCGGGAGATACTTTAAGATAGGTTTTTCTCAATGCAGTCTGTATGGTAAGCAATCCTGAATTAGGGTCAGCTTGCAAAATTTGTCCCATTACCCTTTTCTCAGCGCCTTGAACATTGTTGGAAAGAATTTTCCCGCTGCTCACTCCTCCTCGAACTATGGGTTTGGAGACGCATACGAGCATTGGATTGCCAACTCGAACAATCTGCGCTTTCACATTTATATGAGGTTTTTGAGAATCGCTGGATTGATTCTTCGCCGATTCAATTTCTTGAATCCAAGCATCTTGACAGATGATATGATGAGTTCGTCCTGAAGTGTCTTCTCGAACGGAAAAATATTTTTTACCATAACTTTCTCCAGTATCTACCAATTCCCCAGAGATCCTCATCATTTTATTCTCGGCTCCCAAAGAAGATAGAACGCTGATCGCGAGAAGGATAATTACAGATAAATAGACATTGAATCGGTCTTTTTTCGGAAATATACTCAGATGCAGAATTTTCATAGAGGGATTTTCTCCTGTTTCTATATTCTATCATCGGTATTCTAGAAATACAATCAAGTCGATAAGCAAAACTTCAATTTTGCCTAAACATTCCATGATAACTTCTAGCTCCCAATTTGTACGAAATGTTTAAAAATTAGACAATTCGTACGATTTAGGAGATTTCCCGAAACTCAATTTTCTTTTCTTTTGCATCGATCTGCTTAAGAATACAGCATTTATTTAAAGTTTTTGTGCATTCTTATTAATTGGTACATAAGTTGCACAAAAAAGGAAAGTTTATCTGACAGGAAAAACATATGATAAAAGACCAAATCGTAAAAATAGGAAGACAATCCATTCTAAGGAAAATCTTTCTCACCTTACTCTTTCTTCTTCCAGGACTACTCTTCGCGCAAGATGCTGTAGCCACTGAAGAAGCCGGAGACGTCTTAGACAAAGGCGACACGGCATGGATGATCGTTGCTTCTAGCTTCGTATTTTTCATGATCCCAGGACTCGCACTGTTCTACGGCGGAATCGTTCGTTCCAAAAACGTATTATCAACAATGATGCATAGTTTTATCGCAATACTTGTGTTAACTTTGCAGTGGACCATCATTGGATATAGTTTTGCTACTACTGGAGATAATCCTTATTTCGGTGGTTTTGACAAAATGTTCTTATCTGGTGTAACAGCTGACTCGCTTGAAGGAAGCATTCCAGAATTTGTATTCTTTGTATTCCAAGGAACATTTGCATTGATCACTCCAGCTCTAATTTCAGGAGCACTTGCGGAACGTGTCAAAATGTCCGGATATATAGTATTTATTCTACTATGGGCAACTTTTGTCTATGATCCTGTATGGCACTGGGTATGGAGCGGATCGGGTTGGCTTGCAAGTGATGGTGCAATTGACTTTGCAGGTGGAACTGTAGTGCATTTGATTTCTGGTATTGCTGGACTTGCTGCTGTTCTTGTAATTGGTAAAAGAAAAGGGGATGCTGCCTCCCTTATGAAGCCAAACAATCTCACCTACACTTTGCTTGGTTCTGGATTGTTGTGGTTTGGATGGTTCGGATTTAACGCTGGATCAGGGCTTGCGAGTGATGGAGTTGCAGGACGCGCTCTTGCAGTAACATTGATCGCTCCAGCTGCTGCAGGTTGTGCATGGATGCTAATCGAGTGGCTTCACACCAAGAAGGCAACAGCACTTGGTGCAGCATCAGGAATTGTAGCTGGACTTGTTGTGATTACTCCTGCTGCAGGAACCACAGAGCCGTTAGGTGCTATTATTATGGGATTCATCGTCTCACCTATTTGTTATGGTGCGATCATGATGAAGAACAAACTAGGTTATGATGACAGCTTGGATGCTTTCGGTATTCATGGTGTCGGTGGTGCGCTTGGTGCCATCTTGACTGGTGTTTTCGCTGTTGAGTTAGCGGAAGGAATTGGTGGACGAGGCGAGCAGATTTGGGTGCAAACAGTATCCGTTCTCGCTACTGGTCTATATTCCTTTGGAGTATCGTATATTTTAGCTTTTGCCATAGAAAAAACGATCGGATTCCGAATTTCTGAGGAAAAAGAAATTGCAGGACTAGACTCCGAGATACATGGTGAGAGTGGA
Organism: Leptospira sp. GIMC2001; assembly: GCF_028462125.1. Taxonomy (NCBI): domain Bacteria; kingdom Pseudomonadati; phylum Spirochaetota; class Leptospiria; order Leptospirales; family Leptospiraceae; genus Leptospira; species Leptospira sp. GIMC2001. The sequence goes on along the minus strand of NZ_CP115468.1, from coordinate 3,306,281 downwards.
TACAATATATAAAATTAGGATAAGATAATAAGGAAGGTATTTATATGAAGCTAATCGTTGCAATCATCCAGCCACATAAGTTGGAAGAAGTAAAAGCAGAGTTAACCAAAAATGAGATCTATAGATTGACTGTAAGTGATGTTCAAGGTTACGGACAACAAAAAGGTAAAACAGAAGTTTTCCGTGGTCATGAATATACAGTTAACCTAATCAGAAAAGTTAGATTAGAAATTGCTGTAAATGATGAATTCGTAAAACCAACAGTTGATGCAATCTTGAAAGCTGCCAAGACCGGTGACGGTAAAGTTGGTGATGGAAAGATCATGATCATGCCTCTAGAAGAAGTGATCCGTATCAGAACTGGCGAAAGAGGAAAAGCTGGAATCTAATTTCTAGTTTTTTTCTAAACCGAAAAAGGGCGGAATCTTCCGCCCTTTTTTTATGCCTTACCTCTGCCTGCCCAGCATAATTTTCCGAAGGAAATTGTGCTGTGGTGGTAAAAAAAGATTTAACTACAAAGTTGTACGAAGTAGGCGCATAGCATGCGGAGTGAAAGAAAGTTAAAAATCCTTCTCCCATTGCAGACTAGGATAAGTCGTGCCATCTCCGAAGTTCCAAATAGTTGGATCCCATGTATCAAATATCACGATACCAGCACAACTATCGTTAGGTTCTGTAGGGCATTTTAATTGGTTTGTTGTTCTAGGCTGTCCACGGGTATCATTATCGGCTTGTGTTGTTATATCAGAATCGTAATAGGAATTATTTACAGCTGCGGATATTTCTGAGACTAATCCGCCTTGAATAACTCCAGGGGAAACGACAACTGCAGAATAGGAATTTGTTATACTGGCAGCACCAAATGATGATCTGCCTGATAATCCACCAACATAGGTCGCCCCAGTTACTGAACCTTGAGCATAACTATCTTCAATAAATATTGATACTTGCCTTCCAATCAAACCACCAATGTAATCTCCCCCTGAAACAGTAGCATTAGCAAAGCATTTCTTCATTTGATCTGATCCGAAAGCATAACCAAGGATACCGCCTGCATAATTAGTTACCACCTCCACTGTCCCTGTAAAACCAGAATTATAAATTACAGCGACTCCAGAATTTCTACCGATCAATCCGCCAGCAGCATCAGATTCAGATCGACTATATCCATCGTATGATATAATATTTTCTACTTGATTGGCGGCCGAATTACCAATTAAATTACCAACTCTTGACAAGCCTCTAACCCAAGCATTTCGAAGTCTAAGATTTTGTATTATCGTAGTTAATCCTCCAGATGTTTCACCAAAAAGTCCAACACTCGATATTGCCGGGTAATCTATCTTAAGATTAAATATTGTATGATAATTTCCATTGAAGACTCCATTGAAAGGATTTACAGATGTTCCAATAGGATCGAAATTTGCTATAGAAGAAAGATCCAGATCTTGCTGTAATTCGTAGAATGAATTTGGATTAGCGATATGATGTGCGGTTAAACTCTGTAATTGATCGGGGCTACAGATTTGAAATGGATCTATACTGGTTCCACTTCCTAAAACGATTGTAGTATCTGAACAAGCTGATGGGATCCGTGTAGTAATTGAGATGGTTGCCGATTGAGTTTCAGAAAGTTTACTTGCTGTTATTGTATAAATTTGGTTAGTAATTACTTTATTAGGTGTTCCTGATATTGCTCCAGTTGCAGAATCGAAGTTCAGACCAGAAACCAATTGAGGCGAAATAGAAAATTCCGTTGGTGAGCCTTGAGTTTCCGGAACAATTTCCGATATTTCCTCCCCAGTTAGGAAAGAGTAACTTGATTCGGCATATGAAATGGCAAGATTCGAATTAGGGATGTTCGAATCATTATTAAGAGAATCAATTAAGCGTAATAATGTCTGGATTTCTGTTAAGCCTTGTAATTCTGATTTATTCAAACTTGGAATATTGCATTGGGTGAAACCTAGAATAAAAAAAATCAATGCTATTCTGGAAATTTTCATAGAGCTGACAGACTAAGATCAAAATTTTATTTGTCAATAAATTTTTAAAACATTATTATATGTTAATATGCCCTAATGTAAATTTTGTTTTTGTGGGTTTAGATTTCTAATATTTCTCATAGTGTAGGTTCGTTTTTGCATTTATTTCGAAAGAGTGTTTTTTATTTCCAGAATAATTTTCGAAATCAAGTTGTGCTGTGGTGGTTGAAGAAAAAAGATTTAACCACAATATTTCCTCGGCTTAGGATATTTTTTCTTTTTCTAGTAGAATTTTGTACTATTTCTGAGAAAATTGTAAAAGAATGTCAGTAGCTAGTCCCTCGTCCTTGATAAATATTACTCTGCCGGATGGCTCATCCAAATCCATGAAATCTGGACAGAGTTTTCGCGATTTTATTGCAGAAAATCTTAACTTTCTGAAAAGCAAAGCCCTCGGGGTTATAATAAACAACAATCAAACTGTGGATCTCAGTTTCGTTCCTGTAGAAGACTGCAAAATTCAAATCCTCACATTTGCTGATAAGCAAGGTAAGGAAATCTTTCATCATTCATCGGCTCATCTTCTCGGACAAGCTGTTCAGAGATTGTGGAAAGATGCCAAACTTACCGTGGGTCCGGTCATTGAGACAGGCCCTGGATTTTTTTATTATGATATTGATTTTCCATCGGCGACGATTACTCCCGATGATCTTCCAATCATTGAGAAAGAGATGGAGAAGATTGTAAAAGAAGGATTGGATGTCAATCGCTGGGAATTAAGTCGAGCTGAAGCGATTGAGAAGTTCAAGAAAGAAGGCGAAGTCTATAAAGTAGAATTGATCAGTGGATTTACCGATGACCATGTATCACTGTATGGGCAAGGGGAATGGTATGATCTATGCCGTGGCCCACACGTACCCAATACTTCTTTATTGAAAGCTTTCAAGCTAACTGCGATTAGTGGAGCATATTGGAAAGCGAATAAAGACAACAAGATGCTTACTCGAATCTATGGAGTTTCCTTTCCTAGCAAAAAAGAATTAGATGAATATATCTATCAGATAGAGGAAGCAAAGAAAAGAGATCATAGAAAACTTGGTAAAGAGTTAGATCTTTTTTCCTTTCAGGAAGAAGCACCTGGTTTTCCATTCTGGCATCCAAAAGGTACAGTTCTATGGAATAGTTTAGCGGAGTATATACGATCTGAATGTTTTAAGCGTGGCTATCACGAGATCAAAACTCCAGCAATCTTGAATTCAAGTCTCTGGAAGCGGAGTGGGCATTGGGACAACTTCAAAGAGAATATGTATTTTACGCAAATTGATGAAGATGATTTTGCAGTGAAACCAATGAACTGTCCAGGTTGTTCGCTAGTTTATAAACATCATATGCATTCTTATAAAGAATTGCCGATTCGATATATGGAATTGGGAACAGTTCATCGTCATGAGTTGTCTGGAGTTTTGCATGGTTTGTTTAGAGTGCGTGCTTTTACTCAGGATGATGCTCATATTTTTTGTTCATTCGAATCCTTGTTAGCCGAAGTAAGTGATATTATAGATTTTACATTTGATGTATATCGCAAATTTGGCTTTACTGAATTCCAAACATTTATCGCAACAAGACCTGAGAAAAGTCAAGGTGCCGACGAAGATTGGGAGATGGCGACCAATTCGTTGAAGCAAGCTCTCGATTCTAAGAATTTATCATATGGGATAAAAGAAGGCGAAGGTGCTTTCTATGGTCCAAAAATTGAGTTTAATATAAAAGATAGTCTCGGTCGACTCTGGCAATGCGGAACTATTCAGATAGATTTTTCTATGCCCAATAGATTCGAGTTGGAATATGCAGGAAATGACGGCAAAAAGCACCAACCTGTTATGATCCACCGAGCGATTTACGGATCCTTGGAAAGATTTATTGGAATATTGATCGAGCATTTTGAAGGCAAGTTCCCGCTTTGGATTTCTCCGATTCAAATTCGCGTTTTAACAGTTGCAGAAAGTCACAATGAGTATGCGAAGAAGATTACAAATCTTTTAATGGACAAAGGTCTACGCGTTGAAGCCGATTATAGGAATGAGAAAATCGGAACGAAAATTCGGGAATCTATTCTAAAGAGAAGTAATTTTAACCTCATTATCGGCGACAAAGAAGTAAATGGAGAATTGGTCTCTGTTCGAAAAAGAGGCGAAGAAAACACGGAATCGATGAGTTTCGATGCGTTTTTCGCTATGCTTTCGGCTGAATTGTGAAAAATCGATTGTCACTAGACTTGTTTTTAAAAATATGGGAATTTATAGCTGGAGAATGAATGCAGAAGAGGTCGAATAATCAGAGACAGAATAACGATAGGTTTTCCAATACAAGGATCAATGAGCAGATAAAGGGTGTGGACAATGTTCGTCTTGTGACGGATGAGGGTCCTGTTATCGTTTCCATTGAAGAGGCTCTGCGCCGAGCGCGTGAAGCGGAACTTGATTTAGTTGAAGTTTCAGCGGATCAGGACGTTCACGTTTGTAAGTTAATTGACTACGGTAAATACCGATTTGAGCAACTTAAGAAAGTCAAGGAAGCCAAGAAAAAACAACACGTCGTTACAATCAAAGAGATAAAGATTCGACCTAGAATTGACAGCAATGATTACGAAATTAAGAAGAAACATGCAATAGAATTTCTTCAAAAGGGTGACAAAGTTAAGGTTACTCTTCGTTTTAGGGGTCGTGAAATGCTCCATTCTGATTTAGGAATGAAAGTGGTTCAGAGAATGGTTGAAGACCTTGCAGAAGTTGCAACTGCAGAAAAAAACCCCGCTCAGGACGGAAGAACTATCGTTGTAGTTCTTAATCCGAAAAGTTAACATTTTATAAAGGAAGTTGGATGATGGCTGGTTATAAACTAAAAACCAATCGGGCTGCTAAGAAAAGATTCAAGATTACCAAGAACGGTAAAATTTTGAGAGGTGGTGCTAAGACTCGCCATATTCTTGAGAAGAAAACTCCCAAGCAGAAGAGAAGACTTGGTGGAACACATGTTGTCGATGTAACAGACGAAGGTAGAGTAAGAAAACTTCTACCTTACGGAGGATAGAATATGCCACGCGCAGTAAACGGAACGATACATAAAAACCGTAGAAAAAAAGTCTTAAAAGCCGCAAAAGGTTTTCGCGGTGGAAGATCAAAACTTTTCAGAACAGCTAAATCTGCTGTAATGAAAGCGGGTCAGTGGGCATACCGAGATAGACGTAAGAAGAAATCAGAATTCAGAAAACTTTGGATTGTGAGAATCAACGCTGCAGCTCGTGAAGGTGGATTGTCTTATTCAAAATTCATGCATGGATTGAAGAAATTAGGAATTGCTTTGGATCGAAAAGCATTGGCTGAGCTTGCTTTCAATAACAAAGACGTTTTTAGCGCTATCATCGAAAAGGTCAAGACAGCAAATTAGTCTTGATCTGAGTTTATGGTCAATATATATTGATCAGAGCAATCCAATAGGCGGTTAGAGAATGCTTACAGTACAAACCATAGAAGATTTAGAATCAAAAGTCATTAAAGCTTTAGAGCTTATTGGAGATTTGCGCTCTGAGAATAGTCGCTTAGAGTCAGAGAACGAAACTCTCCGAGCTGAGAATGACCAGATGAAGCTGGCTATGGAGGAGAAAGAGAGAGAACTCAATAGTCTCCGTAAGCAACTTGAATCTTCAGAAAAAGAATTAGAAGAATTGCGAAGTCGTGAAAATCTGCTTGAGAATAAGATCAATAATCTTATGGGTAGATTGGATGGAGTGTCACTTAGCCCATCTTCTTCCAAACCATCATCTGCGGGATCAGCATCCCAACCAGTATCAACCGACAATTCCAATTCATCGAATAGCAGCAACTCAAGTTCTGCACAGGCGGCTACTGCTTCTCCAGCTAAAGAAGTTTCGCCTGCTGACTTGGACGATGAAGATGAAATTATCCTGTTAGATGATGATGAAGATGAAGTTTTGACAGAAGAGGAAGTTAGTTCTTCACCATCCAAAGCTGCAATTTCTTCTGAAAATGTTTCTGTTACTTCTGCATCTGCTCCAGAGATGATTGATCTAGATGATGAAGATGATATAATCATTGAAGATGATGATGAAGCGATCAATGTTTTTGATGCTGATGACGATGATGACTTTTTAATTATAGAAGAAGAGCCTAACTAGACTTTCATGGAACCATCTCCTTCCCGTGTAAGAGTTCGCATACTCGGCGATGAATATACGATTGTTGGAGATGCAGACGACAAAACTATCCTTGCTCTAGCAGAAACTGTAGAAGAACGCATGAGGGAATTGCAAGCTGCGATGCCTCAAGCTTCTAAGACCAAAATTGCAGTCCTCTGTGCGATGAATATTGCTGATGAATTGGCACAATGGAAATTATCAGTTGATATCAACCCAAGCGAACATCCAGAAATCGAAGAAAAAACTAAAAAAATTATTTCCTTATTAGAAGAGGGAATCATTGGAGAAAATTATCTCTGAGTCCAAGGCTATCGCTAGGAAAAAAGCTAAATCCTTAATTGCTAATATGCAATCTTCGGAGAAAATTTCAAAAACCAAAAAAATTACGGATTTATTTACAGAACATATCCAATATTTTTCAAAACAAAACAATCGTGGTAAGTTGAATGTGCTTATGTATCAGGCAGATCAATGGGAGCCTTTATTGGATCCACCAAATGGTATAGAATTTGAAATTTATTACCCTCGTGTTGTAAGCGACAACGAATTGGAATTGGTTAAACCGATTTCTTGGAATATTGGACGTTATGGAATTCGAGAGCCTGCAGGAGATGAATTGATTCAGCCTGGTGAGTTGGATTTTTTGGTGATTCCAGGGCTTGGTTTTGACATAAATGGAGCTCGTTTAGGTCGCGGTAAGGGATATTTTGACAAATGCCTGGAGTCGGTAGATGCTAGGAAAATTCTGGGAATCACTTGGAGTTTTTGCTTTCCATTGAATTTTCAATCAGAAAGCCATGATCTAAGAACGGGTAAAGTGATAACAGATTTGGGGATTTTCTCTTTTTTAGATTGAAGGAAACCATGTCGATAATAGGATTAAGATAAAGGGTGAACAGTTTGGCTTTGAATGAAATAGATACCGATAATCAAGAAGTTGAAGAAGAAATTTTAACTGAAGAAACTCAACAATTTCTTTCCTTTATCATTGAAGGTGAATTCTTCGGACTTGAATTGCTCAGCGTTCATGAAATTCTCAAACCTGTTCCAATAACAAGGATTCCTAATGTAGAAGATTATATTATGGGTGTAATCAATCTACGTGGTGAGATCATTCCCATCATTGATCTCAAGAAAAGATTTGATATTTCCTTCACCGAACTTCAACCTTCGTCAAGATTTGTTGTTGTCATGAAGGATGATAAAAGATTTGGACTTCTCGTGGATGAAGTTCGCCAAGTTGTCAAGATTACTGAATCTAATATTAATTATACGACGGATGATCTCGCTCTAAGCTATGGTAAGCTCATTGAAAGTGTTTCGAGAATCAATGATCATCTAATTCTCAATCTTGGAATCAATCAGCTTGTTGAATTTGTTCAAGATAATTAGGAGTTCTGAATGGCTGGAATATTAGGCGAATACACAGAATTATTCTTAGAGGAATCCGAAGATCAAATTGAAGAATTGAATTCCAATCTTCTACTTCTAGAAAAAGATCATCACAATCAAGAAATTATAAATGATATATTTCGTGCAGCACATTCTCTTAAGAGTTCGGCCGCATTCGTTGGTTTATACAATCTATCTGATCTTTCACATAAGATGGAAAACCTTCTACAAAAAATTCGAGAAGGAACTCTCGAAGTCAATATCACTCTTGTAAATATTTTATTTGAATGCTTCGATCTCATCAAAGGCGTTATTTCTAAAGTTGCAAATGGGGAAAAGTCTGATGAACCATTTACTCATATGATTCAAGCAATTGATGAATATGAGAAAAATCCAAGCACGCGAGCTAGTTCACAGAAAACAGATTCTTCTGACAATCAAAAATCTAACGAAGACTCAACGAAAATGGATGGACAACAAGCGCAGAATAATCAAACCAAAGGCGATGGTAAGAATAAAATGAATCCGAATGCACTTATAATCACAATGGATGATGTTGCTGATATTCAAGAAGAATTAACCGCACGCCCTGGAATGAATCCCTACAAAGTTAGAATCATCTTGAAAGCTGATACGCCAATGAAAGGTTTAAGATTTTCCCTTATTCTTCAAAACTTAAAAAATTATGGGCTTATTGCTAAATCAAAACCTACTGAAGAAGAATTGGAATCAGGCTCAGCCTCTGAGAGTTTATATTTTGTATTTCTAAGTAAGAAACAAGAAGCAGAGATCCATGAAATTGCCAATATGGATATGGTTGAGACTATAAATATCAATCGATTCAAATTGCCCGAAGCAAAAAAAGTAGAAAAGAAAGCTTCGGATTCTAATACCCAAGAAAATAAATCATCTTCAAAACAAACATCCAATAACAAGACTCAGAATACGGTTGCTGAAGCACAAGCCATTCGAGGAAGTTTGGATTCGACTAATTCTGATTTGATGGATCCGAGCTTGGATAAAGCTACAACGGATGCAAAAATCGTTCTAAAAAGTATTAAAGTCTCTTCCGATAAACTGGATCAACTTTTGAATAATGTGGGTGAACTTGTAATTACCAATTCTGGTTTCCAAAAAATCTATGATGATCTTTTGGCACTGTTTGGTGAAGATACACTTTTCAATGAATTGAAGTCTAAGATCGATCAGATCAATCGAATTTCGAAGGATTTACAAACAGGAATCATGAATATTCGAATGGTTCCGATAGGATCGGTATTCAATCGTTTTACGAGGTTGGTTCGTGATCTATCACTTGACACTGGTAAGAAAGTGAACCTTGTTCTCCGTGGTGAGAACACCGAGCTTGATAAAAAAGTTATTGATGCAATTGGCGAACCATTGATCCACTTGATTCGAAATTCTGTCGATCATGGAATCGAGTCTCCACAAGACAGAATTAAGAAAGGCAAACCGGAAGAGGGAACTGTTGAACTCAATGCCTATCAAGGTGGCTCCAACATCATGGTTGAGATTCGCGATGATGGACGTGGTCTCAATAAACAGAAAATTTTAGACAAAGCAATAAAGAGTGGTCTAGTCTCAAAAGATGATGCACAAAATCTTTCGGACAATGATATCTATCAATTTATTTTTGCTGCTGGTTTCTCAACGGCAGAGAAAGTAACCGATATCTCTGGACGTGGAGTGGGGATGAGCGTTGTAAATAAACTCATCCAAGAATTCAAAGGTAAAATAATTATTAACTCCCAAGAAGGAGTTGGCTCAGCTTTTACGCTTAGTTTCCCACAAGCACTTGCTATCATTCCATCTATTCTTGTTATGATGGAAGAAGAAGTGTATGCTTTTCCATTATCTGAAGTAAGTGAGACGATAAAAGTCAATACTGATCAGATCACAACTTTAGAAGGTCATGAGATTATCAATCTTCGTGGCGAAGTATTACCAATCTATAGATTGAATAGAATCATTGGTCTCGCAGAAAAAAGCAACTCGGAAGATCTGCCAGTTGTCATTGTGAACTATAAGAGCAGAAAACTTGGCTTTATCGTCGATGATCTGATTGGTAAACATGAGACAGTAATCAAATCACTCGCTAAGAATTTTCGAAATGTTCCTGGACTGACTGGTGCAACGATCATGGGAGACGGGACGATCATTTTGGTTCTAGACATTCCTGGCTTAGTCGAAATCGCAGCAGAAGACAACGAAACTATGTTATCTCTAAGTGGTGAGATGATGAAACGAGTGAATACCGTTCGTAGTCTAGAGATTACAGATACGGATTATATTTTCAAAACTAAGCTTGCGACGAATACATTCAATTCTAAGTTATTCGATCTTCGAGCAAAAGATAAAACGAAACTAAAGAAAGATCGACAAAAAGTTGCAAAGAATCGGGAAGACCGCAAGATCGTTGTTACGCGAGAAGAGTTGCTTCGGGAGAACGAATTAGAGAACCAAGAGGAATTGGTATTGAACTCGGCTGCACCAGTAGCTTTGGAAGCTCAGACTTCAAGCTTACCGATTCTGGAACCAGCGATATCTCGTAGCAATGGAAATGGGGATTCTAATTCAAGAATCAAAGATGATCAGGATAAATCATCAAGCAGCAATGGATCAAATGGAAAATCTTCTGACAATCATCTTCCGCATAAGATAGAATCAACTTCGGCTAGCGCAAAAAAAAACAGAAGATCTATACTCGCATCTTGAATCCAAAGTTTCGGATGTGGATGATGAACACAAAAAGAAAGCAGCAGAAATCATTCAGGGATTTATTGAGCAGAAAAATCAAAGAATCCAAGCTGTTGAGTCATCTGCATCGAAAGGTATTGACGAACTTCTCAATCGTGAACAGTTGAGAAAATTAGAATCGGTTATGAATACTGGGATGATGAATGCCGGCATGGTATTATCACAGTTAGTTGGCAAAGAAGTGGAACTTTTTGTTCCAGACATTTCGCTCACAGATAAAGAAGGGCTTGCAAAAGATATTCGTTATTCGGACGAGAATTTCTTCGGGATGAAGATCCGAATGAATGGCGATCTAAACGGTAATCTACTTATGATGTTCTCTGAAGAGAATGGACGAAGGATTGCAAGTGAATTGCTTAGAGAGACTCAGGCTAGCTCAGGATCTTCCTTGAATTCTGATTCACAATCTGTTCTTTCCGAGATTTCAAATATCGTCTGTTCTGGTGTGATCAATTCGCTATCGAATAAATCGAAGTCTGAAATTTTGCCATCGGTGCCAGAATTCATGACGGGAAAATTCACAGAAGTCTTAGACATTGTGAAACCAGAACGAACCAAATTCTTAAGTATGCATACTGAATTCAATCATGAGGGAAATAATTTATTAGGAATTCTATTATTTCTTCCTGATTTCGACGAATTAGTGGAGCTCATCACTAAACTCTAATATGTCCAAACGTCCTATAAAAGTACTCATAGTTGATGATTCTCTATTGGTTCGGAATATTATCGCAGATATTCTAACCAATGAAGATGATATCGAAGTAGTCGCAACTGGTAAGACGGGAGTTGATTGTGTTGAGTTATCGAAAAAATTAAATCCTGATCTAATCGTTTTGGATATAGAAATGCCGGTGATGGACGGATTGTCCGCACTGAGTGAACTCAAGAAAAATAGATTAAGAATACCAACAATTATGCTCTCGGTTCTTACTCAACATGGAGCCGATGCAACCTTTCGAGCACTCGAATTGGGAGCGATAGATTTTATCCCAAAACCTTCGAGCCAGATTCAGATGGATACCAAGGAATTAGGAAGAATTCTAATCCAAAGAATCAGAGGATATTTTGATGGAAGTGGCTCAACACCGAATGCAAAAGAATCCACAAAAACTTCTTCCACTGAAAAAATAGTCAGAACTTTTCCAGAAAAAACAGCAGTTGATAAAAAATTAGGAACTACAAGGATAGCGGAATACGAAGTAATTTGTTTCGGGACATCGACGGGTGGACCAAAAGCATTGCAAACTATTGTTCAAGCTTTTCCAGGTGATCTCAAAATTCCGGTTTTTATTGTGCAACATATGCCAGCTGGTTTCACGAAAGCATTTGCTGACAGAATGAACGGATTTTGCAAACTTCATGTTAAAGAAGCGGAAAATGGAGAGCCCGTAGTTCCAGGGACTGTTTATATAGCGCCTGGAGATTTTCACATGAAAATCTCCAATAAATCAGGAGCCAAATTTATAGAGCTCGATAAATCTCCTGTTGTGAATGGACATAGACCTTCCATTGAAATGACTTTTGATAGTCTTCGAGAAGTATACGGCGGTCACAAAATTGTTGCAACAATTATGACTGGAATGGGACGAGATGGTGCCGATGCTATAAAGAGAATCCATGATGCAAAAGGTTTTACCCTTGCTCAGGATGAAAGTTCTTCTGTAATCTACGGAATGAATAAGTATGCGGTGGAAATCGGTGCAATTGACCGAGTGAAACCGTTAGTTGAAATTTTACCAAATGTATTGGATATTGTGAATCAAAGAGGATAGGGTATGGCCAGAATATTAGTAGTTGACGATGCAAAATTTATGAGAACCCTCGTGAAGGATGCACTTACATCAGCAGGTCATGAGATAGTTGGTGAGGCAGAGAATGGGAATATGGCAGTGGAGCAATACAAAGCTCTTAAGCCAGACCTAGTAACAATGGACATCACCATGAGAGAAAAAGATGGAATTGAAGCAACGAAAGAAATTATGAAGATAGACGGTGCAGCAAAAGTCATTATGGTAACTGCTCTTGGACAAGAAGATCTCTTGGCAAAAGCGATTAAGATGGGTGTTAAGGATTTTGTTGTTAAACCTTTTCCTCCAGAAAGACTTCAACAAGCGGCCGCTAAAGCATTAGGCAATTAATGGCTGAACATCCAGACTCCTTTATTGTTCGATGGAACAATTCGGAGGGAGGCGTTTCTGAAGGTCCTCTGAATGTTTTGTGGAGTCTTATTGATAGTTATAGAGTTGATATATTTGATGTATCATTAACACGAATTACAAATGATTTTATAAATTTTATAAAGACGGCAGATTCTATATCACTTGATCTGAGTTCAGAATTTGCCTTAATGGCTGCAAATCTCATCTATTTGAAATCACGTGCTCTTCTTCCAGATCCTGGATTCGAGGAAGAAGATTACAATCCACCACTTCCTAAAGAACTGGTGGAGAAATTACTGGAACACAAAAAATTTCAAATGGCAGCTGGTAAACTTTCTCAGCTTGATAAGATCACATCTGGAATGTTTACTCGTGATTCAAATGTTGTACTTGCTGATGATGATAAGTGGTTGGATCTAAGTCTTGTTGATCTAATCTCAGCGTTCAATTCTATTCTCAACAAAGAACCAGAGAACGAAGAAGAGCCCCTCGTTTATGAAGGATTGAATAAGAATTTCTCTGTTGAAGATAAAATGGAATTGATAGAGAAGTCATTAGCAAGCAAAGGAGAAATTATTTTCTCAGAAATTTTCGAATCAGATAGTCCTGAGAAACAGGAGATCGTTGCAGGTTTCTTGGCAGTACTGGAAGTTGTAAAAATCAGAGTAGCGCGTGTAGTTCAGCACCAAGTCTTTGGAACAATAAAATTAATAGCGGTGAATCAATCTTGGAAGAGGACAGAAAGTATCTAAAAGGTCTATTAGAAGCTTTGGTATTCCTATCTTCTGAACCTATCAAACTATCAAGTCTTGCAAAAACAATCGAGATTGATAAATCTTATGCAAGAGAATTGTTGGACGATTTAGTTCTTGATTATCAAGAACGAGAAGGTGGATTTCTCTTAAGAGAAATTGCAGGACAATATCAATTCATAACCAGCGATGTATATCACGAACGATTGGGTGTGATCTTTAAAGAAAAGAAAAGAGAAACACTTTCTAGAAGTAATTTGGATACACTTGCGATCATAGCCTACAAACAACCTGTCACCTTATCAGAAATAGACGACATTCGCGGTGTGTCATCTCGTGCAATGGTCGCCAATCTAATCTCTAAAAAATTAGTAAAACCGATTGGACAAAAAGAAGTTCCAGGAAGACCGACTCTCTATGGAACAACGCACGATTTCCTAATTCATTTCGGACTGAGCACACTTACAGATCTGCCTTCACCCGTGGAAGTAAAGGAATTAAAATTCGAAGAATTGAATGTGACCCTTGGCGAAGAAACCGAATTCGAAAGACCTGAAGGGTTGGAGCTTCCCGAAGAGTTAGAAGAACCTCAGAATAATTTGGAAGAATCCGAACAATTTGAACAAGTCGAAGTGGATGAAATAGATTCAACATCGGACAACAATTTGGTTGATGAATCTGAAGATTTGCAAGATCCTAGCTTGAAGACAGGACAAGAGAATGAGTAGTACTGAATCTGAACTAAACCAATTGCGAAATAAAATAGATTCTCTTGATTCTGAGATCATTAGATTGATACAAGATCGTGCGAAGGTCGGATCGGAAATTGGAGAGATCAAGAAGAAAACGGGTGATCCAATCTATAGGCCTGATCGAGAGAAAGAAGTTTATAAAAAAGTAAAATCCAGAAATCCTGGACCTTTGCCAGATTCTGTTATGGTTGCTATTTATCGAGAGATCATGTCAGGAACCATAGCGCTCGAGAAGTCAATTCAAGTGGGATTTATGGGTCCTGAAGGATCCTTTTCCCATGAGGCAACGCAGAAAAAATTTGGTTCTATTGTTGATAGTCATGCTTTTCCTTCTATAACAGATGTTTTTCGAGAAGTGGAATCTGGTAAATTGGATTATGGAACAGTTCCGGTCGAGAACTCAACAGAGGGTTCTGTCGGGTCTACACTTGATAATCTTATTCAAGCCGATCTCAATGTTTACTCGGAAATGTATATGCAAATATCTTTTCATTTACTTGGCTTCGAGCAAGACTTAAAAAAAATCAAAAAGGTCTACGGAATTCGTATTGGAAACGAACAGTGCCGTGGATGGATTCATGCAAATCTTCCCAATGTAGAAATTATTGAAACTTCATCAACTGCAATGGCAGCCAAAATTGTATCTGAACAAAAGGACGGTGTCGCAATTGCGTCTAAGTCAGCGGGCGAATTGTACGGACTTGATATTTTGTATCCGTCTATTGAAGATATTCCTGGCAATACGACTAGATTTTTTATTATTGGAAAAGATATCTGTCCGCCAACGGGAAATGATAAAACGTCAATTGTTTTCTCTGTTCCTGATCAACCTGGTTCGCTGATTTCTGCATTACAAATATTCCAAGATTATAAATTAAATCTTTCTAAATTAGAATCTCGACCTTCACGTAGAACTTTGTGGGATTATAATTTTTTTACAGACTTTTCTGGTCATATAAACGATCCGAAGATATCTGAAATGTTGACTAAATTGAAAACTACTTGTCAATTTATAAAAATTCTAGGATCTTATCCGAGTTCTCCAGACAAATTATGAGTTTTAGACCCAATAGAATA
This sequence comes from Leptospira sp. GIMC2001, assembly GCF_028462125.1. Classification (NCBI taxonomy): domain Bacteria; kingdom Pseudomonadati; phylum Spirochaetota; class Leptospiria; order Leptospirales; family Leptospiraceae; genus Leptospira; species Leptospira sp. GIMC2001. Next base: position 3,291,167 of record NZ_CP115468.1, on the reverse strand, counting down.
TTGATCTATGGTGTCGGACTTATGGGCGCATCACTCGCTTATGCAATTCGTAAAAAATATCCAGATTGTTCGATCGATGGAGTGGTACGTTCTAAATCCAGTCTTGAAATCTGTGAAAATAAAAAATTATTGAATCAAGGATTATTGGAATCTGATTTTCTAATGAATCCCAATTGGAATGATTACGATCTGGTTGTGTTCGGAACTCCTGTCGATTCTATTGTATTGCAGATTGATAATATTCCAAAAGATTCTAAGACAATCTATACTGATATGGGTTCCACCAAACAAAGTATTATTGATAAGGTTAATAACTATTTTCCAGAAAAGCATAATTATATTTCTTCTCATCCAATGTGCGGCTCTGAACAGTTAGGAGCGAGCAATGCTATTCCTGATCTTTATGAAAATAAATTATGTATAATCACAACAGCTTCCGGTAGCAATGAGAATGCAAAAAATTCTGTTATAGAATTCTGGCAAACAATTGGAATGAAGATTTATTGTATGCAAGCCAAAGAGCATGATCGAGTACTCGCATATCTATCCCATTCGCCTCATATACTCTCATCTCTTATGGCAATCTGGGCGAATAAAACCGTCGGAGAAGAAAATCAGAAATCACCAATGCCAATCATGGGTGGAGGTTTTCGGGATATGGCAAGAATTGCAGGTTCTAATCCGGAGATGTGGAAAGGGATACTCGCTCAGAATAAATTAGAAATTATCGAATCTTTACGAAATTTTCAAATAGAATTGAATCAATCTATTGAACTATTAGAAAATGGAAATGTTAGCGATTGGGAGAAATTCTTCGAAGATGCGCTAATGCATAAAAATTCTTTATTACGAAAAAGTTAAATTTTTTTAATTCAGATGGTCTATATATGAAAATTATAAAATCAATAATATCTAATTAGTGTATTCGCATGAAGTTACTAATAAAAATAAGATCAATTACTAGTATATAATCATGAAGTTTGTAAAAAAAATAAAAAATTTCGCTCAAGCACGAACAGGAATTCTCACAAATCATACAGGATATGGTTGGAAGGGTGACTATCATTTTAGATCTTTAAGTAAAATCCTTGATGTTAGGCGAATTTTTGTTCCAGAGCATGGACTATTTGCGGAATTGCAAGATCAGGTATCTGGTTCAGATCTAAAATATTTTGACGAAAGTTTAGAATTTTGGAATATATATGGGGATACGGAAGAGAGCCTAGTTCCTCCCGATGATAAATTACTCGACTTAGAAATCATCATCATTGATATACGAGACGTCGGAGCGAGATATTATACATTTCTAACCTCAGCGAATTATATTCTTAATAAACTCTCAGTTTTGCAAAAGTCAGGCAAGCAAGTTCCAAAGATTTTGATTTTTGATTCGGCTAATCCTATTGGAAACAAGGTGGAAGGATCGCCACTGAGAAAAGGCTATTCTTCGTTTGTTGGAGTTGAGGATGTCTTACATCGTCATGGACTGACTCCTGCTGGTCTGCTCAGTTATTATAATGATAGCTTAAGCTACAATTTAGAAATATTCGTAGCACCAGTTGGTTTCTTTCATCCAAAAGAATTCAATATGCTAAATTGGATTCCTCCTTCTCCGAATATTCCTTCGCTTACTTCTTGTTTGGTGTATCCAGGACAGTGTCTGCTTGAAGGAACCAATATCTCGGAAGGAAGGGGAACGACTCGCCCATTTGAGATTTTCGGAGCTGAGTATATTGATCCGTTTGAATCTCCGATCAAGAAACGATTGGAAGAGAATTCACAGGATAGTTTTTATTTGCGTCCTCTTCGTTATGTGCCAACATTTCATAAATTTAAAAATCAAATATGCGGTGGATTCCAAATCCATGTTACAAATCCGAAGAAGTTTCGATCACTCAATTTTACTTTGGACTTGATACGAATTGTTCGGGAAGTTTATCCGAAAAATTTCCAATATCTGGACGGAGTGTACGAATTTCGATCTGATAGGCCAGCCATAGAATTACTAGTGGGCGATCCGATTCTTCTGGACTATATAAATGGAGGTCAAGATCGGAAAGAAATTATGAACTACCTTGAGTTCGAAGAAAGTGAATGGAAACAAAAAATTAAACCTTATCGTTATCTAAAAAATTCAGATTTTTTTGCTTGAAATTGGCATTCTCTAAAACAATGCTGATCTTTATGAAATTCCTTCCTTTCAGTAAAAAACTTTCTATAATATCCATACTGTTCCTTGTCGGTATGGTATCACAAAATTGTGGGTATAACAAAATACAAGCCTTGGATGAACAGGTCAATGCTTCCAAGTCGGAAATTTTGAACCAATACAAAAGACGAGCCGATTTGATTCCTGGTCTTGTTAATATTGTGAAGGCTTATGCTTCTCATGAAAAAGAAGTTTTGCAAGGAGTTGCGGATGCAAGATCTAGAATGGGCTCTATTCAAATGACTCCAGAACTAATGAATGATCCTGCAGCATTTGCCAAATTCCAAAAGTCCCAAGGTGAATTGAGTTCTTGGCTATCCAGACTTATGATGGTTACAGAGAATTATCCAAATCTAAAAGCGGATCAACGATTCGGTGATCTACAAGCACAATTGGAAGGCACAGAAAATCGCATAACAGTTGCTCGCAATCGCTATATCGCAGCAGTTCAAGAATTCAACACAACCATTCGACAGTTCCCGACTGTGCTCACAGCGAAGATGTTTGGTTATGATGTGAAGCCTAATTTTACTGTTGAAAACGAAGCACAAATTACTGAACCTCCAGCGATTAATTTTGAGTAGTTCCTTGTGTGATGTCTAAAATTTTGTGATAAAAATGTTTATTGGGGATCTTGCCCTCTCCTCGAGCGGAGAGATCCTCACGTATCCTTTCTAGAAAATACATTCCCATCTCCCCTTTATTTTTTACATCAATACTTCCGCGTGGAGTGCAGACGAAAAAATCTTTTACAAGTTCATAAGTAGCTTCGGAAATATTTACTTTACCGGGTACTCCTGCTGATTCCATCCTAGATGCAATGTTGACCGCATCACCCCAGATATCATAAGCAAATTTCTTTTTGCCAATTACTCCAGCAATCACAGGACCAGTATGGATTCCAATTCGAATCTCCCAACTAGGTTGCCCGATTTTTTCTCGTATAAATTTTACTTGATCCATAAAAGCGCAGATTTCTAATGCCGCCAAACAAACATCATACGGATGTGTCTGATTGGGAATGGGAAGTCCGCCAGCTGACATGTATGCGTCTCCGATTGTTTTGAGTTTTTCTAAATTGAATCGCTCCGATATCTCATCAAATTGTAAAAAAGCACCATCCAATTGATTGATAAGTTCGTTTGGAGTCATACTCTCAGCGATTTTAGTAAATCCTTTGAAATCAGTGAAAAGTATTGTAGTTGATTCGTATTGAACTGGAACTACAGTTCCCGTATTTTTTAGTTCTTCAGCAACACCATCAGGAAGAATATTCTTAAGGAGTTGATTGGATTTGTTGCGTTCTTTTTCTGCATCGGATAGCAGACCTGTGTTGTATATAGCGCCTGCTATCTGGCTATTGAAGCGGATGATTCTTCGGAGGTCATTCTGGGAGAGTTTCAACTTGTCACCAAAATTGGTCATTGTGAGAATCCCTTCTACTTCATTGTTCACAAGAATTGGCAATTGAATGAAGGATCTTAAATTTAGATCATTGATGATAACTTGATCAAATCCTTCGATTCCTCGATTTGGAATCTTCGGAAGATAGAAATGTTTTTTTCTAGAATAGGTTCCATACAAAGAACCAGATTCTGGTTTTAATGGAATTTTCATTTTTAGATATTTTTCTTTTATAGATTTTTCGGTATGTCCGTCATCATTGAAAATGGATGTGTATAGACAATTCTCCTCTTTATTGACTAGGAGTAACCAATGGTAATTCAGGTTGAAGTTCTCCTTGAGATAGTCAGCAACCTGATCAAAGATTTTCTCCAATGAGCTATTCGAAGAAAGGGCAATTGATAATTGAGCAAGTTTCTCGGCTTCTTTGGACGATTGTTCGGATTCGCGCTTGGCAATCATTGCTCGTTCAAGTAAGATGGAGTTGTTCACGGCACCTGCTATCTGTTCGGCGATAGATGCGAGAACCGAAAGTTCGGCTTTCTTAAGGTTTAGTCCATTCGAATAGGATGTTGCGCACAAAATCGCAACTACTTCACCTTGAACAACGAGGGGAATCTGAATGAAAGAGGATAGATTAAGGAGTTCTACAACGACTCGATCATACCCCTCAACCATTTCCGGTTTTATTCTAGGAAGATAAAATAATTTCTTTCGAGTAAATGTCCTATAAAGAGTTCCACCCGTTTCATTTAGAGGAACGGTGAATTCAGAAAATACTCGTTCTTGATCGGAATTCAAGAAATTGAATCCTACCCATTGTTCCGTTGTCAATATTTTATTGGCGGAATCAACATTAAGCATCCAAATCGATTCAATTCCAAATCCTTCCTTCACATATTCGTAAACTTTTTGCAAGATATGGTTTAGATCAAAGGTAGAATTCACTTCTTTGGAGATTGTATTGAGAAAACGAATATCTTGAGTTCTCTCCTCAACCATATTTTCCAAATTGGTTTTGTATTTGGTGAGTTCGCGAGATAGATCTTCTGCAGCCTTGAATGCACGAGAGAATTTGGATGATAGAATCAATGACTGCGAGAATATAAAAATAATAAAACCATAAGATGCAAAGTAAACAGAACGAATATTCATCATATCAATTACTATATCATAAATTACGGTTGAAGCCATTGCGATCCAACCGATAAGGAAAAGTATCGCACCTTGACGCCCTTTCCAAGTTGCACGAATGATCACTCCAAATACATAAATTACTCCAAGCAATGTTAGAACTTGAAAATAATTGACTGTCTGAGTAAAAATATATACCGGAAGCAAAGTAATTGGGATAAAAGATAAAGTAATGATTATATAGTATTTATTAATATAACGAGACATTAAGGTCCCATACAAACTTTTGACAAAAAGAAAAAATGGGGCAGGTGCCGCATAGAAAGATATATATTCCAATCTATAAAATATATCCCAATTGATACCAGGGAAAAAATCGAGAAAGACTCGATTGCCAGTAACAATAGTTCTAATCGAAATCAGGAAACAGAATATACTGAAATACAAAATTGATTTCTCGGATCTGCGAAAAAAGTAAAAACCAATATGATATAAGCCCATGATCAAAATTGATCCGAATAGAAATATTTCCTTTCCAACGGACAAATTGTAATTTCTTGCCATTGACTCTTCGAGTCCAATCTCAATGTTACTCCAGAATCCACCGTCGTTATATCCAAAATTGGATATATGAAAAATCAGAACTATCTCAGGCTGAGCTTTGATCTTGAGTAATCTTGGTTTGATCCAAGGCTTAGTGAGCTGGAAATCTGAATCAATCTTACCTTGTTCTGCAACTAGATACCCATTGCTGTAAAGCTTGTAAGCACTCGAGATTTCTGGAATTAGCAAAGTAAAATTGCGTCCGTTATAGGCCTCAGAGATTCTGATTGTTACACGATAGCTCGCATATCCATCTCTTGAATAATTAGATCCGTCCGAGTCAAGATTGGTATTCCACGAGCTTGGAACTCTATTGTAGATAGGATTTGGGACAATATGTCCTTCGCTAGGTATGAATTCTTGCCAAAAAAATTCCCATTCACCAGATACTGGAATACCATTATTTCTTTCAAAAATAACTCTTCTTAAATCCAACACGCCTTTCTGTGTTGTTAAGTTGGGATCTTCGAATTCAAAACAATTGGAGAATAACGTGATTGTGAGAAAAACCGCCAATCGGATCATATTGCGTGTCTGTGGCATCCACCAGAATATGAGAGAGTGATCGAAAATGTCAAGTTAAATTTAAGATATTGGAAGGTTACGGTTATCTTTGACTTGAAAAATTGCTAGATAAATCTAAAGAATTTTATTTGAATTTTGCACTAGTCGTGCAAAATTGCTTCCAGTATTTAACATTTATCCGTGTTAGGTGAATGTGCTGGAGATTATTTTTTATTAAGATGTTTAAAAAGGATTTACATTCATTTTATTTATTGAAATAACTTAGATTGTGATGAAAAATCTCAAGCAAATTTTCATTCTAGGTATTGTATTCCTAGTCTTAGTATTTTTAACTTTGGAAATATCTTTACGCTTTTTAGTAGTTGATAAGCTTCCTCTATCTATAAAATATAAAATTGATGAAAAAGAGATTCATTGCTACAATGATGATTTAGATTTGATTCAATTGTGTCCAAATATTCAAATGAGATTGATTAGTCCGTTAGGTTTTAGTTACAATTTAACGACGAATGCGATGGGGGAACGAATTACAAGCAACATGTATGTTGCTAAGAATAACCAAGAAAAAATCGATGAAGGTTCCGGAATAAATACTGGAGTTAGTGATGCAGTCCTCGACCAATCTCAGAAAATAGACAAATTTTCCCATGTTGAAAGTATTCCTAAATTAGGAATTTGGGCGATTGGCGACAGCCTAACAATGGGCTACGGAATCAATGATGATGAAAGTCTACCTTTCTTACTTGCTACAAAAGGTTTTCAAGTTCGCAACCTTGCTTCGGATTCGCTTGGGTCGAATGATATTTATAAAATATTGAAATCGAATCTCGGTAAAAGGATAACAGATCCTTCCGAATCCAATCAGGCAAAGAATCAAAAGAATGGTGCGGACTTTATTGTTTGGGTATTCTCTCGATCCGATTTTTATGATGATCTAAAATCTAATTCTAAATTTCAGAATTTTCTCAGAAAACAATCATTCAAATTATCAAAAAAAATACGCAGTCTGATTGTTGCTCGAGCGATTTTGGAAAATTGGAGAATTCAAAGGTCATCCAATGATTACAACTTTATTCAGAAAGAGCAATTTGTACCGCCTGCAGATAATCATCCTACTCTCGTGGCAATTAAGAATATTCGAAAATTATCATTCGATGCGAATATCGATCCAATTGTTGTTCTTGCTCCTGACTGGGATCATCTCAACGGAGATCCAGAATTGAATACTGAATGTTTCAAATTTATGAAAACATATTTTACGAAATTAGAATTTAATGTCGTGGATATGAGCGAGTTTTTTGATAATCGAAAAGGCTCTGAACTTTATATTCCAAATGATGGTCATCCTTCAGCAAATGCGAATAAGCTGATTGGAATAGAGGTTTCTAGAATTCTTCGAAGTTTACCCAAGCATCAATGAACAAATATTTTTCAATCATTGAAGCCCTGAGATAAGCAAAGATAATTTTTTATAGTACTAAAGTATCAAAATTGAAAGTAGACAAACGGTTGTGAAGTTGTAACTGAATAGATCAGTAAACAAATAACCAATATCAATGCACAAAGCGTGTAAGTTAAAGCTCTATGATTCAGTAATTTCTCAAAATAGTCTTCTTTCTTTTCTTGGAATAGATCTACTGTAAACAAGAATGCCATGCAAACCCAAATTGGAATCGAAAGGTTCAACGTTTCTCCTTGTTCAAAGGAAAATGCTCTCTCAATCATGAAAAGCGCGACTTCAATTCCAGTTTTACCTTCAATTGGCTTAGCTCGAAAGAAAAATAAAGCAAAATTAAATATAAAAAATGGATAGATCCAAATAATATATTGAGGGATGCGATCCATGAAATTTTTGATTCTCTTGAAACTAAATACAAATCTCTCCAAGACAATCAATACTGAATGAAATGTTCCCCAAGCTAGAACTGCCCAGTCTGCACCATGCCACAAGCCGCTTAAGAAAAATGTAATAAAAACATTGAAATATGCTCTAACTTCACTTACTCGATTGCCACCTAAAGAAATGTACACGTAATCTCGGAGCCAGGACGAAAGGGAAATATGCCACCTCGCCCACAAATCGGAAAGATTGATCGCAAAAAATGGTCGGTTGAAGTTTTTGGGAATTCTAAAACCGAGAATCCTTGCTGTTCCAATCGCTATATCACTGTAACCCGAGAAATCACAATACAATTGAATGGCGTGAAGAAAGACGGCAAACCACATCATTGTCCAATCATAGCTTCCCGGATTTCCATAAATCAGATCTACGGCGTTTGCAACTGGATCAGCAAGAATTGTTTTCTTAAAAAATCCCCAAGAAAGTTGACGCATTCCATAGAAAAAATTATTTTTTTGGAATTCCTTCCATCCTTCAAACTGAGGTAGAATATCTTTGGCGCGAAGTATCGGTCCTGCAACTAGTTGCGGAAAGAATGATATGAACAGAGAAAATTCTGAGAGATTCTTGTGAATTGGAATGATACCACGATAGACGTCCACGCTGTAAGAGATTGCTTGCAATGTAAAAAAGGATATTCCCATCGGAAGAATAATTCCCCATTTAGCAAGATAACCAGGATCACAACTATCCAATCCTAAAATTGTATTCCATGCACTAAATGAAAAATCAATATATTTAAAGAAATACAATATACTTAAGTTTCCAATTATTGATGCCCACAACAGAATTCTTTTGATTAGAATATTATTCGCACGAACTTGATATAACGTTGAATAGTAGGTGATTACGATGGAAAAAAGCAACAGTAACAAAAAAGGAACTTTAAAGACTGCATAGAAATAAACGGAGGCAACAAGTAACCAACCTTTTTGCCATGTCTTAGGTAATTTAAAATATAGATAAATTACAAATGGTGCAAACAGAAAGAAGTGGAATGAGTTAAAGAGCATTCGATTCTCCTTTTGGTTTGCTATTATTTATTTCTGGACTCAATGTTTCTTTCGAATTCGGAAGTGAATTCTTAGATTTTTGGTTTGTAAATCTAGGAAGGTTAGTAAGACGTTTTTTTATGGTTTGTGCAAACCAATGGTTTCCTTTTTTCGTTAAATGTCCGTCTCCGGGAATGTAGTATTCATCGATCGGACAAATTTCTTTGGTCTCTTCCAAAAGATCAATGGTTTCAATACCTTGTTCGGTAAACCAAGCTTTAGATCGTATCGCATAATCATAGAGCGGTGAATACTTTCCATGAAAGTTACAACGAATGTCCTCATTTTGAACTGGCATGTAAACAATCAAGAGCCTCAGATTTTTTTGTTTAGCGACTTCGAGCATGATATTGTATGCATAGATAGTTTCTTCGGGGAGAGGATCTAGATTCTTTGCTTCTGGCGTGTTCGATAAACAGTTAATATTTTGAGGTAGAGATTCTGGACAGATTGTTCGCTTAGAACTAGATGAAGATAATTCACCCGAGCATGGAGGATTGGGAGGAAAGCGATAGAAGGAATCCACCAAATATTGAGAAGGCTTCTGAAGCTCATTTACTTCAGCAAGAAATTCCATGGATGCAACATGTCGCTTGATTGAGATTTGTTCAGTTGCAAGTTTTGCTGCTTGAAGAAAGTAGGAATAGTAAGTTAACTCAAACTGCCAATGGAATTTTTGTTTGTAGTCTTCATCAAATTCTCGATTTTTTTCTGTTATGTCATCTGGTTGAACACCTTGTTCGGCAAGTCCTGGTGGAACGGTGAAGTCGTTGGGTGATACAAAAAATAAAACGGTATCTAGTTCTAAAATCTCAGCAGATTCTTTCAGTCTTTTTGCAGATCCGAGAGAACCGTATGCATCGACTGCCAGATTCTGAGTTTGGAACTTTTTGCCAGAGAAGCTAATTCCGTCGAGAAGCGAACAAAATGTATCTTCATCGCTAACTCCAAAACCCATAACCAAACTGTCGCCGAGACAAGCAAGCTTTGGCAGATTAGAGTCTGGTTCTTTGGATCCGCGAAACCCCAATGAATTGGTAGTGAATCTTCCTTCCCAGAGTCCATTAAAATGTCTGATGTAAATATCTAGATTCTTGCCAAGTGATACATAATAGTCAGGATGAAAGCGATGCAATAATTTTATATTTCTATAATAGGAAAGGGAAGGTGGGTCAACAAATCGCAATCCAACTTCAGCGAGAACAACAAGAAGCAAAGTATAGAAAGCAAAAACGATAAGTTTTCTCATGACTGCTGCTTTCCAGTTTTCGGAATGCAGAAAGGCTTACAAGGAGAAAAGTGATAAAAACTGCTCAATGCCTTTTCTTGTTTCTTTGAAAGCTACAGTTCCTCTTTCGATACCGTGATTGATTGCTCTATTTAATTTTTCCTTATTGGTTGTGACAAGACCAAGCAAAGGAAAAGACGGATAGATTGCACGGATCTTTACACCTGCTGGAGGATGAACGATCATTTCTTTAGCGGAAGAGTAACGATAGTAATTTTGCGTGCTCAAAACTTTTGCAAGTTTATTGTAAAGTGGATAAGCTAGATTCGACATAAATCTACTGTAGCCTTTAGTTGATTGTGGAATTGGATTATTCATTACAACAGTAATATCTTTGTAACCTGCTTCAACAACTGCGCGAACGGGTAGCGGATCAAGGACTGCACCATCTGTATATAAATTTCCATTTAGACTAAACTTGCCCTTTGTTGCAATCGGTAAAGAAGTTGCAGCTCTAAGAAGTGAAAAAAGATTTTCTTCTGTTGCTCGAATATATTCGGGCTTCAATTTTTTTATATTGCTTACAACAATATGAAATGGGGGAAGATTCTTAAGATTGAAATTCTTTAAGGGGAGTGGGTATTTGACTTTCATCAAATAGTCTATTAGATAATTTTGATTTAACATCGGTAAGCCGAGAAAAAATTTTAGACGATTGATTAATTTTCTTCCATCGAGTTCATTTCGCCATATTTGGATAATATTTTGAAGATGTTCATCTTTTGCAGACTGAGCGGTTGCATAATAAGCAGCCGAACAGGATCCAGATGATACTGCGAGAATGACATCAAAATTACTAGCAGGACAATACTTAGCCATAACGGACAAGACTCCACCAGAAAATGATCCCTTCATGCCGCCGCCCTCTATGATGAGAGCTTTGGCATTAGAACTGTTAGCTAAAGGAAGAATTCCTTCCATTACATATCCTTAAAGCCGGATTTCAATTTCTCCAATTCAGATTTGGTTCCTTCTTGAAGCTGATCTTTTTCTTGCTTGGTTTTGTCTTTTATCTCAGCTTTTCTATCTTGAGTCTCAGACTTCATGTTATCCATAAGTTCTTGATTTTTATTTTTTTGTTCATCAATGAGTTGTTTGTTTTCTTCTCTTTTTTCTATAACTTCGTTGAGAATTTTTTGTCGCTCTTCTTGAAATTGTTGTAGAATATTTTGGATTTCGGCGCGACCTGATTCAACAATAGATCCAACAGATTGACTTTCTTCTTGGAGCTCTTGCTTTTCCGCATCATCGAGAGCAGAGACTGTAGCTTCTGCATCAACAACATTAAGTTTTTCGCCGGCTTCTATAACTTGGGACTCACCATCAATAGTTCCACCTTCAACTGAACCTTCTCCAACTAACACTTTGCTTTCTTCATTAGATTCAACTACTAAGAATTCTGTCCCACGAACTCCAGCTACAGTTGTTAAAGTTACAACTTTGATATCTCTGTTTTTGGGAAGCTTGCCAGGTGTTTTAACAAACAATTTCCCACTTGCGAGTTTTATCTGAGATTCTGATGCACCTTGCGAATCGAGTAGCAAATCACTGATAGATAATTTCGTATTCTCATATATTCGAATGACTGTTGCGTCATAGAGCAAAACGTCTAAGTGAGAGTTTGCGCCAGTTTCTATTTTATGTTCTGAGTAGAACTTTGTAACTTTTGGCTGCAAAGAAATGGATGCTCCTGTCGCATCGTAGGCCTTTACATCACCCTTGATCATAAAAGCCATTGCACCAATGCCTGGCTCAAGGTTTGCTTTGGTCTCATTAGCTTTCTTGCAAAAAGAAAACGAGAGAATAATTAAGAGTACAATTTGAAACATTTTGTTGCGCATGTGATTAAATTTTGTCAAATTCTAGGAGCGTCAAGTTATTGTTGCAATTCGCTCGGCAATTTTTCTCAAACTGATTCATCAAATCCTAAGTTTTTCGCGTAGAGGAAAAAACTCAGTTCAAATCACAAGACCCAGACAAATTTCCTTGATTTTATTCAAAAATTCCAATAATACAGGTGTTTTTTTTAAAATTTTGGCTGAAAAACTGATATGAGACATAATTCTATTGACTTGAACTGCCCTTCTCGAGATAAAAGAAGATTTAAGATGTTCAAAACTATCATGGCTGGATGCCTAATTTTCATGGGTCTGCTCAATTGGAATTGTTTGAGTGAGACGAAAATCCAGCAAGTTAACGTAGTCGGACAAGAACTTTTGCGGACTCAAGAAATTATTGCCTATTTGGATTTGGATAATAAGGATATTGACTATTCCAAAATTGATCTAGATGCTCTTGAGTTAAAATTGAAAACTCATCCCCGAATCAATTCAGCGAAAATCAATAAAAAGGAAACCATTCTTCATATAGAAGTCGATGAAACCGAACCAGCTTTAATTGTCCAGATCAACGGCAGGTTGCATGAACTAGATAGAAATTTCAATATCCTATCGACGGATGATGTGCGCTTAACAAGAAAATCAGTGTTATCTGGTGCTTTTAAGATTAATGATAATCGAGTGGAAGGGTCAAATTTTTATGCATTGTGGAAGCAGGTGGACAAAATGTTCTCAAACTTCCCATCTATAGAAGAAAGAGTGTCAGAAATTGAATTAGATCGTAATGGCGAAATCATCGCCTATGTGCATCACCCAGTTCGTGCTATCGTTTACCTAGGAAATTATATTTCAAACAAACAGACTCGTCGATTCTACGCAAGTCTTGCTTATATGGAAGCTGAAGATGTTAAAGCTCGAGTTCTTGATCTTAGAGGAGAAGACGCAGTCATCTACTGATGGAAGAAATTCAAACTATAGCAGCATTAGATCTTGGATCTTCACTTATTAAAGTTGTCATTGGACGATTTATTGATGATCATGATTTAGAAATCGTTGGAATGGGTGTCTATCCGTCTTCTGGAGTGAAGAATGGTGGCATAGTAAATATCGAAACAACTAGCAAAGGAATCATAGAAGCAATTAGTGATGCCGAACTGATGGCTGGCTGTGAAGTAAATGCTGTCCTTGTTAACATAACGGGTAAACATATTCGATCCCAGAATGAACGCGGGATCATAGCAATCACTAACAAGAACAGAGAAATTTCTGAATTGGATATCATACGAGTGATTGAAGCAGCTCAGAGCATTCATGTCCCATCGGATATGGAAGTTCTCCATGTGCTCGCACGAGAATTTCGAGTAGACGACCAATCCAATATCCGAGATCCAGTAGGTATGACAGGCGTTAGGTTAGAGTCTGAAGTTCATATAGTTACCGCTAATACAACAAATCTCAATAACATTGAGAGATGTTTGTCGACTTCTAATCTGATGCAAGTGGATCGTGTTCTCTCTTGTCTTGCGAGTTCTGAAGCAGTACTTACACAAGGAGAGAAGGATCTTGGAGTCGCAGTAGTCGATATCGGTGCAGGAATCTGTGACATTGTTGTCTATCATGATGGTGGAATTGCCTATACATCCGTCGTTCCCGTTGGCGGTTCACATATAACCAATGATATATCCATCGGACTTAAGGTTACGATTGAATCAGCAGAAGTAATTAAGAAAAGGTTTGGACATACCCAGGTGAGCATGGTTGATCCTACAGCAAAGATTGATCTACCTGCAATGAGTGGACGAAATGCACGCAGTGTCCACAATCATGAGTTGATTGAAATCATTGAACCGAGAGCAAGGGAAATTTTGGAATTTATTGATACGGAATTGATCCGATCAGGTGTCAAAGATCAGCTCGCAGGCGGAGTGATTCTCACTGGCGGTGGAAGTTTACTAGCTGGAATCGATGTGTTAGCTGAAGAAATATTTTCTTTACCAGTAGGTCGAGCAAAACCTGCAGGATTGACTGGGCTTGCGGACAAAGTGTCCTCGCCTGAATATTCTACATCTGTTGGATTGATTAAGTATGCCGCGAAAGTTCTATCTCTAGAAGAAAGGAGCGGTCGGTCAGGATCGGATAGGGAAGGATGGGCTTCGAAGGTTCGTCGTTGGATGCAAGATAATTTATAAAAAGATCGGAGAATAGAATGTTATACTTAGAAGAAGAAAGAACAAGTCCTGCTATCATTAAGGTTATTGGAGTTGGTGGTGGCGGAATGAATGCCGTTACGAGAATGGCTAATTCCCATCTCAAGGGTGTTGAGTTTATTGTTATGAATACCGATGAACAGGTGTTATTGAAATCTCCGGTCGAGAATAGATTGCAATTAGGATCAAAAGTTACCAGAGGCATGGGCGCTGGTGGAGATCCTGAACTTGGAGAAAAAGCCGCCAAAGAAGATAAAGATCGGGTGATGGCGATTTTAAAAGGTGCAGATATGGTTTTTATCACGGCAGGAATGGGTGGTGGAACTGGAACTGGTGCTGCACCCGTTATAGCTTCCATTGCAAAAGAAATGAAATGTCTAGTTGTTGGTGTTGTTACATTGCCTTTTTCTTTTGAAGGTAAAAGAAGAATGGAAAATGCCAATCAAGGTATGGATGAATTACGCAATCATGTTGATACTTTAATTACGATAAAGAACGATTCTATTTTCCAAGTTGTGGATCGATCGACTCCGATTGATCAAGCATTTCGTGTAATCGATGATATACTATTGAATGGAGTGAGAGGAATCTCCGATATCATTAACAACCCTGGTATTATCAATGTAGACTTTGCGGATGTCAAATCCATAATGAAAGATACGGGTGATGCAGTGTTAGGTGTTGGAGAAGGCACAGGCGAAAACAAAATTGTTCACGCAGTTGAATATGCAATCAATAATGCCTTACTTGAAGATACTTCAATTTCTGGAGCTAAGTCCTTGCTTGTCAATGTTACTGGCGGATCCGATCTAACGATTCATGATTGGAACGAAGTGTCTCAGATTATAACGTCTCAAGTAGATCCAGAAGCAAATATCATTATCGGTCTAAATGAAGACCCAGAATTATCTGAAACAATTCGAGTTACAGTAATCGCTACGGGTTTTCATAATCATGGATATATAAAGAAACCAATTGAAGCACCAATCAAGAAAGTAGTTGGAATGAACGAGCAACAACCCTTGACGAATAAGATGATGACAAATGTATCTTCGGTATTTTCACATAGCGCAAATGATGCGACAGATTCACATTCCAATCGAAATCAACCGAACACATTTTCACAGAATTCGATCGCAGGCAATTCTTCGAATTCAAATTCTGTAAGTTCGCAATCTAGGAATTTAAAATCAACTTCGGCTAGCAGACAGAATAATTGGGAAGAGGATTTAGAGATTCCAGCTTTTATACGTAGAAATCGCGAATAAGAATCTAGTTAATAGGAAATTTTGTATCTAATTCTGTCTGGGTTTCTATCCAGACAAGCTGAATTTTTGATGCCATATCGACACCTTGATCTGTGTTGCCTGACTTGAGGGAATTTTCGGATTCAAGCACTAGGTTGAACAATTTGTCCAGACCGAAATTGGCAGCTACTCCTTTGATTTGATGGAGTTCAAATTGTAACTTTTCATGGTCTTGGATTTGAATGGAATTCTGAATATTGATCATTCGGACTTGCATATTTTCTCGGAGAGTTCCGATCATTTCAGTGATCCAAGCTCTATCCTCTGGTTTATCTCCGTCTATTAATGCTTCTATTCGTGACCAATCAATAACCATTTTCTCTCCAACTTTTCTGACATCACATCTTACAATTGATTGAATCTATTACAAACAAAAAATAAGGAAAAAGTATTGCCTTACCGATTCAAAATTCTTGATTATGTTTCTATGAGTATTCATCCAACAGCAATCGTTCATCCTAGTGCTAAGATTCATGAATCAGCAACCATTGGTCCTTTTTGTATTGTAGAAGCTGATGTTGTAGTCGGCGAAGGAACCATTCTTGATTCAAGTGTTGTTCTTCATTCGGGTACTATTTTAGGCAAAAATAATAGAATTTTTCATGGTGCATCAATGGGTGGACTTCCGCAGGATCTTAGTTTCAAATCGGAAACTAAGACTCAGCTCATTATTGGAGACAATAATTTAATTCGTGAAGGTGCGATCATCCATCGAGGAACCAAACCAGAAACTCCAACAACTATTGGTAATAACAATTATCTAATGGGCAATATGCATCTTGCTCACGATGGTAAGATAGGTAACCACGTCATCGTTGTACAAAATACAATCCTTGCTGGCGTTGTTGATATAGGAAATTATGTATTCATATCTGGCTTGGTTGCGGTTCACCAATTCGGAAGAATAGGAGATTATTCTATGCTTGCGGGTTGCTCTAAAATTGTAAAAGATGTTCCTCCATATGTAACGATTGATGGCAATCCAGCAACGGTCATAGGATTGAATGCTGTTGGAATGAAAAGGGCAGGGATTGCACCAGAAGTTCGAAATGCAATCAAGGCAACTTATAAAGTAATCTACCATTCAGGCCTCAACACAAAACAAGCATTAGCTAAATTAAAATCAGAAAATTCACCAATTCCAGAAGTACAAAATATAATTCGATTTTTTGAAACATCCAAAAGAGGAGTGACCGATCATCGTCAGATCGGTTCAGGTAAGGATTCTTCGGATGAGTAAAATGCGCGTTCTAGTAACTGGCGGTGCTGGTTACATTGGATCCCATATTGTCCTCGAACTCAATCGTCTAAACTACGACGTTTTGATAGTAGACGATATGGAAAAAGGCAATGAGAAAAATCTTTTTCCTCAAAATGAATTTATCAAAGGCGAGATCCAAGATCCGAATGTCCTAAAGAAAGTATTTTCCAAAAAAGTGGATGCAGTATTTCATTTCGCAGCCTGGAAGGCAGCAGGTGAGTCGATGACGGATCCAGAGAAATACACTCTGAACAATCTGAACGGAACTTTCCAGCTATTGACTGCTATGGTAGATTCTGGTTGTAAAAATTTTATATTTTCTTCTTCGGCTGCCGTTTATGGAGCTCCTCAATATCTTCCCATTGATGAGAACCATCCTCTCAATCCAGAGAACTATTACGGCTATACCAAGTTATGCATTGAAGAGAATCTTAAATGGTATGATAAGCTTCGTGGTTTAAAATTTGCAGCCCTACGATATTTCAATGCGGCAGGCTACGATCCACAAGGAAGAATCTTAGGACTGGAACGAACGCCAGCAAATCTTCTTCCGATCATTATGGAAGTTGCAGTCGGCGCTCGCGAGAAACTTTCTATCTACGGCGGAGATTACGATACTCCCGACGGAACTTGCATTCGAGATTATATACATGTATCCGATCTTGCTCGTGCCCATGTACTCGCACTTGATTATATTCTTAAGCAAAAAGAATCCTTGATCGTAAATCTCGGATCAGAATCAGGATATTCTGTGACTGAGATGACAGAGCTTGCAAGAAAAATTACCGGCAAACCTATTCTTTCTGATATAGTAGAACGAAGATTAGGTGATCCAGCAAAACTTCTCGCTTCATCCGCGAAAGCCAGATCCTTGCTGAATTGGGAGCCCGAATATAGCTCTGCAGAATCATTGATCTCATCCATGTGGAAAGTCTACAAAGAAAATTTCCCGAAGTCTTGAGGGTGATCGGATCTATCGGTAAAATTTAAATATCAGATAATTCTAATATAGTTAAATCGTCTAGCTTCTTGTTGGTTTCCACCACTTTCTGGATTTTGAGGTTAAAAAATGGTTTCTTATCCGGAATAGAACGATTGATTAATTCATTGATTTTTTTTATCTTATCAATACTTCCATCTTCTTTCCAATATGTATAGTATACTTCTGGAGCTGCAATTGTTAAATTAATATTATCGAAGTTTACATCCTGTAAATTTTCCATTTCCTTTCTTATGTTTTCTTGACAATGGAAAAGTTGGATTCCATAACATAAGGCTTCAATATAAGCGAAGAAGGGAGAGTCAGTCTGGTTTTTACCTTTTTTTAGCTCGATGATTTCTAAAGCTTTTTCGGATTGATTATATCCGAGGATATCTATCTTTAACTGACCATCACTTTCGGAGGATAAAGGAATTTCATAACCAAGCGGTCGTATTTCCTTTTTGGACTCATTTCCAAGTGAAGAAAATAATCTATAACTTAATGAGTTCTCATCTATGTCAGAAATATTTGAATTCGAAACATTTTTCCTCTGTTCAGAATCTTCACGATCTAACATAAATTTTTCTTTTCGAACATCCCTCATAGGTTTAGAAAATGATTGTTCAGTATAGATTTTTAGAATTTCTTCTTTTCCGGATAGGAAGTCAACCATCTTCATCCAATGAGATTTATTGTTCCAGCCACCATAATTTGAGTTGGTATGTCTAGAATAGTACATGAATTCACCCCAATTCATATCCTTTTCTTTTATATTAACAACTAAATTGCCTTGATCTTCTATCATTAATTTAAACTCACCCATAAATATTTTCCTTTATTATATTCCCTGCTTCCCTAAAAATTTCCCACCAAACAGTTCAAAGATCCACCATACTGTGCGATCGAATCGATTGGTTGTTTGGTCGACAATACTTTTTTACCTAATCTCTGCAAAGCATTTTCATTGATGGCTCGAATCTTTTTTTCGCTTTGCTTGTAATTAGGAAAAATTATATGAGATTTTGTTTGAATAAAATTTATATAATTCCCAATACACGATGGGATTCCTTCTTTCAAATTATTTTCAGGATTATCATTATATAAACAAATAAAATTCAATTCAGTTTTTGATTCCATTATGATTTGCTTACGTATCGAATCTAAATAATTGTTTAAATCTTTTCGAGTTTTATTATATTTAGATATTACCAAGGTATTTTGATTCACGAAACGAATGGTTCCGTCGGTATGCCCTGTAATATCTCCCGGTTCAGTGGGTATGATGATCAGATTTTCAATTCCGATGCTAAGAAACAATTTTCTTATCTCGCGAGAACTAAGTTTGGGATTATCAAATAAGATTCTTTCTGTAACAATACAGGTTTTTCCATTGTGGCATAAATTTCCTCCATCTAAAACAATAGGAATTTTGATAAGAGGTATATTCGCATAGTTCGAATAGGATTTAGAAAAGTCATCACCGAGATTTATATAATCAATCTCAGAATTTCTAATATAGTTTGGTTTATAAATGAATGAAATAAATAATTTATGGAGATTATTTTGAAACGCTGGAATAGGTGCGAAATCGCGAATCCAAATATCCGGAGCCAAAATAAATTGTGGATCATACTCAACTATAGGTATTTCAGTACTTATTTCTTGAAATATAGATTGATAGACATTTTGTATTTTAACCCTCTTATAATTGCAATTAATTGGTGGAGCGATAATAAGACTCGATGATTCGTAATCTGGAATGAGGCGAATATCAAATTTCATGCCATTCTCCCTCTTTGTATGCAATTGTATTTGGGAAATATTCTTTATAACTGCTACTTGCAAAGCTATGGATCGGAATCATTGATTTGGCTGCGAAGGCTTGACCAAATCGTAACCAATCCTTTGGATAAACATGTCCAGACGTGTGTATGGAAATTTTTGTAATATTATTTCTTTCAATCAAGGATTTAAAATATCTATTACTTTCTCTTTCCCAATATCCTTCCCATAAGGAATATATAAATTTAGCATTCACGAATAGACTCTCATTCTTTATAAAGTCCTTAAGCATACTTGGACGAAATATTAGAACTTTATTATTTGGGAAATTGATTAACTGTTCTAAGTAAATTCTATTTTTGGAATGGAGTGTCAGATCTGAAAATAAATTTGCGCTTATTACTTTATATCTTTGATGTCTAGTAAGATACAGTTCTATTCCATCCCAGTGTGATTGTGGGATCGAAGTGGAACCTGTAGCTTTTAGAATCATGGCAGTATACAAATCAATGACGAGCTTTTTGCCTGCTTTTCTGCAAGCTTTATAAATGGTAACAATTCTATCAATGTTCTGCGAGGATGTCTGGATCAGAGTGATCCCTTTCGATGTTTTGATTACATCGTAAAAGGATTCTAGTAAATCATCTTCTGTAGTTTCTCTTCGATCCTTTTTTGACTCCGAAATATTTGTTCCTTCCATGAGAAGTAGATCTATATTAGTTGGTGGTGCTTGAATCAAAGATTCCATCATCTTAGATTTCTTTCCGTGTAGGCGGAAATCTCCGGTGTAAAAGATCCGTTTTCCTTCTGATTCAATCAACAATGAATATGAGTCAAATGCCGAATGGTCAACGAGATATGGTGTAATTTTAAAATTCCCTATTGTAAATTCTTTTCGATGTTCGAATTCAAATTTTATCTTAGGTACTACCCATTGATCGATTTTAAAAAATCTTGCAGAATTTAATATATTCCAAGCATTCTTTCCCATCCCCAAAGGTATTTCTGGATTTACATACTTCAACAATCCATAATGATCAATATGCGGATGAGAAATGAGTATAGCTAATAGATTATGTAATGATCCATTCAATCCATCGATTGCCGGTAAGTAATGTTTATAATCATTGCCAAGTTTTTCGGCTTCTAGCGGTAACCCAATATCTAGAATAATTCTTTCTCCGTTCGATTCTACCTCGATGCAATTTCCTCCAATTTCATTGGCACCTCTATGGATTCGTATTTTCATATTTCTCTCCTAAGGATGACCATTGGTTATAGGTGGAAGAATATGTCAACAAACTATCAACTAATAGTAATTATATTAAAAATATATTATTATAATTAAATATAATCAAGGAATTGAAAAAATTTCTCAAAATTGGAAAAAAAATTCTAAAACCGCTGAATTATTAGGCTCCGTATACGTATATGTATGTAGAGAAAAGGGGAATTAAATCAGTGAAAGAATTTAAAGAAAAGAGCAAATTACGAGATGAGATCTTAGATGCGATTCAAAATGGAAGATTTAGTAGAGCAACCGCTCTGATGATAAATATTAATTATCTATTAATTATTATTAAAAGAAGAGGTGAAAAATTAAGAAGTAAGTCCAATGTTTGCATTCAAATTTCTAGAAAAACTATAAGAGAATTAGAGAAGCTGGAACTATTGACAAATGACCTATCTGATGCTATTCGAATAAAAGAATCCGATTATATGGATAATGGTATGATATTAGATTCTTTGATCGAGGAGGATTTGAACTCTTATAATCAGGACGGAAACTCAATTCTATTCTCAGCATTGAAATCTCAAGATATCACTAGCTGGTTAATATCACTCTATGATCAAAAAATAGCAGAGGGAATGGATTTATTTTTTAATGAGCTCCAGAGAAATATGGTTAATGAGATTTTCCAGTACAAATTGTATCTGCAAGGAAATTCGAAATTAAGAGAATTTTATGTTGGAGAGAATAATTGTAAGCTCATTCTTACAACTTATAAAAATGAAAAATCTCAAACACTAATTCATCTTGCAGCTATGAATCGAGATTTGGAGCTTTTTGAGGATTGTTTAGATTATCTGAATTTGAATCCTCTAGAGGAAGATGATTTTGGAAATACTGCTTTAGACTATCTTACTCCTGAAGATATAGAATTCCATAATGCTCTTAGTAGATTTGGTTTATAATTTTGGAAAATGAAATAGGTTCAATTTATTTTATCTTAATGACTATTGGTTTGTTCATTTCTTTAATAATCTATAGTTGGAATATTTATTTTCTTAATCCTTTCTTGATAATACTCAATTCCTATAGTATGTTGAACTGTATAATGTGGATTAACTTGCTTTCAAAAGATGATATTATTGGACTTCAATATCTAATCCAAGAAACAGAATTAATTGATATTTATAGCTATATATTACACCGAAAATCCAGGAAATCTTTTTATTCAATTTGGAAGAATATCGAAGTTTTTATCATGAAATCAATTAATATCGCGATCAGTGGATTCTTATATATGCCAAAGATTAAATCAGAAATTTTAAATTTCAGTTTTTTTGATAAAAGAATTTGTAAACTAAATAATGAAATTGAGAAACTCCAGTTTCAAAATGCTAAATTGCGATCTGAATTGTTAATTCTTGGAAAAGAAAATTCAGATGATATAGATATAAATTCCTAGTTTTGGAATTTTCGTAAAATATAACAATTAGAGGAAAACGGAGATCAAGAAAATGAATAAGTGTGGAAATTGCAAAACAACTATTAGCCTCGTATATCATAGAGTAAATTGTGAGAAATGCGGATTCTCAGGATGCGAGAGATGCGCTAGCCAAGCTAAGTCAAGTTGAATTTGTCCCAAATGTAAGAAGACTGGTTTGCGATCAATAAAATAGTGAGTGTTAAGGCGTTTGTTTTCCTGATAGATTAATCAATTTAGAAATTTCAAGCGGTGAGATCTACAACTGCCTTAACCGATCCAGTTACCGCCTGTGGTTCAACCCCACATGCGTGGAGAATTCGAGATTTTACTTAAAGGGAATACGTTCACTGGGAGCAATTTTATCAGACCAACTATAAATTCTGGATTGGTTCACTGAAAATGCTGAATTTATAGAAAGAATCGATAAATTTACATCATAAGAATTTGATGAAAACAATAATATTTTAATTTTCCCCTAACTCTTATATAACATCGCCAAACATCTATTAAATTGTGATGTCAATGCTCTATATATTTTTTGCAATTGGAACTTTAAGCCCATTTAGGCATCACTTATTTTCATTTTATTTCTAAAATTTATCTTGTAATCCAATAATAAAGCTTTCGTATCCTTTCAAGTATGTAGCTAAACATAATCCGCTAGTATATATTTTGTAAAAAGTTGAAATTATGAGTTTCAATTTATCTTTCAGCTAAGCTTAATCTCTTAGATTTTTGAATATTTGCTTTTCATTTGTTGAATATTAATCGTAATATTTTATCAATGAACTTCATCCAAAATACTAGAGTTTTTGATGAATTTATTTTAGGATAAATAATCGAAGTATTGTATTCTAATATACGATGTTCTTTCTTATGGAAGTAGAAAATTCCATATTTTTATAAAAATATTGTCGACTTTCTTGACAAGCTACATATATTTTGGGAGATCTTGCAAATATTAGGTTTTCATTTTTTTTATGGAGGCTGGATTTTGAATTGCTCCAAACATTTTCCTATCAAGCCGCAGGTTCAAAAGTAACCGATGAAGCCTAACCTTATTATTTCCGTTTGCGTCGTTTCTGCCTTTTTGCAAATGTTCTCGTGCAAGGCAGAAAATCTCGACAATCCATGTGATCCAAATTCGAAATCCTTTACGGAAACTATTTTACTAAAGGTTCTACTCGGTGATACTCAGTTTTTCTGTGGAATCGGATCTAACTCAAATGCTGAAACTACCACTAATCCTGATTCCAGCTCTGAAGATTCTGAGACGGAAAGCAATTGGTGGATCACAAATGGGACTGTAAATGCAATAGTGAAATCTGACAACATTCTATATATCGGAGGTGAATTCACGGTCGTCGGTCCCAATATCGGCTCGGGCGCAAATATTGATATGACAAGCGGAGAAGTAAAACCTAAATCTAGTTGTCCTTTTACTCAAAGCAATGGAACGATCGAAGCAGTTGCGTCGGATGGAAATGGAGGGTTTTACATTGGCGGGAATTTTACTGTCGTTCAGTCTCAACCGAGGTCAAATATTGCTCGATTGAGACCAGATTGTACATTAGATCCTGCATGGAATGCCAATGCAAATAGCACTGTTTTATCCCTTGTTGTGAGCGGAACTACGGTCTACGCTGGGGGAGCATTTACAACAATCGGAGGATCAGCACGCAATCGTATTGCGGCTCTCGATGCCTCCACGGGGCTCGCTACAGCCTGGAACCCGAATGCGAGTGCAGATGTGAGAGCCCTAGTGGTAAGCGGATCAACAGTCTATGCTGGTGGAGACTTTACCACAATTGGAGGATCGGCTCGGAATCGAATCGCTGCCCTCGATGTTACAACAGGGCTTGCAACTGCTTGGAATCCCGATGCTGATGCCTCCTTAAGAACTCTCGCTGTGAATGGATCTATAGTCTACGCAGGTGGAGACTTTACCATAATTGGCGGAGCAGCGCGAAATAGCATTGCGGCTCTGGATGCTACAACAGGGATTGCAACAGCTTGGAACCCTGACTCGAGCGCAGACGTAAGATCCCTTGCATTAAGCGGATCAGTAGTTTACGCAGGGGGGCGTTTTACCACAATAGGTGGATCTGCTCGAAATTACATTGCGGCTCTGGATGCAACAACGGGGCTTGCGACTGCCTGGAACCCTGATTCGAATAACTATGTATTGTCCTTAGCTATAAGTGGCGTAACAGTCTACGCGGGTGGAATCTTTACAACAATCGGTGGTTCAACGAGAAATCATATCGCCGCTATTGATGCCACTACCGGACTTGCAACTGCTTGGAACCCTAATGCAAGTGATGGAGTTTCGTCCTTGTCTGTGAGCGGCTCGACAATTTATGCAGGAGGTTCCTTTACAACGATGGGAGGTTCCACGAGAAACCGTATTGCCGCCCTCGATGTAACCACCGGGCTTGCAACTGCTTGGAACCCTGATGCGAATATCGCAGTTGATTTCCTTACTGTGAGCGGATCTACGATTTATGCAGGAGGTTCCTTTACCACAATCGGAGGTTCTGTGAGAAATCGTATTGCCGCACTCGATGCGACAACAGGACTCGCTACAGCATGGAACCCCAATTCAAGCAGCAACGTTTATTCCCTTTTTGTCAATGGTTCTACGGTCTATGTGGGGGGAGCATTTACAACAATCGGAGGATCAGCACGCAATCGTATTGCGGCTCTCGATGCCACCACGGGGCTCGCTACAGCCTGGAACCCTGATGCAAGTGGCAACGTTTTTTCCTTAGCTGTGATCGGCTCAACAGTTTACGCTGGTGGAGATTTTGCAACAATCGGAGGATCCGCAAGGAGTCGCATCGCCGCCCTTGATGCGACTACTGGGCTTGCATCTGCCTGGAACCCGAATGCGAGTGCTTCTGTTAGATCCTTAGCTGTGATCGGCTCCACAGTCTACGCAAGCGGAATCTTTACCACAATAGGAGGATCAGCGCGCAATCGTATTGCTGCCCTCGATGCCACCACGGGGCTTGCTACAGCCTGGAACCCCAATGCAAGTGGCAACGTTTTTTCCTTAGCTTTTAGTGGCTCAACAGTCTACGCAGGTGGAGCCTTTACTACAATTGGTGGTTCAACTAGAAATTATATTGCCGCACTTGATGCCACTACCGGACTTGCAACTGTCTGGAATCCGAATGCAAATGCTTCGGTGAAATCCCTTGTTGTGAACGATTCCATTATCTATGCAGGCGGAGAATTTAGCACGATGGGTGGATCTACTCGAAATCGTATTGCCCCTCTTGACATTTCTACTGGAATTGCGAAGTAGGTAGGCTTGGAAAAATAATTTTCTTTTGCTCTAATAGTAAACTAGCGATCAACGCCAGCTCCCGATAAATCTTTTCATATTAGAAATTTATTTCTTACTGGCATTCCAATGCAACGGAGGAAACGTAATCTAATGCGCGATCTCCGAGCACATCGGAACCTTTGTAGTCAGACATTTTGATGTTTCCACTTTTGAATTCTTGAATCCAAAGATTTCTGAGTTCACTTGCTAAGGGTCTATAAGACCAATGCCATTTTTCCTCATGGTATCCAACTCCATTTCTCAAGGAGAGAGAATTGTAAGGCTGGCAGAAACCAAATCTAGATGCATTTTTAGTCATCCACGAATACAATTCGTAACCTTTTCCTCCCTTTTCAAAGTATCCATTATCAAGGGAATTTATATCGAAATCTGTGCCCCAATGATGTCTGGATGTTCCTGGTGCACTGGAAAATTCTAGAATTAAGTCAATAATTTCTTTCGGAGTCTTGCCTTTGATTGGTTCTCGCATGGGTTTAGAGCCTGTGTATTTTGATTCCCAGATCGCTTTCTGGTGCTTATAGTTTCGAAAACTCGAAACAATAAACATCGTCTGTTTGTAGTTAGGGCTTTTTTCTTTCTCAAATGCTGTAAGCATTTCAATCCATTTATTATAAACTTCGGGGATTAGTCCATGAATTCGTGTATCACCTGGATTTTGGAATTCTCGCAAGGTATTTTTGCTTTCAAATTTTCCTTGAAGAAAATTTGTCTTACTGCCTGCCTTTTGGAATAAATTCTGTAATGCAACTGCAATATTTTTTTTGGAATTTTTTTCCTGAAGTGGGTTTGTCTCCACTGAACAGTAATTATTGATTAAGATTAAAAATATGACTAAATATGTTCGCGAATTTTGAGAGCCTTTCATCTAAATAAATCCTAAATGTTTTTTTTGACTTTAAAATATTCGTGGATTATTGACTACTTGTAAAAATAGACGAGGTCAAAATTATTATGAAAAAAATACTAGGTTTTATGTTGGTGATGTTTATCGCAACAAATTGTATACTCTTGGACACAATTAATATCACATATCCATGGGATGGTGTTATCAAAGGAGATGCTGCCAAGGATCAGATTTTTACTAGTGCATTGATTGGTGCTGCAGCTGAGATAGATGGCAACAATGCAGATGATATCATCGTAATTCTAACGGATCAGTTGACTGGAATCAATGACGATCGCTATTACGAGAAAACGGATATCGATGAATGTGCAAATGATGCCTTAATCATCAATCTAGTTACCGCTGATATCGGTGGATATACTTGCAACGCAAGAGAAAGGAAATTAATTATTGATCCAATAATTTAATTTCTAAATAGAATTCTGCCCTCTTGGAAGCGAGATTTAATCTCCTCGCGTTCAAGTGGGCCAGGTTCTCCGAAACGCAGAGCATCAG
Organism: Leptospira sp. GIMC2001; assembly: GCF_028462125.1. Classification (NCBI taxonomy): domain Bacteria; kingdom Pseudomonadati; phylum Spirochaetota; class Leptospiria; order Leptospirales; family Leptospiraceae; genus Leptospira; species Leptospira sp. GIMC2001. The sequence goes on along the minus strand of NZ_CP115468.1, from coordinate 3,264,210 downwards.
CTCTCGCATCTTGAAACAATCCTTCATCTGATTGAATATCAGCAATTTTGAATTCAGGCAAACCTGATTGACGAAGCCCCAATAATTCTCCAGGTCCTCGAAGTTTGAGATCCACTTCAGATAATTTAAAACCATCTTCCGTCTCCGTAAGCGCAGTCAATCTTTCTTTGCCGATCATGGATATATGTTTACCTGTCAATAGAATACAGAAACTCTTATGACTTCCTCGACCAACTCGTCCTCTCAATTGGTGCAATTGGCTGAGTCCAAATCTGTCCGCATGTTCGACAACAAGAACGCTCGCATTGGGAACATCCACTCCCACTTCGACAACAGTTGTCGTTACGAGAATATTGATTTTTCCATTCTTGAAATCGTCCATTACTGCGGCCTTTTCTTGATTTTTCATTTTGCCATGAAGTAAACCAATCTCTAGATCAGGAAAAATTTCTTTACGCAGCAATTCATAGGATTGAATGCAAGAATTGAGATCCAATTTTTCTGATTCTTCAACCAAAGGATAGACAATATAACATTGTCTTCCTTGGCTTACATACTTACGAATGGATTTATAAACACCTTCTCTCTTGTCATCGAAAAACCAATGCGTATCAATGGGTTGTCGTCCTGCAGGTTTGTTGGGAATCGTGATCAGATCTAGATCCCCATAAAGAGTGAGTGATAGAGTTCTTGGTATCGGCGTTGCTGTCATCGCTATCACATCTGGATTTTTGCCTTTGGAGCGAATATTCTCTCTCTGTTCTACACCAAATTTATGTTGCTCATCAATAATCACCAAACCCATCTCATGAAAAGTTACATCATCTTGAAAAAGACTATGAGTTCCAACAATGATTAAACTTTCACCCGTTTTGATTCGATACAATTTTTCCGCTCTGGGTTTTTTGGGTTCTCCACCTAATAGTAGTTCGATGCCAAGAAATGGTAAATTGCCCATATATTTGGAAATAGATTGGTAATGTTGTCTTGCAAGTATCTCCGTTGGAGCAAGGAAAACAACTTGAATATTATTATCAGTATAATGTAGAGCTAGACTTAGAGCAGTGAGTGTTTTACCTGAGCCGACATCCCCTTGGAGAAGACAAGCCATTGGAAGATCGAATGAAGTCAGAGATTTGATTTTTTCTATCGCATTCTTCTGGTCTATTGTCAGTTCGAACGGTAGATTGCTTAACAGTGTCTTACTCGACTGCGACGTCGGTAATGGCCAAAGTTGTCGCTTGATTCTTTTGCGAAGCTGCATCTTGTGGATGAGTAGCAATTGGAAATAGAATATCTCTTCGTACTTTAATCTAACGGACGCTATCTGCCACTGCTCATCAGATTCAGGAAAATGAATATTCCTTAAGGCAGATGCGCGATCAATAAGATTTCTCTTCTTGAGTAGAGTAGAATCTAGAATTTCTGGAATCTTGATATCGGATTCAATAACTTGTCCGATTGCACGACGAAATCCTCTAGAATCCATTCCTTCCTTTTTGAGAGACTCCGAAGATGGATAGAGCGGTATAATTCTACCTGTATGCAATAGATGCTTGGTGTCTGCTTCATCTGGATCTGCATCCAATATTTCAAAATCAGGATGCACGATTTGAAATCCTCTGAAGAATTCCAATTTTCCTGTTACGGCAAGATTGCGATCCTTAATCATTTGCTTTTGGAAAAAGTTCGCACCCTTAAAGAAAACCAATTGGATTTTTTCATTGTTCTTCGTGCGAAATCCGACAACCAATCTTGTTTTTTTGCCGTGGGCAAGATAAGAATCGGTTACTGTTCCAAGAAGGGTGACCACTTCACCTTGCTTTAGGATGATATTTTCAGTTATATTACGATCTAAGTATCTTCTAGGAAAATAATATAGTAAATCTTTAATATTCGTAAGTCCGATGCTAGTTAATACATCAGCTTTTTTTGTACCTATTCCCTTAATATAAGTTAAAGGAGAATTGAAATCCAAGGACATGACTATAAATCTTCCATCGGTCGAGGCTGTCTCTGGATTCCTTCTGAATTGGCTTCACCCAAGTAGCAATATTTGCAACCATAGATATGAGCCTGCCTTTTGCCTTCCGAATTCGTATATTCGGATATTGCAGCATACAGATATTCATCTTTTTTGAGAAAAGTTCCGCAAGCTGGACAGATTCGTGGTCTCTGAACATTGGGATCCCATTCTTTGCTATAGATTTTTTTGGGATCGGCTGCTCGGAATTTGTTCTCTTCTGCTTCTCTCTGTGAAGACGAACGATCCATATTTTTATTATCATAGGCTGATAACATATATAGAAAAAAGGCAACAGTAGCTAGAACCGCAGATAGGGTAAGAAATGTAATCACTACTTCCTCACGAAAGCGGCAGGATCTACATCATTCTCATCATAGGTTTTGGTGATCTCCAGACCGTGTTCTTCATTTACAACTTCAATCAATTTGAATGGTTTTTTATCTATAACCCGCATTAGGTTTACATTTTGGACTCTTCGATTTTCAATAAAAATTTCTGCATAGTATCCGCCATGCTGAAAACCAGCAATTGAGTCTACGGCTCCAAAATTAGAAGGATTGACGAACACAGTGTTCTTCTTGCGTTGAACTCCTTGGTCTTCATGAACATGGCCTGAGACAACAAGAATAGGATCATAATCGTCCAGATATCTTCGTATACCTTGAGATCCAACATTTCCTACTCCGGGGATCTTATCAAAATAACCAAATGCAGGATTGTGGATTACGCATATATCTGGTTTCTCTTCTTCGAAAAATTCTTCGGGTTCGCTATAATTTTTTCCATTGCGGATATACTCATGAAATACAACGGCAAGTTTTTCTGGAATTCCCGATGTTGCAATTGGTGCTCCACCATATCCGCTGAGTTTAAATCCTTTGAAGTCAAATGACTTTCTATGTAGATCTCTTTCGTAGAGTGCTGTGTATTGCAAATCAATATCGTAGTTGCCTGGTAAGGCGAAGACTTGTGACTTCCCATATTTCTGAATGAGTGCTTCAATGAGTCCGTATTTTTCTTTCATTGTCTTAGCAGCTAACTGAAATAAGTCTCTATAGAGATAGGCTTTCTTGACTTGCTCAGGAGTGTATTTATTGGGGAATCGAATCACTCGAGTTGCAAAATCATATGGCTTAAGGTCGGCTAAGTTGCCTGTGAGGTATCCATAGAATTCTTCTTGAAGACCACAGAAATCTATAATTCGATCATCCGAAAAAAATGCCTTATATATGATATCACCAGAGAATAAATATAAATCTGCTTCAGTCTCAGTCAGAATTGTCTTGAGACCTTGCAATCCATCGTGGATGTCGGTGAGATAAATGATTTTCACGATATGATATCCATAAATCCGTCACCAGTATATTCAATTTTTATATATTGTGGACCTAGTAAATCCATAAGTGGTTTGAGAATTGTTCCTGAACGCAATTGAAATACCACAGTTCCATCTGTTGGCTGTGCTGATACAACGTTAATTTTTCCTGCAAGACTGGGAACTTGTTCTAGAAAGTAATTAAGGTTAAATAGCACTTCCCATTGAATGGGAGTCAATCTAAGGACATTTGGAAATCCATTTACGATGGTGTTCAAAATTCTCCTTTTATGAATGGGATCGAAGCGAGAAAAGAATCGAACCAGATCCCATTTTTTTCTACCTGGATTGTCCAGCGAATAGGAAGTGAATTTGAATCTTACAACATTTCCATCCAATGAGACTACTTTCAATTTTGCTTGGTAATGAATCAACCGAATCCTTAAGAATTTTGCCCAGAAATAGCTTGTTGGATCGTATTCACCTTCTAATATAACTTCTCCATTATGAGAGCTGAGACGTAGATTGAGTAGATCTTTGCGTTTATCGACGATTTTCTTACGAACAACATGGGAAATATTGTTCAGAAACAAAGTGACCTTGTAATTGCTCTTCATTCCAGGAAGTGAGTTGGTTGTCTCCCAGAGCAATCGAACCGGATTCAATTTCCAGAGGTCATTTAAAATCATTTAAATTAAAATTATTTTCAGTTGCCATTTTGGAAAGCTAAATTAGATTTTATAATCTAATGAAAATCGGCGTAATTGGATCAGGCAGTTTTGGGACGGCACTTGGAAGTCTTTTGGCAGACAAGGGATATGATGTAGTTTTGTGGACACGTAGTCAGGAGCTTGCTCTCTCAATCAACAAAGAGCACCGCAATTTCAGACATCTTAAGGATTTGATTCTTCCAGACAAACTTACTGCAAGCACCGACCTAGAATCCGTTGTTGTTGGCAAGGATATGATAGTCTCTGCTCCTCCATCTCATGCATTATCTGAAATCATTCATAAAATAAAAGATATCATTCCACCCAAGATTCCCATTGTGTCTGCAAGCAAAGGAATTGAGAATGATTCGTTACGCTTGGTATCAGAGATTTTTGAATCAGAACTTCCAGGAAGCTTTCATTCTCAACTATCTTATCTATCTGGTCCATCATTTGCAAAAGAAATCGTAAGCAAAGTTCCAACAATTGTTTCCATTGCATCTAAGAATGAAGCAACGGCAAGACGAGTTCAGGAAATTTTTAGTTTCACATATTTTCGAACCTATTGGACTCCCGATGTTGTTGGTGTTGAAGTTGGTGGTGCGCTTAAGAACGTGATTGCCATCGCAGCAGGTGTTGCGGATGGACTTGGTTTTGGACAGAATACTCGTGCAGCTCTTATCACTCGCGGGCTTACAGAAATTTCTCGCATGGGTCTCAAAATGGGAGCTGATCCTATGACTTTTCTTGGACCATCCGGTATGGGAGATCTAGTTCTTACATGCTGTGGTGAGGCATCCAGAAATAGAACTGTTGGTTTTCGCCTTGGAAAAGGAGAGAAGCTTGCGGCAATTCTTGAATCTATGAATGAAGTCGCCGAAGGCGTGAAGACTACAAAGTCTGCAAAAGAACTTGCCGACAAACTTGGTGTGGAGATGGCGATAACCCAAGAGGTTTACAAAATGCTGTACGAAGACAAAGATCCGCGTATGGTGGTAAAAGATCTTATGAGCAGGGATCTGAAAAGAGAAGGAGTTCATTGATTTACAGGATTTTATTTTTTTGTCTTCTATCGCATTTAGTTCTTAGTCCAGTTTATAGCAGAGAGACTACCGGTTGGTTTCAATCGGGTAAGACAAGCAAACTCTATGTTGACGGGATTTTTGTTTTCGAGACTGATAAAACTGATAAGGTAGAATTACCAACAGGATTATCTGTATCGCAAGAAATTGACTCGTATCTATTTATCTGTGAGTACTTTCTTAAGAAGAAAAGTAAGCAGGGAGTTGCGGCAGTTCTCTACCAACTCAGACTCAAACCTCAAGAATACCGACTAGCCGATGCGCTGATCACAACTCTATGGAAGAAATTCCAGAACGAAGAACAAGCTTCGCAAAAGAGTCTTCAGTCCTATATCCAAAGTGAGAAAAATGCATATAACAAAACCTTGGCGAGAAATATTTATACAAGTCTTTTCTCAAATGGTGAAGATGAGAGAAAATCTCCCGAAAAGCTAACATGCAAATCTGAACTTCCTTACTATTCTCTATGCAGATTATTTCGATTGCAATTCTATCTTGACCAGACATCGGGCAAGGGAATTGCCATGCATAAGAACTATGTAAATATCATTCGTGTAGTCTCACCGTTTTACGAAGAACAGATGCTACACTCTATTCCTTTTCTAGAAGAAATTGATGAAGAATTACCGGCACGTCTTGCTTTCTTGGGATTTGCGAATGAAGCGATCAATTTTCAGCGAATGATTTTGGAAGCTGAGTCTGCCTCACTAGGTGGGTATTCGGAAAATTCTCTAGAACGCTATTCATTCCTCCAAGTAATCGCAGGTCAATTCCTGGAAGCCGAGAAAAGTTTAGTTCAGTTACTGAATATTTCTAAAACCAAAAAAGTCTCTGTTCGCAATCGAATCTATATCAAATTGGGAACCCTTGCTTATCTTCGGGGAAATTTCTTGGATTCCATGAATTATTTTTTTGGTCTCGATTTCTCGGATTGGTCCAGCTTGATATTGCATCCTCTGCTCAATGAACCTCTTTCCATACCTGGAGCAAAAGATCTCGCAGCTGTGGCCGTGTGGAAAGCGAAAGGACGAGACGTTGCAGTCAATGCGATTCGTAGCATTCCGAAAGGAGATAAAGTATATCAAGAGGAAGTCTGGCCGAGGCTTAGAATCTCTCAGATGATTATGGAATCTAATAGCGATCTATCCGGTCGGATTACAGATGAGATCAGCTATCTTGCTCAGAGTCGAGGATGGAAAAGATTAGAATATGCAGCTACTATAATACAAGGCTATAATCATATTCTCAATCAGGAATTTAGAAAGTCTACGGTTGAATTTACCAAATCTAGAGGAATATTGGCTGCGGAAGATCAGGGAATCAGTTCTGATTGGCTTCGTTTTTCTGGACTTGTGATTGCGCATCAATCCTCTGGGCAGAAAGCTCCTGTCTCAAATTTTATACAGATCTCACTCAAGCTTTTAAAAGTTGATCCTCCCAACGAACAACTGCTAACTCTCAAGAACTATAAACCAGATTCATTTACGTTGGATCGATTCATGTCTGTGTCACTTGAGCATTTGAATGAATTGCAGGATGCTCAGACAATTATGGAGCTGATCCATTCCTATAACCTTGCATCTAGTGATCTCCCTGGAATCTACGAGACCGGATTGTTCCAAATCCGTGCAGTCAACAATCGATTCAAAAATTATTCAGGATTTCAGACTCCTAGGGAAAACAATTACCAAGATTCAGTCTACACAACATCGCGAGAATCCGAAGTGGAATATCTTGATAAAGAACGAGAAGACATTGCAGACGGATTCAGCGATGAAGTCAAAAATCCCATTATTGCAGTATTGCCTTGGAAATCAGACTTATACCTTTTCAAAATGAATCCATCCCTTCCCAAAAAATCACAATGGTCATACAAGGTAATTGAAGGAAGCAATCCCACTTCATTCCAAGCCAAAGAAGTTGTGAATCAATTTGTTGCAGAACTTAAGAATCCAGAATCCATCCAGATTTATCTGAATTCAGACGGTCTTGTTTTATATGATTATTTGCGTAACATGTTTCAGAATCAAAATTTCAATCTATTCTATCGCTTTGTTGTTAGCAGCAAATATGATAAGTTGAGAAATTTGGCACCGATCGTTTGGGCTTCACCGAAGAGTGCTGAGTCTAATACAATAAGTAGTGACAGGTCCACTTTTGAAGGAACCAAAATCTTTCGCGAAAAGAATCGATTGCATATTTGGAATTATGATCCAAGTTCTAAAGGAGATCGACTACTGGATATGGATTGGAGCAATGGAGAAGATAAGGAATCAATTTCCATGAAGAAAGTCATTCGTCGAATTGATTATCGAACTGTTCCGACCGCAATGCTTGTCTCAGGTAAAACGATTACCGATTCCAATCTGAAAAATTCCAAAAGGATTTTAGACTTTTGTTCGTTTTGGCTTCGAGCAGGAACGGATGCTATGTATCTTAAGCGAGATATCGATCTAAAAAATTCAGTATCTAGATATAAAGACTTCCCGATCGGGATGTCATCTTCTAAAGACAATGATGTAATTATTGTTACTCGAGACTTGAAATGAAAATTTGGCGGATTATTGGACTCTGGATTGGAATCTTATTTTTAGCTTATCAACCGTTGTCTGCAAAGGATCAAGATTTTCTTAAAATTGATTCCAAATTTTTGTACACTCGAGCTTGGGTTCTCAAATCAGATCAGAAATCTTCCATCATCGTTCTAATTGGAATGATTCATATGGGTGAACCAGAATATTATGATGCAGTTGCGAACATTTTGAACGATTGCCATTCTGTATACTATGAAGGAATCAATATCGATGCGGAATCAAGCGCTACTAAATCATTATCTATTCAACAGATTCATCGATCAACTTCGATATCGATGGAAGGCATTGATCTTTTTCGCTTACAAGAGGCCCAAGCTACTGATGCAAAGGCAATTGGACTCGTTGCTCAATCGAATGCTTTTGTTCCTAAATCAAATTGGCGACGTGCAGATATGAGTTATAAAGAGTTTTCATCCCTTCTAAAAGAATACTACCGAGGCAAAATATCTCTAGACAAAAATTCGGATGATGGGGAGGATTACGAAATAAAGACAATGGATCCAGATTCGAAGACTACGCGGTCCAATATTAAACAAGTTCGCAGACATTTGGCTAAGAAATTATATTCAGAGAGCCAAGAATTGATCAACAATCCCAAAAATGCAAAACTATATGAACTTTTGATTCAAAAAAGAAATACAGTGGCTCTCGGTATAATTAGTAGTGAGACAACAAATCAGCAAATAATTGGGATGATGTATGGTGCTGCCCATATGACGGATTTTTTACAAAAATTAAATAAGGACTGGGGCTATCGAGTGATCAACACTCGTTGGATTCCCGCATGGAGTTTACAATAGGGATTTTTCCCGATAAGAAATGGATATAATTGGCTTAATCATTATTCTCTTTTTGGTTGCTATCAATGGTTTCTTTGTGGCAGCTGAGTTTTCTCTCGTTTCCATTCGTATTTCTAGATTAGACGAATTGATTCAAGAGAACAAACCCCTTGCTCTTCTTACAAGAAAAGCAGTCGTCAATTTGGACAATATGTTATCAGTTTGTCAAGTTGGCATAACGATTGCTAGCTTACTTCTTGGATGGGTCGGTGAAGAATATCTTGCACACGACTTAACTCGTTTGTTCAATTACTTTGGATACGATCCACCTGCAAGTTTTACGGTTCACGGAATAGCTATAGCAGTTGCCTTTTGTTTGATCACTTTTATGCATATTATATTAGGTGAATTGCTACCGAAGACAATTGCAATTCAAAGTACGGAATCTATAGCACTAGGCGTTGCTCTCCCTATGTGGTTCTTCTACTATATTTTCTATCCCGTAACTTATTTCATGAATAAGATTACGTTAGGACTTCTTAAGTTATTGCGATTGCAGAGAACTGGAGACAAGTATGTTCACAGTCCTCAAGAACTGATGATCATCATTGAAGAACAGAGTAAATCGGGTCGTATTGATAAAGAAGAGATGAAGCTTATCAAGAAAACATTTAATTTCTCTGAGCATCTTGCAAAAGACGTGATGACACATAGGCTTTCTGTTATCGGAATTGAATCGGAAGCAACGCTTGATAAACTGTTGCCACTGATTGCCGAACATAACTTTTCTCGATATCCAGTTTATGAAGAAACACTTGATAAAGTGTTAGGCGTTGTTCATGTCCAGAACTATCTACAATGGCTTTCTAAGAATCCGAAGAGCAAAAAGCAAAAAATCACATCTCTTATGCAAGACCCGATTTTTGTTCCAGAATCACTTTCTATAGAAAAGGTTATGCAAAAGTTAAGACTCACTAACCAACATATGGCGATTGTGATCGATGAATATGGTGGAGTAGCAGGGCTTCTTACTTTAGAAGATATCATTGAAGAAATTTTTGGTGAGATTCGCGATGAGACCGATCAAGACGAGAAAGCAGTACCCGATTGGAATCGCAATAAGCCAATATTGATTGATGGCGAAACAGAAATCGATGAGATTCCCGAAATATTAGAAGGTGTTGATCCTAAGGACTTGGAAGAGGTTCGGACAATTGCCGGTTTATTTCTTGAGCAACACGAGGATATGCCGAAAGAAGGATCCATCATTCAAATTCCAAAAGGTGAGCTAAAAATCAAAAAGATGGATGGCAATAAAATATTGAGCATCCAATTTACGAATCAAGCGAATCTGGCAAGTAGGGAGAGGGAGCAAGCAAACTCATGACAGCTCCAACTGGCTCAGCAAATATTCTTATAGCAGTATCTGGTAGTATTGCATCCTATAGAGCCTGCGAGTTAGTACGAAATCTCACAAAACTTGGACATTCTGTTCGGGTCATCATGACTCCAAATGCAACGGAATTCATTAGACCCCTTACATTTGAGGCTCTAACCAGCAAACCAGTATTATATGATGAATATTCATCAGGTATGCCTCATATCGAAGCGAAGTATGGTGCAGATATTATGGCAATTGTTCCCGCAACAGCCAATCTAATTGGTAAAATGGCAAATGGAATCGCTGATGACATTGTTACTTCCACCTATCTTGCAATCCAATGTCCGGTGATCGTTGCACCAGCAATGAATCCTGGGATGTGGAATCATAAGGCAGTTCAGAGAAATATATCGAGATTAATGGAAGATGGAATTCATATAATATCGCCTGAGAACGGAGTGGTTGTCTGCGGAGATGAAGGCCAAGGTAAATTGGCGGACATTTCGTACATCGAATCAGAAATCTTGAGAATTTTAGGAATTTGAGTTATTTTTAACTTCCTATGACTAATTTGCCTATTAGCAAAATCATCATTACGAGTGGTCCTACTAGAGAATGGATAGATCCTGTTCGCTATATATCCAATGCTTCAAGTGGGAAAATGGGATTCAATCTTGCTACCCAAGCAAAAAAAATCTGTAATAACGTCGTATACATTTCCGGTGGAACGGAAGATCGATACAAAGTAGTCGATCAAGTGAAAAATGTTTCAGTGGTAACCACAGTAGATTTGTTAGACGCTGTGAGTTCTGAGATTATGGATGATACTTTATTGATTATGGCAGCTGCTCCAGCCGACTATCGTCCGCGGAATCCAAGTGATCGCAAGCTTAAGAAGAATCCATCAAATGGAGAAATGGTTCTTGAATTGATAGAAAATCCAGATATTCTGAAAACTATAACAAAGCAAAAAATGGAATTGGGTTTGGAAAAATTTTACATGCTAGGTTTCTCGGCAGAGACAGAATCTTTAGAAACCAATGCGGTTCATAAGTTACAATCAAAAGGTCTTGACTGGATCGCTGGTAATTTAGTTGGAAAAGAAATTGGATTTGGTGAAGTCGAGTCTACCATTCACTTATTTAGCAAAGACGGAAGTAAGAAAATAATTGGACCTGGCGATAAAGAATTTCTTGCATTAGAGATAATAAAATTTCTTCAATCCGAGATCTCTAAGAATCTTTAGCAGTATTGAAAGCAAACGCAAAGTATCCAGCAAGCATAAGCAATGCAAAACTCACAATATAATTCCAACGAATCCTCTCTCCTAGAACGAAAATTGCGAATACAATAAACACTGAGATCGTGATCATTTCTTGTAAGATTTTCAATTGGAAGCCTTGGAATTTATAAGTCGTAAAACCAATTCGATTGGCGGGAACCATTAAGCTATATTCGAATAAAGCAATTCCCCAAGAAACTAATATAACAACCCATAACTTGTCATTTTTCATGAACTTGAGATGACCGTACCAAGCAAAGGTCATAAAGATATTGGAAAGCAAAAGTAGAATGATTGTGATCATATTTTCCTATTAGTATTTAGATACTGGATTTGATTTTTTTTAAAATTTCGGGAAGAGCCTCACCTGATTTCGCTCGAATACTTATATCAACTCGTTTTGAAAGAGAAGAAGGTTCTGGATTGATCTCAATTGAATAGGCACCATTATTGATTGCGAGATTCGCCAATTGGACGGGAACACTAACGTTGCCTGATGTTCCAATTACAAATATTATATCTGATTTGGAAAGAAATTCTGCAGCCTGATCCAACATTTGCGTATCGTAACTTTCGCCAAACCATAGTATATGTGGACGAAGCATATTAGAACAGCCATCGCATATAGGTGGACCTTCATTTTCGTTTAAATTCTGAATTGAGTTCTTATTTGAAATTTTATTTGAAATTGGAAGCGGAGTCAATTTATTGCAACCAAGGCAGCGACCGATAAAAATATTTCCATGCAATTCCGTAATTTTCTTGGATCCAGCTCTTGCGTGCAGATTGTCCACATTTTGGGTAAACAAATGAAATTCAGAAAAAATACTCTCCAATTCTGCGATTGCTTCGTGTCCAGGATTGGGTTCAGATTGTCCGCAGATATCTCTGCGCATATTGTACCACTCCCAGACTAGAACTGGGTCTTTCTGGAATGCAGCTGGCGTTGCGAGCTCTTCGAAGGAGAAGTTTCTCCACAGTCCTCCTTCGCCACGAAAGGTAGGAATCCCACTTTCAGCAGAAATTCCAGCACCAGTCAGAACTGCAATGCGACTGTTTGGTTTAAATTTTTCATATTTGATTGCAACCAAGACTTGATATTTGATCCTCACGTCAGATCATGGGGTAGGAGTTAATCCATTGTCTAGTCGAATTTATGAAAATCTTGAAAACGAATTGAATAAACGGAAAGAAAAAAATCTTTTTCGTAGTTTGAAGACATCTTCTGGAATTGACTTTTGTTCCAATGATTATCTTGGGCTATCTCGAGATGTTCGGATTGCTGAGGCTCTGACCGAAGGCATCCATCTCTATGGCAATGGATCGACTGCTTCTCGTTTGGTACGAGGACACTTGCCTGTGTATGAGAATTTTGAAAATTCCTTCAATAGATTGGTTGAGTCCAATGCTAGTCTTTTTGTAGCCAACGGATTTACTGCGAATCTAGGTCTGTTAGATGCGATTGCAAATTTAAAAACTGTAATTTTTACAGATCGTCTCAATCATGCATCTATTCTTGACGGAATAAGATTGTCAGGTGCAAAAAAAGTATATTACAATCATTTAGATCTTGATCATCTGCGCTCTCAGTTGGAAAAGCATAAATCCTCTGATCAGAAAATCATTGTTAGTGAAACAATTTTTAGCATGGATGGAGATCATCCGAATCTTGAGAAATTAGTTGAACTAAAGAAAGAATTTGATGCAATACTTATTTTGGATGAGACCCATGCTTTTGGAGTGTATGGACAATCTGGAGCTGGACTTGCAATGGATCCTCGATTCCTGAGTCCGAGCTTAGTAAAAGAGATAGATTTTCGAATCTTTACAATGGGTAAATCCTTAGGTCTTGAAGGTGGCATCATTGCCTGCAGTAATCCGAACGCTAAAGACTATCTAATCAATTGCATGCGAGGTTTTGTGTTCTCTACTGCCCCGATGCCTTGCCTCCTTCATGCTGGAATCAAGGCTTTAGAAATTGTATCTACAATGGATCTTGAGCGTTCATTGATAGAAGAATATTCCGTTTGTTTAAGAAAAAATTTATCAGATAAAAACTATGATATAGGTGCTTCGTCCTCACAAATCATTCCTGTAATTTTGAATTCAGAAAATGAGACACTGGAAATTTCTTACAAAGCTCAAAACCTAGGTTACGACTTGCGTGCAATTCGTCCACCAACTGTACCTACACCAAGGCTAAGAATTAGCATTCATTCTGATAGAACCTGGGATGAGTTAAAGGGGCTCGCAGACCTATTGTGAAATCTTCTTTGCCATAAATTCCCTATAAAAAAAAATGTCATCATGATCCCAGCAATTCTAAGTTTCGAACCCATATACAAAGATAAAATCTGGGGTGGCAATAAAATCAGCAGTATTCTGGGTCGCAAAACGCCCGAGGGAAATATTGGTGAGTCTTGGGAGATTTCTGACTACGAAGAGGATCGCTCTATCATTCAAACTGGAATTTGGAAAGGAAGAGATTTCCGAAGTATTTATAAAATGTATCCAAGAGAAGTATTGGGAGACGGCTTTGAAGGTTTGCCGTTTCCATTACTGGTAAAAATCATTGATGCCAAGGAGAAACTCTCCGTACAAGTTCACCCGAGCGATGAATATGCACGGAAGAATGATCCTAAGAATGCCGGCAAAAAAGAAGCATGGATCGTAATGCAGGCTGATCCTGATTCAAATTTGGTTGTAGGTTTTGCAAAGGATACTGATAAGAAAACATACAAGGCTCTAGTTGAATCCAATGATGCTGAATCAATTCTTCGTAAAATTCCTGTTAAACCTGGAGATAGTTTTATCCTAGAGCCAGGCACAGTTCATGCTATTGGAGCAGGAGTTTTGTTACTCGAGATCCAGCAATCTTCCGATTCTACTTACCGAGTATATGACTACGGAAGACCTCGAGAGTTACATCTTGAACGCGCTCTAGATGTTCTTAGTTTTAAAGCTTCTAAAGATAAAGAAAGAATGTTGTACAAGGAATCTAGTTTTGCAGGTGCTGGAATTCTTTCTTCGCTAACAGAAAATGATAAATTTCGGATATTTATTTTGGATGTAAAAAAGGATAATGACTATGATCCAGAAGATTATATCTTACCTGTCATCACGAAAAAGCCAAGATTCCATATCTATTCTATGTTAGATGGTTCAATAGAACTTGCTTCTGGAGAAAAATTTCACCGAGGCGATAATTTTCTCGTAACTGCACATGGAACGACAAAGGAACAGATTTTCAAAATCACAAGCAAAGAACCAGTAAAACTAACAATCTCAACCGTAGGAACAGATTGGGATTAAGGCACGTTAGCAAACTTATATATCCATATAAAACTTAAACTGATATACAACCATAGAATGGAAAAAAGTATATGAATGGATGTCTCAAATAGTTTACCATACCACAAATCTTTTGAGTATCCAAAGAATTGAACTAAAAGGCGAATAAACCAAAATATTCCTAAACCAAGAGATATTTGGTTACCAAACTCAGAATAGATCAATTCCGATTGGAAGAAAATACACAAAATACCCATTGCGAATATAACGATTCCAATAAATGCTGTATGCACATACATCATTTCACGATTGATTTGGCTTATGTTTTGTAAATCATCTCTCCATTGAAAATATTTTGGAAAACCCAAATGTATCAAAGAAAGACAAACTAGAATCCATCCAATTATAGTGAGATTAGTTTGCATTTTTACCTAAAATAAAAGTCGAAATAAAAATTGTATTTTTGATTTCTTGAATCAAGGATAGATCGCTAGTTAAAAAATTATTCCTCCAAGTATCTCTTGAATGAAAATGCAAAAATCCAATCGTATATGCAATGAAGTTCGGAATATCGCGAAGATGCTCAGTAAGGTAAATTCTTCCATCACGTTTCAATACTCTTCTCAATTCCATTAGGAAATCAATTCTTTCTTTGTTGTTTCTAATCTCATGAGCCGAAAGAAAAACTAGAATCACATCCATTGATTGATTGGAAAAAGGTATATTTCTTGATGAAATTGAAATAGTTTTTGGATTAGGCGGGTATCTCTTTCTTGCTCTTCGAATGGAAATTTCAGTATGTAGGTTTGGATCATAAAAGTCACATACTTCAACAATAGCTTCCGGAAACTTTTTTTCTATAGATTGGGATATTTCATCCAATCCAGCATGCACAATGAGTATTTTTGAATTTTCTGTAATATTTTTATTTTCTAACCAATTCAATTCATATAGATCTGAGAGATCATAAACATAGAAAGTAACCGCAAGAGATACAACGACAGGAGAAGCTAATATACATGTTAATAAGATTAAATCGGAATTATCGATAAACTGGAAAATGAAATTTGTGATATAAATAGCAATAAGCATTATAATCAATATTAAATAATAATGCCAATTGAAATAGATAACATTGATTAATCCTTGAAAAGGACTTCGATTTTCTACCATGTTTCTACGATTCCTTTTTTCCAATGGTATGATACATCTTCGATAATGAAGGCATTGGCTAGGACTGACGATTTAAATTGTTTTTGGGTTAGAAAATCTATATCATATCGCTCGACATGAATTGGTTTTGGTTTCCAATTTTCACGAACACCTTCAATGATTACAATTTTCCTCGAATTAGGGATCATAGAAAAAGTAAATGGCATGGGACCTGCAAATTTTCTAGCTTCCTGCCAATTGGGAAAAGGCGAATTTTTTGGAAGCTCAACCATATCATCCTTTGTTTTGTATATGATAATATGGAATTGGGACTGAAGAGATCGGATCTCTATACTTTTATCAACTTTCGATCGCAGCTGTAAATCATGATGATGGCTAGTATCAGACCAAGATTTAGTATATTGCGATTCTTGAATATCTCTTGTAGAATAATTGTAATGAGTAAAAATATTTCCCAAAAATTCCATTTTTTTGCGATTGGTTTCTGATTTTAAAATGTATAGTCCGCGTCTATTCTTGGCTTCTAAGTTTTTATATTTTACAAAAATCCGATAACCAATCAAATAGAAATCATTTCCCATAAATCTCGGTAAACCTTTATATCTTAAGTTACGAGTCTTGACCATGGCAATAGCCAGAAATCCATATTTATTTTGATAACTGTCTATCGTAAGTGGTTTTGGGACGAATGGTTCAAGCTCTTCTAGTGGGATTGCAAAAGTTAAAACAATTGAGTGATCAAAATCTGCCGCTATGGGAAATGGATGATTTTTTAAAAAATCTAACATATTCTAATTATATTTTTCTGATTCACGAGATAACAATATATCATAATAAATTAACATTATAATGAAAATAGAAGCAAAAATAAAATTGTATCCGCCAAAAAGAAGTAAGTCTCGAGCTAGTATGAATTCAATCGTATTCATCGTTAACACCAATAGAATCTGCAACCAAATGATCATTCGATGGTGCCATTTGGCAAGAAAACATATAGCCAAGATCATTTCACCGAAACCTATCAGAACAGTAATAGGTCTCGCAACAGTTTCGCCCAAGATTCGAGAAACGATCTCTTGGTGCCTTGGTACAAAATTGCAAATTTTACAATATACACCATTGATCATCCAGACGGAAGCTACAAAGAAATAAATTATATTTACAAGTCGTTCCCGCAATGTTAAGAGAAAGCTTTCAAACATATTCTAGCTTGTATACTTTAGCTTTTTGGTTTGAGTCGCCACGTAAACGAAAGTAATAGAATTGCTCCTATGCAAGAAAAGAAAATAAACCATAGCGCAATAGACCATGAGTAATGTTCCGATAAATAGCCAATTGCTTTCGCTTGAATCGTTCTTCCAAAAACATAACCAAAGAGTCCGATAAAACCGGCTGCAGTCCCCACGGCCTTTTTGGATGTAAAATCTAAAGCAGCAACTCCAAGTAGCATTACTGGAGGATAGATAAAAAATCCAATAACTGCGAACAGTGTAAGATCAATCCATAGAAATCCAGGTGGTGTTACAATAATTCCAACAAAAGCAAATAAAATTGGAATTAAACATAATAAACTTACCATGCCCCGCCTTCCGCCTGTTTTATCAGAGACCCAACCCATAAGAAGTGTGGATCCAATGCCTGCGAATTCATAGATAAAAGTTGAAGCTCCACCGCTAGTAAGTGTTGCTCCTTTGATCTCTTTTAGATAAGTTGGTCCCCAATCAAGTAGGCTATAGCGAACCATGTATACAAATAGATTTGCAATCGCAAAGATCCAAATGATTTTGTTCTTCAAGACGTTTTCTACTATTAGATCATAGGAAGTTAATTCCTTCTCTGCATTAGCTGGATCGACTGGACTAATTTCACCTAACAGAGGATCGTTCTCGGGAGCCGGAAAATCGTTGCGATATTCTTCAATAGAAGGAAGTCCAACTGATTGAGGAGTATCTCTTAGTCGTGCAAATAAATATACCGAAGCAAATACACAAATTATCCCTGGAATAAAAAAAGCATATTGCCATCCAAAAAATGAAGCGGAGTAGGCAGCAATGATTCCGACGAGTCCACCACCAACGTTATGTGAAATATTCCAAAAAGCGAATACTGTTCCTCGTTCTTTGAGGCTGTACCAATGACCTAGAGATCTTCCACAAGGAGGCCATCCCATACCTTGCACTAATCCATTGAGAGTCCAAAGCAAGAGATGCATATGATAGTTCTCAGAAAATCCAAAACAAAAATTCAATCCTGCAGTAAGAAGCAAACCAAATGGCATAAAAATTCTTGGATTGGAGCGATCACTCAAAGCACCCATTAGAAATTTACCGATTCCATAAGCAATTGCTGTAACCGCTAATATATCGCCGATTTGTTCTTTAGAATAGGACAATGCCTGTCCAATTTCTTTGGAAACAAGAGGAAAGTTATTTCTTACTAAATAGAAAACTGAATACCCGATGAAAGTAGATTCTAGAATCTGCCATCGAAACTTCGGATATTTTGCGTCGATCTCGTCTTGGGGAAGGCGTGGAATGGCAGGGGCAGGCTTGAAAAGATTGGCGAACTTCCGAAACATTCTCGTAACCTAAATATCGAAAAATTTATGTCAAGAAAAAAGGCTGAAATTCCACAAAAGATGCCGAAATTCTAAGTAGTGGGTCAGATAATCTTGAAAAGATTAATTCGCATAATTATAGTTATATTATTTTTTGAATCAACCCAGAACTTCGCCCAATCTTACGGTGAAGAATTGGTTTTTGCTTTTCGAAAGCAAGATCGAACCGAAGCAGAGCGAATGGTCGTAGTTGGAGAAGTGGTTTCTATTGAGAAAGCTGAGATCTTAGAGAGCTCAGCTATGACGGACATGAATCTTGATACAAGGCCGGACAATGTGGTCGTTAAAGTCTTGAATTCTAAAGATCTGCGTGTTGGACAGATTCTCTACTTAATTGAAAAAGATCCCGATCATAGAAAATTCCGAAATGGAAATATTGTTGGAGAGATCAAAGTTCGTTCCATTTTCGATACAACCTTTTTCGGTAGGCAATTGAGAGGAGAAGGATATACTCGTTTAATTGAGAACAGACCAATGACTGTCGTTCGACCATTGGAATCTATTCAAACAGAAGATGCTTTGCTTACTAAAAAGCGTGGCGACTCACTTGCCGAGAGAGACCAGATCGCACTCGCTATGCAACAGTACAAAAAGTCCATTAGTCTCGATCATAAACTTGCGGACGGACATTATGCACTCGGTTTGATTCATAGAAAAGAAGGAAAAGATTGGAAGGTCTCAACTCTTGGTGAATACTCCCTTGCTTGGAAATACAAAGAGAACTTTTCTGATCTTCGAGAGAGAATTTCTTTCTACCATAGCTATCTTAGTGTATTGAGAGAATCAATCGAAGATCCGGATACCAATAAGCTGAGAAGATTGGATATGATCAATCGGATCATTGAGATTACTGCTGACAGTGAGAAATTGATTGGGAAAACTTTTGAGACTTATACATATTCTGCTTGGGCAAACTATAAAAAATATTTGGAAACGAATGATAAGACAAGAAACCAATTTTATGAAAAAGCAGTTTCATATATTGCCTTAGCATCTAAGTATTCCAGAGATTCGCTTTTTTATCATGCAACATCCATAGAAATTCTATCTGAGGATCTAAGAGGTTGGACCAGAGGCAAGCCAATCACAAATGATATCGCGACTGCAATGAACAAAATTCGAACACATGGAAGAACTTATCTAACCATCAATCCGCCTGGCAAAGAAGTTCCTATTCAAATCATTGATATATTAGAAATTATTGAATAGCGAATTGATTTTCTTGCGCATGAATTGATTTTTTGTTATTTCTATTCAGACAAAATATTCATGCTTTTTTCATATAAATAATTCTCTAGATGCAACATGTCATCTGGTGCAGAATCAAAAAAGTTCACACCAATATGAAAGCAATCTTCTCTCTCAATAAATCTCACGATTTCTCCCCTAATCATTAGAATTATTTCGGAATTTAGAGGGATGTTCATTTTTATAATATTATGGCGTTTAAGATAATTGAATAATTTACGATTCTGTGTTTCAAACAAAAGTCCGTCCATGGAAATGTCAATAATCTGAGTAGAGTGAGTATAGTTTTCATAAGAACTAACTTGGATTGCAACTTTAGTAAAGGCATAATTTGCAATTTCTGCAAGTTCATGTATAAAAATCGCCTGAGCTGGAGTAATGGAAAATCTATCCATAGCAGTGGCATATACTTTTATATATCCAACTGCTTCATCATAGATGCGAATCGGAGTATAGATATAACTTACTAGAAATTGGCGATTTTCTTTCTTTTGCTTCTGCTTGAAAAATTCTATAGCTTCTTCACTTGATGTCGACATTTCCATTCGAATGAATTCATTATAGTAATTGGTTAAGGATTCATCTTCTAATGGTTCAAAGTAATTTTCTAGTTTATTGCAATCACCAATGTAAATCGATTTTTCAGAATTCTTAAGAATTTCGCGGATAAACTGCTCATCTTCATTTGGTTCATTTGCTTGAGAGTAAATAACAATTTCGAAATCTTTAGAAACTGTTTTGATATAATCGGATAACATAACATTGATGAGCTGAAGATTTGGTTTATCCTTACGAATCTCTTTCATTAAGAATGGAAATCTTCGTTCAGCATATAGGTTTTTACCAACAGCTCGAGTTCCACCAGATAATGAACGAAACAAAATGATAAAATTCATAAACAAATCGTCCACAGGAAGTCTTTTATTCTGCCGAAGTTGCATTGATTGAAGTTCATGTGGAATCTTAATGGTCACGACTGTGCCATGAACATCTTGTATGATCACTTCGAATTGGTACAAAATGTTCATTATTTCGAATCGAATTCGCGCCCGCCTATGTCCTTCCTCTTCGAACTCAGGAATTACAAGATTCATTGAGTCCATAAAGATATCATCAACCATGGCAAGGGATTCCTTATCGCTATAAACGAAATCGAATTCTCTTCCATCTGCTTTTAGATAATAGAATAGATGTTTTACAAGATTTATGTCACTTCCGATGATAGTCTCCGTAAACATTGTCTCCATCAATGTGATGAGTTCTTGTAACGAATCCGATCGACCTATTGCCATACTATATTATCGAGTTTTGAAAAGCGTAAATTAAAGATAACTATTCACGAAAAATTTAAGGGGGAAAATTCAGAGTATCCCGAAAATTTTAGTATGGAACAGAAATCAGAACTCAATCCTGAACTTTTCGAAATGGTGAGAACGGGCAAATTGTCCAGCTCCAAAATCCTTGGTCTCATACACCTTAAATCATTAGTTGATTCATATGCAACTAAGCCTTTCGTAGAAAATGAAAAGCTTGAAGAGATAAAGGCAAAATTTGGTGTCTATCCAGATATCATTTCTTGGGGAGACTATTTCCAAACAGAAATTGCCTCGAGATATTTTGATGAAACTGATGAGAGATTTAAGACAATACTTGAGACGATACGATTTGATCTTGTATCTGCGAACTTAATTTTTGCAGGAAAACCGGATAATTTCAGGGATCGAGTAAGAAGTGAAGCTCTGATTTCTAAATCAATAGATTCTTACTTATGGTCATTTGAAAATGAAGAAAACGTTCACTTAGAAATCTTATTAGATTATTATGAAAATCTTGGATTAGGAGAGAAACCTTTACCTACATCTGAGAGAATATGGTATGAAGGATTTGATCTGAATGAATTGCAACATAGGGCTGTTGTCTAATGGCATTGATTGAAATTGAGACTAAGACCGTTCCTACAGGTGAAATCTTATATTTATTTCTAAACAACCCTCTTACAAAGAACTCAATGACTTGGGAGATGGGTGAGCTTTTTGAAAAAAATATGAAACTTCTTTCGCAATCCAAGAAACCTCCAAGGGCGATTGTAATTTCGGGTCGTAATGAAATCTTTTCTGCTGGTGGTGATTTGAACCTTCTCAAAAGTTTTTCTAAAAAATCTTTCTCTGAGAACCGCAAAGGAATGAGGAAATTCTATAATTTCTTTTTATCAGTACGAAATGTACCAATTCCAATTGTTTGTGCGGCAAATGGACATGCTATCGGTGCAGGGCTTGCAATCACACTCGCTTGTGATCTAAGAGTTTATGCAAATGAAGGCAAATATAGTTTTAATTTTGTAAAGTTAGGTATTCATCCTGGAATGGGAAGTTCCTATACAACTCAAGAATTGATTGGCAAGTCACGTGCCAATCGTTTACTGTTCCTCGCGGAGACTCTTTCAGGAAAAGAAGCCGCAGAATGGGGATTATGTGATTATTCTGTATCCAAGAAAGATGTTCTGTCTAAGGCAGAAGAACTTGCAATCTCACTTTCTGAAGCAGCACCCATGGCGCTTAGAGAATTGAAAGAAAATACGTATTCTGACGATGCTTTGCAAGCAGCCCTAAAAAAAGAATCAGAAGCTCAAGCAAAGAATTTCATTAGCGACGATTTCAAAGAAACCATTCGCTCAATAGAAGAGAAGCGGAAACCTGTGTTTTTAGGAATTTGACTTTATTCGAGAACAAAGCTTTTCATTATAAATAAAGTTTTTATTATTTCAATTTATGGTGGAGACTTTGTTTGACAAGGGCTGAAACTTCGACTGTCGTTTCTAATTTAGAAATCTGCCCAGACTGCTCAATGGAAAATTCTAAACTCCTTGATGATGAACTATCTTTGTCAATAAAAATCCAATTGTTTTTTGGATCAGTTACGGCAAGCCCAGTAGAGTAGGTATATTTTTTGGATTGATTGGGGCTTATGGAAGAATTAAAAATTTCTGTTGAGTTGGTCTTATCTCGCACAATCATCCTAAATGGTTCACTCGTTTTCCAAGTAATTCCGAATATCCAAACTGCACGACCTTCGTTTATTCCCAATCTTAGGGAATCAATTTTCATTATAGAATTCTCATTTGATAAAGAGGTTGAATCGCGAATCACTTCATCTCTGCATCCAATCATAGAAACAAGAATTAGTGCAGAAATAGCAAAGTAAGAATATGTATTTTTTTTCATAATATGTGTTCCATTATCCAATTTCCTTCACAATTTCCAAGGAATTAAATCATTGAATTCATAGTTTTTGAATACAACGATTGTGGATGCGGGCATGATCAATTAGTTTAATATCGAAAAATTGAAATAATTTTGGAATCTACAAAAATTTCATTTGCTGTCTAGTGCATAGGCGATAGAATCATTCTTAGAAGAGTTCTATAGATAGTATTTTTAGATCCATAGAAAAAATTAAATCGTATGAAAAATTCTGAAATCGAAAGTGAATTTCCAGATTGCATAACTTGTGATATTAAGAATCATAGTGTACTACAGAAAGCAACTCCTGAAACCATAAATAAAATCAATTCGATGAAGCGATTCTATGGCTTTCAGAAAGGGGAATATTTATTTCATACAGGAGATCGAGCTTCTGGTTTCTTCTTTATAAGAACGGGTTCCGTTCGCAATTTTAAAGTATCGACTTCTGGCAAAGAGCAAACCTTTCAGATTCTTGGTCCTGGAGATTGGGTCGGATTTCGTGATTCCATGTCGGGTGAGATCTTCAATCATTCTGCGATTTGTTTAGAGGAAACTTCAGCATGCTTTATCAGTCGTGAGCTGGCAGATTTATTGATTCAAGATGATGCGAAGTTTCAGACCGAAGTCTTTGTGCAAATGGCGAAGGAATGGCGAGCTTCTGAAGAACAATGTGTATCTTTAGGAACGAAACAAGTTCATAGCAAATTAGCTGAACTCTTGATCACACTCAAAACAGCTGCGGGTGATGGCAATGAGATTGAGTTAAAAATGACAAGAGATGTTCTTGCATCCATTATTGGAACTACAACAGAAACACTTGTGCGAGCTTTGACAGATTTCAAGAACCGTAATATCATTCAAGTTGAGAAGAACAAATTGATTTTCCAAGATATGAAGACACTTCATACTATGTCGGAAATGGAACAGACTCCGCATTTATAATTGATTTGCGACCCGGTTTGCTTCAGCGCTCATTTTTTTTGTAAAAAAGTTTTCCAGCTATAAAGTAAAAATTCAATCCTCCGATGTATTTAATGATTGATAATCAACATTCCTGGACGGGGATCCTTTTGCCGGAGGATCCCTTTTTTTGCCAGCTTGACAAATAGCTCGCTCATGAAATCCTTTCAATATGCCCAAAAAGACCACTCAATTGTTTGGTTATCCGATTTTACATCCGATCAATATCATTTTATTATTCAATTGTTTTGTGTTTATAATACAAAGTTTTAGTTCACCTTTCAATCCTTTAGAATTTGGTCCTCTAGAAAAATTTTTTGGTCTACAACCTTGGAAAGTCATGCTTGGACAATACTGGCAAGTTTTTACTTATGGATTCCTTCATAGCACAGGAGGATTTCTTCCCATTCATCTATTGTTCAATATGTACGCATTTTATATGTTGGGGTCTATTATGATTCCTTCTATTGGTAAGGTCAAATTTGTATCACTTTACTTTTTATCACAACTAGGCGGAGGATTACTGGTATTTAGTTTTGCTCTAATGAATGAATATTTCTTTGATAATCAGAATCGTTTATTAGATTCTTTTAATTCAATCACGATTGGAGCAAGTGGATCGGTATTTGGTTTGCTTGCTGTATTCGGATTTATGTTTCCTGAGATGGAGATCCTAATTTTCTTTTTTAGAGTCCAAGCGCGAAATGCTGTGATGATCTTACTTGTGTTTGGTTATGGGATCAGTTATTTTTTTGGTGAACAGATTGGAATTAGGATTTCCAATACTGGACATATGGGTGGAGCAATTGCTGGAGTTATTTTCTATTTTTTATTTCTCAAGCAGCAATCAGGCTCATTCAAAATTCCAGCACTATTCAAACCGAGATCGCAGCGAAAACTGGAATCTAGAGAACCTTCTCAACCAAAAGAAGTTGCACCGATTATTCAGAAAATCTCAATTGAAGATGTATTTCAAAGTCAGGTTATAGCCAATGGCAAACTTTTACGATCTGTTGCTGCTCTTCCCAAGAAAGAAAGGGAGCCCTATCTGCTCACGGTTCAGGTAGCAGATGCAAATATTTGCCCACCGATTGCATACAATTCTGAAGATGCAATCTGCCAAAGATGCGAATGGCTTCCAAATTGCGCCTTAAGAAAACATCGTGAACAAGAATAAGAAAATCTTTTGATAAAAGAATAGCAATATTTATTCTTTTGTTGTGGCAGAAGAAAATAGAAGAAGTGTCTTAGCCGACATTTTAAAAAGAGAAAGATTAGATCGTTTTCTGAAGAAAGAGAAGAAAACTGATATCAGCAAAGCTACTGGCTTGATCAAGGAAAAGAGTGGGGATAAACCATTTGATCCAAAAGAAGCTAGTAAGGGGAAACCAGGAAAAATGGATTCAAATTTTGAATTGGCTGTAAAAGAAGTAGCAGTGGATATACGATACTACTTTCTTACTGAAGGAGAATATACAGCTAAATTTCGCGAGCTCTACAATGAGTTAAGAGAGGATTTGAATCGTTATGGAATCACTGCCAAGAAATTTATTGATTATTCTAGAGAATCATTTGATCGATACAAAAATATCCAAAAAATGATGCCGTTGGAACCAATGAAGCTCAAAGGTTTCAAATATGTTGAATCGAGTGTACGGGATCTCGTCAAAATGATGGGTCAGAAGTTTGGTAAGTAATGAGCGCGAGCACTCGATAAAAGAATGCACCTAAGTAAGTATACTGACTATTCCTTTCGGGTTCTCATGTATCTCGGTATACACAATGACCGATTGGTCACAATTGCAGAAGTCTCAGGTGTCTATGATATTTCTAAGAACCACCTTGTCAAAATAGTTCATCACCTCGCTCAATCAGGACTTATCAAATCAGTTCCAGGTAAGAAAGGTGGAATCAAGTTAGGTCGCGAGCCCAAGCAGATCAACCTTTTAGACGTCATTGAAATCACAGAAACTAATTTCGATCTTGCTGAATGCTTTACTGCAGGTGGATATTGTATAATTCAGAATAATTGCAAGCTAACCAAAATTTTGACTGAGGCACTATTTAGTTTTTTTAAAGTGATGGGTAAATATTCTTTAGCGGATCTTATACGTAGTGATGGGCTAAAGTCTCAGATACGTAAAATGGCAGTTTAGTAGTTATTTGCTATTCAAACTGATTTTTTGACGATTTGTTGAGGGAAGTTGAACAAGACCAGAGCTTGAGCCTGGTCTAGTCCGAACAATGATTGATCCTATCAAAAAATGAAAATGATAGGATCTCATATCAAATTTTATAAGAAATTTGAATCTTTACTTTGCAAAAAATCTCTTTTCTGCTTCATCAGGTAGTTTCATTCCAGCAAGTTTTGCATGTTGAATGAGTTCCCAGAAGTATCTGTAAGTTGCTCTATCATGAAGATCTCCATCATGCTGAATTGGACCCCAGTTTGCATCTTGTGCTTTTACGAGGATGTCACAACCAGTTTGCACTTCAGAGAAGTTAGGTTGCATAGCATCAATGATTGATTGGATCTGTGTTGGATAGATCGACCACATTCTCAAGAAACCAAACTCGTCGTGTGCTCTTTTAGCATCTGCATAAGTCTGATATTGGTTCTTGAGGTCTAGTGTAACATTGTGTGCGGGAATCACTCCGTAAGCGAGTGCAGCACCAGCAACTTTTGCTTTAGCTCTTCTTAGTAGTTCATGGTCAAATTGTCCAGGACTCTTCATACAAGATGCTGGGATCGCACCATGATATCCTGAGATAAAGTCCATAAGACCAAAGTCAAGAACTTGCATCCAAGGAAGAGAAGCGATTTTCTCACAATCCATTAATGCGCCATGAGTTTCGATCAGAACATGGATTGGGATTTCTCTTTTGATTCCAGCTTTTTCAACAGCTTTTTGAATGTAGGTGATCATCTCAGCTACTTGCTCATACTTTGTTGGTTTAGGAATTGTGATGTATGCTATGTTTTTGCCAGCGCCGGGAACTATGATGTCAACATCTTGTTTCCAATAAGCATTGGTATAGTCATGGATACGAACTCCAGACATTTTTAGTTGGTTGAGATCTGAGTTTTGGATTCGAACAATCATTTCTGCATGTTCTTTTTCTTTTCCAGTTTCTGCTCCGTCTTCGCAGTCCATGGTTATGTCGAAACGACCGCCCATTTTATTCTGTAGTTCCAATGCCTTGGTTATGAGTTTCTCTGAACCAGCAAAATGCTCACAGTATGGAATGACAGGGAAGGGCTTCTCGCCGCTGAATAGGGCGTCTTGAGGATGGGTTAGTGCCATGTTTTTTAGTCCTTTTTCTAGAAAAATTTCGGTTATTTACCATTTCTAAACGAGAAATCGAGCGGACAATTCAAAAAAATGGGGTATTTGCTCAGTGTCCTAATACAAAAGTTCGATCCAATCTTCATTGGAGAAAATTTAACGATCCATTTTTGATTACGATAGCTAGATTAAAACTTATAGATCCTGGCTTTAAACTAAAAATAGTATTCACATTAACAAATTTTGTTAAAGGGGAAATAATATTATTCATTCTTAGCGAATGGATGTTCCAAGTCTGTCGACAATTTCTTATTAAATTTTTTAAAATAAAAACCAGAAAGCTTCTCAATGAATTATTTTTCAATACTATTTAACTGGTAGCTTCTGACCAATCTAATTTTAGCCAGAAGCTACCTGTCCAATTATACCAGATAATATCTACCAACAAAGAAATTTATATTGGATATATGTTATAGTGGTATTTGGGTTACTGCAGCGAAATCAATCACCTACTTGGTTACTGAAACTTCGCCGCTAACTCCTTTTAGTATCAAAAAATTATAATCACCTGCTGTCGTGATTGTAGCTGTCGTTGGTCCAGCCGAAGAACTGCTGTTAGAAACTGTAACTCCGGTTGGAGTAGTAGTAGCCGTAAATTCTATGTCACAATCAGTTCCTGATTTAGCGCTATATGGACCAACAGAAAAAGTTGATGCAGTTGTTGTAAATCTAAGAACGTCTCCAGCTCTAAGTCCTTTTGCCTGTAAAACTCCGTAGTAGCTAGGTCCGCCTGCAGGATTTGTGGTTCGAATCTCAGTATTCGTACCTGTAAATACAGTTTTAGGAATAGAAAATGTTGCAGAACCTGCTACCAGATTACAACCACTGCTTTGTGTTAAGAATAACAATAATAACAAATTTTGATCATCGTCATTGTCTTCCTTTGCGCAATTTGCAAGAATTATTATCGTCAATGCAAATACATAAATTTTTAATTTTCTCATTTTTATCTCCTTTAGATATATTTAATATAACCGAAATTTGTAATTCGTCAACCTGTCATAAATGTTAGTTTTTTACTTTTCATAACGAAATATTAAATAAATTATTTTTGGAAATAATTACTTTTATCTATAAAAAATTTGAAATTCAGATTATTCTCTTAAAAATGATATTATTATGTGGAATTTTCTTAAATCTTTAACGACTTAAAAGGAAATAACTATCTTTCTATTTCCGATATTTCTTGAATTTTATAGAGAATATATTGATACACTAAAGGATCTAATCCACTTAAGTCAAATGTAAATGTTTCAAAATTATCTTCGTTCTTACCATTTTCTCTTTTAGAAAAGATGATTTTTTGATCAGGAGATCGAATTCTGTTTACTTCGGAGAAATTCATTTCTAGTTCTATATTATTCGATCGACTAAACTCAGCAAGACGGTCCAATATAGCAAAAGGATTGCCCAATAGTAGATCTAGCCAGAAGTCTTTTCCAGTGAGTCTGTTTCTGTCGATGACTTGTTGGTTCTGGTTTAGAATGGAATAGAATAGGCGATTTTTGCTGAGATCAATCTGTATTGTATCCGCTTGGTTAACATACTTTGTGGAGTTGTACATTCCTACAAAAAATGCAAGCATCAACGCGATTCCAATATAAAAAATTTTACTTTTTAAAATGATTTTGTGAAGTTCTTCTTTAGTTTCATACCCCATCAAAAAATGTCGTATCAGTTCAGGCAGAAGACAAAGAATACTTAGAAAAGCTAGATAGAAAGGAGCGAACATAAGTATTGCGATAACACCAGAGAACCAGAATATCCAATCAAAACTTTCCATCTCCTTTTGCTTAGATTGGATCACCCATTGGATTCGGTTTTCTTCTTCGTTTCTATTTTTATTTTCAATGGAAATTTTCTTTTCTATGAGACCTTGAGCGGATAAGTATTGGCGAAATTTATCACTTCGGAATAAATTCGATCTTTCATGATATGATACAAAGACAGCATCCATGGATTTTGCGATATTTTCTGCCCATTCAATAAATTTATCCTCTAGGGTAGGATCCTCACTCCAGCGTAAGATAGCATGATCGGTTCTATGGTCTCTTACGATCCACAATCCACTTCTTCCCTTGGAATTATTACGAATATATGCTAAGTGAGAAATCTTTGAAAATGGTATTGTATACTGGAAAAAATTCTGATCTGCAATATAAATCTGCTTTTTCGTTGGATCTACTTCAAGTTTACGAAGAATGGAAAATGAAGCCAAAGGAGCAAAAACTAACCAATAGATTACCAAATAGCCAAGAAGACTGGACACACTAAGCAAAACCCATAACCCATAGTTTTTACGAATCCCTTGCCAGCCCCCCCAAGAATCTAAATCTTTATAGAATAGATAGACAACCAAGCCAATGATAAAGCTTGTAGCGAGAATTGTTGATATCCATGCCCAGGGTAGAGCATATCCAATTGGCAGAAATTCAACAATACCTTGTGTTACACCATTAGCAGGAGATGGAGGAACTACACCGTAAACATCACCATCTTTAAAAAAATTCAATAAATATTTAATCGAAGATTCCATATTTGCTTTCCCAAAAGTTTGGTGCCTAGATACTCTAATCGTAAATCTGTAAATAAATTATTTCCAGAAGTCGATCCAAATTCTTGCCACTTCAAAATAGTCTATTTTAGAAATATATTTCTATACCTATCCAAAATTACTATCCACTGCCCCTGCGCGAAGTGCTTACCTCCGCACAGACCTGTCGCGAAGCGAGTCGGGAGGAAGGTAGGCACTTCGCATTACTCCGACTTTTCTAGCAATTCCAAAATAATCGCTTTCTGAGCATCGAGTCTGTTCTCTGCTTGTGAGAAAATAATGGATCGTCCGGACTCAACTACTTCTCTCGTAATTTCGAATCCAGCGTGAATGGGCATGTCATGCATAACTTTTGCCCCAGTGTGTTTGAGTAGGTCTGCATTGATCTGATAGGGCATCATGGTTTGGATGCGTTCTTCTTTTGCTTTTGCAAAATTTGGATCATTGAAAAATTCCATATCTACCCAAGTGTCAGTATAGATATAGTCTGCATCTTTTATCGCCTTCTTTATGTCCGGCTCCCAAGTTACTGTGTTTTTGGATTTAGCTCTTGCAATTGCTTGCTCAGAGATACTCTCTTTCTGAGCAATGGGTGTTGTTAGAGTTAAGTGCATTCCCAAAGCAGCTGTGATTTCTACCAATGAATTTGCGACATTGTTATGAACGCCAATATAGGTAAGGCGATTCTCTTCGATTTTTTTTGGAGAGTCGAGTGCGATTGTCAATATATCTGCAAGAGATTGGCATGGATGGTATAGATTACAGCAACCATTGATCAGAGGAACACTTGATCCTTTTTTGAGAATCAGCAAATCTTCGTGCTTCTTGAGTCTTGCCATGATAACGGATACATTTGTGGAAAGGTAAGCAGCTTCGAAATCAATATCGGATAATAGAAAATTGGATGCGATCCAATCTAGGAAAATTGCATGCCCACCGAGTTCTGTCATTCCTGCCTCGAAAGAAACCCGCGTTCTTGTAGATGTTTTCTGGAAAAGCATAGCCATGGTTCGCCCATGCATATGTCCCGCAAAGTATACTCGGTGTTTTTTTACATAGATTGCAAAATCAAGTAGTTCTCGGATCTCGGAGTCTGACCAATCTTGCCAGGATATGAGGTGACGAATAGCCATATGGTTGATTATCGGATTAGAGTTTAAAAAAAGATAGCCCGCCCTTTCGGACGAGCTCAAAAAAGATTCTCGGATGGAGTATTATTGGAGGATACTTTTGCCCTAAGCGACAGCCATAATTCTAGCTATCAAGACATCGGGTAGCATGATCTCATTTGTGAAATTGATTCCGAAACGATAAGATTTAGGATCTGCCTTAATCCAAGAAATGTTACCTTGAAAACGAATTTTCATTTGGAACTCATCTCCCTCGATTACACCGGACACTATATCGCCGTCTTTTAGTTCGAGATGTTCATCTAGAATTCCAGACATGCCACCTTCGGATACATTTTGAATAAAACAGGAGATATACTCAGGCTCACCATTTTTTTGGTAGATCTTGATTGCGAAGTCTCGCATCTCACTGGCTGAAATTCGTTCTTTACTTCTTTCTATCTTCATAAATCTCTCCTTACAAGAGCTATATACTCTTTGCAATAAGCGTGCCAACAGCTAGAGTTGTATTCTAAGCAAAAAGGAACAGCGATCATTTGCAAAATTGTAGCATACTGTATAGAATTTAGGCATATAGTTTTTCTCTATATGTCCATAGTTATTTTCTTCATGGGTGTGGGTGATCACGGTTCAAAAATTCTTGCAATTCGTTATTTCTTAGCCAATACTATGCTTATGAAACAATTAAGTATTCTTTTCATTTTCGTTGCATTAGGTGGCCAATTGCTATTTTGCGGTCCATCCGAGAAAACCTTGGAGTTGCAGAAAAAAGCAAAAGCTAATTTTGGATTGTTACCCGACAAATCGCCAGGTTCGGAGAACGATACTCAAGAAAGGATTGCTCTTGGCAAAAAGTTATATTTTGATACGATCCTCTCTGAGAATAAAACCCAATCTTGCAATAGCTGTCACAATATTGAAGGTAAGGCTGGCGGAGTTGATAATCTTCCAACATCTCCAGGAGCCTTCGGTAAAAATGGAGATAGAAACTCTCCAACTGTATTGAATGCATCTTTGCATTTTGTCCAGTTCTGGGATGGTCGTGCTAAAGATTTGAAAGAGCAAGCGAAAGGTCCAATTCTAAACCCGGTTGAAATGGCGATGCCAAATGAAAAGGAAGTCATTTCCCGATTATCACAGGATGAAGAATATCCAGGTCTTTTTGCCAAAGCATTTCCAAAAGAAAAAAATGCGCTGACTTACGATAATCTAGCAGAATCCATTGCGGCTTTCGAAAGAACTCTCATTACAAAAGACCGTTTGAACGATTTCGTAAGTGGTGATCACCGCGCGATCAATTCAGATGAGCAAGCGGGCCTAGAAGCATTTATTGCAAATGGTTGCACTTCCTGCCATAATGGAGTCGCTTTGGGTGGAAATAGCTTCCGAAAAGTAGGGCAAGTTCATCCTTACAAAACAGACGACATGGGTCGATATGCAGTAACCAAGAAAGAGGATGATAAGTTCCTTTTCAAAGTTCCTTCATTGAGAAACATCGCGATCACTGGACCGTATTTCCATGATGGCTCCGTCAAGACCTTGGAAGAAGCCGTAAAACTTATGGCTTATCATCAACTTGGCAAAGAGCTAGATGACAAAGAAGTTGAAAGTATTGTGAAATTTCTTGGAACACTTACAGACAAAGAAAGACTCTAAGACTTGACCTATCTGTCCCCCGTTTATCTACTGGGGACAGAATATGAAAATTCTCATCATTGATGACTCTGTAGAAAAAGCGATGATTCTGCAGAGGCTTCTGAATAAAAACCTACCTTATAAAGTTGATATAGTTCCCAGTGCCGAAGAAGGTTTGGATCGCTTGGAGTATTCAAGTTCCAATCAAAATGTTCCTTATGATATTGTTTTGATGGATATTCTTTTGCCTGGAATGAACGGTATTCAAGCAACAGAAAAGCTAAAGAAATTAACCAAATACGAAGACATTCCCATACTTATGATTACATCGAGTTCAGATGAAGAATTTATTGACTCGGCCTTTAAGGCAGGAGCGATGGATTATATCAATACAACTCCGATACGCCCACTTGAGTTGCTCGCTCGTGTGAATTCAGCCATTCGGTTAAGAAATGAAATGGATCGAAGGAAAAAGCGTGAAGAAGAACTTCTTGAGACAACCAGAATTCTGAATATGACGAATCGCCTTCTCGAGAAAATCAGTTCCCATGATCCCCTAACCAATTTGTACAATCGTCGTTATTTTGATCAGTTTCTAGAATTTGAATGGAATAAGTTGAGTAATTCTAAGAAACCAATCACCTTGCTTATGTTAGATGTTGACTTTTTTAAATCCTATAATGATGAATATGGTCACCAAGCTGGAGATACTGCATTAAAAAAAGTTGCTGAAGTCCTTTCCGAGTCAGCTACGAGGAATCGAGACACAGCAGCGAGATATGGTGGAGAAGAATTCTGTCTTATTCTCCCCGAAACAGATGCGAGCGGAGGCTTGCTTCTTGCAAAAACAATATGCAATCGAATTTACAATCTCAAAATTCAGCACAAACATTCCGCCTTCAATGAAATTTTGACAATAAGTATTGGAGTAGCTACGGCTCAGCCAGAAGATGTAAATAAAATGAGTATGATAGATCTAATCGAAAAAGCAGATAAAGCTTTGTATGAAGCAAAAAGTAAAGGAAGAAATCAAGTCGTCGCCTATGATTCCAAAAAGTAAAGAAGCACAAGAATTATTTCAATTGATGAAAAGCCATGTCTATCGCTATTCAGAGAAACCATTTCTGCTAGCATCTGGTAGAGAATCCAATCACTATTTCAATTGTAAAGAAATTACTTTACATCCGGATCGTCTGACTCTGCTTGCAAAAGTTTTCGCAATCGACATTATCCCAACAATCCAAGAATTATCTGGGCTCTCTCTAGAATCAGTTGGTGGACTTACATTGGGTGCTGATCCTATCTCATACGCAATCGCATTAGAATATTCTAAATCAGGCAAAATGGTTTACCCTTTAGTTGTTCGAAAGGAAACTAAAGATCATGGAACAAAAAAGAAAATCGAAGGGTTTTTCCAGGCTGTAAAATCTTGCTTAGTTGTTGATGATGTGATTACGACTGGAGGATCTACTCTCAAAGCGGTTGATTCATTGCGAGAAGCTGGACTTACAGTTAATTCTGGAATTTGTATTTTGGATCGTGAAGAGGGTGGACGTGAATTGTTAGAGTCTAACGGAATTCGAATGTATTCGATTTTTCAGAAATCTGATTTCTTCTAATATGGCTCAGAGATTTTATTACGATACAAATCGATTCCGAAACAAATTATTGATTCGTTTCTCGATCGTATTAACTATATTTGTTGGTTTTCTTGTGTGGAATTTTCTCCAAATTCCGTCTTTAGATAGAAAGGAATTTTTATTTTTATTTATCCCAGTTGCTATTTTGATTGGGTTGTTTATCTATAGAAGCTTTCGTGCTCAACTCAATTTACTTACAGCAACCAGTTTTGAACTAGAAGGCAAAGTCCTTATCCAATACGAAAACTCAGTTAAGACCTTAGAGCATAACTTAAAAGGCCTAGAGACAATCCATGTAGATCAATTCAAATCATATCCAAGAATTATATTGGAATGGCAGGAAAATGCTCTTGCATTGACCAATTTACAAGAACCTCAACAATTGATCGAAGCAATTGGGAAAGTTTCTAAAGCAAAAGTCATTAGATCCGAGAAGGCTCCGCTTCAAGAATTCAAGAAATTTTTTATTTATATATCACCAAGTTTATTTTACCTAACTACCGTTTTATTTGTTGGGGAAGGTCGTAGGATTGCATTTATAAACTGGAAGACTTGGTTTCTATTCGTGAATATCAATTTGATAATTATTGCTTTGTATTATTATCGCAATGAATCCGATTCATTTAACGGACAATACCAAACCAAAAGAAAAGTTCTATTTGTTTTATTTCTTTTATTCGCCTACCAAGTGATAACGCAATTTATCCCGTCTTGGAACGGGTTCTTAGAAAATTGAGTTTTGCTTGAGCAAGTCGTCGTAATTCAACCATTTCATTCATATGTCTTTTTAAAATTGGATCTTGAACAGTGCGGCCTTCCATTGTCTGTAGAGTATCGCGAATGTATTTGAGATCATCTTCTGTGCGAATCTTACCTTGCGTGATCAGTTTTTTTACCACTTCGAATTCATATTTTCGAAAATGTATTCGAACTAGAAAGTCAACTGGAAAGTTATTTGTAATTTTCTTCCATTGAGTATTTTCAGGTTCATTTTCTTTGGCTTTAACTTGGTCAACTGCTCGGACATTCTGTACTGTTTGTGCTTCCACATCTGGAATATCATCAGCAGACTCGTCAGAATAAATTTCCTTTAGAGCTGCTAATTTTCGTTCAGGCGTATATTCGAATGCTGAGTTTGTAAGAACACGAATGTATTCATCGATCATGACCGATTCATTGATCGCTTTACCCATCGGTGTATTGTTGAATTCTTTTATTTTAGGGAAAAGCTCACGAGTGATCTGAAAGGGCGATTTGCGTTTATAAAAAGTGGATTCATAAATTTTTTCCAAGCGATTGTCTGCAAATCTTTTGAGGTCATTTAGTATTCCAATTTCTGTGTATACAAAAGAGTTTGCTGCAGGCAGGTATAGATTGGGATCTGGCATCACAATATTAACGACGAATATATATTTTGCTTCTTTGAGATCGTCTAAGATTTTTCGAATGTCTTTCTCATCTCGAGCGAAATGGGAACACCAAATTTTGATATGGGTTTCTGTGTTAGGAATCTTATCTCTGCCGTTGAGATTTTCTTCCTTGATCATGTCCGCAAGTTCTATGGCGGTTTTGATCTTTTGACCCATGACCGAATGATACTATCTTCCTGGCAAGAATCAACAATTTTTTGCTATTCTTCGTTTAATAGTTCGCGAGTAGCAAGACTCTTTAATTTGAAAAAAGGCAACAATGTCGCAAAAAATGCCAAAAAGATCAGAATAGGAAAAAGGTAGATAATCCAAAACCAAGGAAAATCAAACTCCAACACCCAGCCAAATGCATTGCGATTGATTACATACAGTACCAATGGCGACAAACTTAAAGAGGATAGGACTCCTATGAATCCACCAAGCAAAGTTAGAGTTGATGCAGAAAAGAACATGACTTGGAATATTTGTCTAGAACTTGCTCCGAGTATCGAAAGCACGCCGTAGAGTCTCAACTTATCGAAAAGTCCATGCAGAACAGCAGATAAAAGGGATAGTATTGAAATGAAAACCGCTGTCCATTTGAGAGAATCCAAAGTTCCGAACACTTTGTCCAATCCGGAAAGATATATATTTTTTAATCCATCGCTATCCAATAAGATTAATTGCGGATCACCACTAATGATTTCTTCAATTTTTTTTCGAAATAGATTTGTATCTGTATTTTTTTGCTTGGACAATCGTATGGAATTGAATGATTGAATTCCGAAAAATTTGTCATAAACATCCAAATCCATAATAATTGTTCCTCTTTCTGAGAAGAAGTGTTCACGTTCTCCAGTGATTGTAAATTGGATATCCCCGAATTTGGGAGTCGAAAGAGTCATCTTGTCACCAATTTTGTATTGATCTAGATAACCCAGATTCTTGGAGATATAGATTGAATTGGTTTGATTAGACTCAGGTAGAGGTAAAGCGTGCAGAGTGTACATCTTGTTGCCAACTTCTAGATTGGTCACGATGACGAAAGGATCAATATGCGAAATAGATTCTAAATTCCGCAATTGATTTAGTATATCTGCGGATACACCACCTGTAAGACCGTTGTCCAAATGAAATGAATTTACAATAGAGAAGTCAAAAGGGTTCTCGGACTCAACCCAATGAATGAGTGAAGTTTTATAACTACGAGTAAGCGTAGTGAGAGTAAATACCAATGATATCGATAACATTAGAGTTGCGGCCGAAAAAGTATTACCGAGCGGTCTTTCTTTTATTTCTTCTATACCAATTCTAATTGTAGCCCAATAAACAGGGATTATAGAAGATATATAACGAAACAATGGTGGAAAAAGAAATATCTGACCGAGGATAATAATTCCAATCGATATGAATCCTATAAACAGTATTTTGGAAAATCCAAATGCAAACACATAACCAGGTAAAATGGAAATTATTCCAACCCACATAAACCATTTGTAATATTGATTAGGAATTTTCTGTGAATCTCCTTCGCGTATAATTCCTGCAGGAGGAATAAAACCTGCTCGAATTGCAGGGATCATTCCTGCTATAAAAGATCCAAATATTCCGATGAATAGGCTTATGAAAACTAAATCCCAGGGAATATTTGCATAGGAAATAACTTGTTTCGAATCAGTTACTGTTGTCTCACTAATAGACAAAAGTTCTGTAAAATTTATTCCGATCCAGATTCCAATCAACGTTCCAGGAATTCCAATCAGAAGTGATTGTGATAAGAATAAACGAAAAGTCATCCAAAAACTAGCACCTAATGATCGATAAATTGCCAATTCTTTTTTTCGTTGAAAATACAAACCAGAAAGATTCTGGGATACCATAAAAAGGGAAATCAATACTGAAATCAATGATACAACAACGAGATTCATACGAAATGAACGCAAAGCGCCTTGAGCTCGGGAAAGAATATCTTGTCTTGTTTCTAATTTTAAATCTTCATAATTAGATGTGATCTTTTGAATTTCCGCATTATAGCTATAAAGTTCTTCAGGATAATACAAATGAATGGAAGTAATCATTTGCGTTAATCCTAAATTTCTTTGAAGATCAGGTAAATCTTGAACTAAAAAAATTCCACCGTCTCTATGTATAATACCAACTTCGCTCCGCAAATATTCTAATTTTTTGTCGCCGATAAGAATCTGATACTTATCTCTTGAACCAAGAATGTCCATCAATCCTTTCGAAAAATAAATCTCAGGAAGAGTTGAAGTTTGGCTTGAATTCGCAGTTTCAATCGGTGGTTTTCCAGTGAACAATCCGTCCTCAAATAAATCGATTCCGATGATAGGCAATCGCAAATTTTCTCCAGAGTCTTTATAGATCAGGGCATTTTTTCTCAATTGTGGTGAAATCTTTCGAATCGATCTTAAACTTTCCGAATCAAAAATTTCTTGCATTAATTGCTCAGAGAAAACGGTTTTGTTGGTTGTAATTTTGACCTGAAAGTCATCATCCACAAAACCTAATGAAAAATCTATCAAAGATCTTTCTGCACGCATACCATTCCAACTAGTAGAAAAGAATAGCGCAATGCCTAAGGCAACACCACTGATGATAAAAACATGTCTTAGAATATGCTTCGTTGCATATACAATTAGAAAATTGGAATATACTTTTTTATTCATTTATAATTCGGCCATCTTGCATCCGAATTTGCTTTTCACCCATAGCTCCAATTTCTGGATTGTGCGTCACTATAAGAATAGTCAAATTTTTTTCTTTTTTTAAGTTAATTAATATATTTGTAATTTTTTCCGAATTTTCTGTATCCAAATTGCCAGTGGGTTCATCGGCAAGCAGAAGCTTAGGATCATGAACAATAGATCTAGCAATCGCGACTCGTTGTTGTTCACCACCTGATAACTCGTTCGGTTTATGTTTGATTCTTTCTTGCAATCCAACCAATTCTAAGGCTTCCAATGATTTTTTATTAGCAAGTTTTGTGGAGACTCCCGAAAGATAGAGGGGAAGTGCAACATTTTCCTTAGCTGTTAAGTATGGCAATAAATTGAAAAACTGAAAAATGATTCCAACTGTTGTTCGGCGATAAATATCAATTTCATAGCTATTCAGTTCACTTATATTTTGACCAAATACTTCTACTACTCCGCGATCAGGCTTATCAATCGAAGCGAGAATATTCAATAATGAAGATTTACCTGAACCAGATTGACCCATTAATGTTGTAAAACTTCCTTTATGAATCTGAAGTTTGATTCCTCTTAATGCTGGGATCGATGTTGAGCCGAGTAAATAATTTTTCTCTAGATCTTGTATGTTGATTTTTTCGTTCATTGAGATTGGACTTTACAGCGAAACGGTATTAAAATAATCTTGTAATTAGCCATGATGGAATATAAACGTAAGACTTTCCGATTCTTTCAATTGGCGTTGATTTTTTTTGTTGCATCTGTATTTTTGAATCCCATCAATCCGAGATTTCAGTCAATTCAGGTTGATAATGCAGAATCCTGTGAGATAAACTTTGAATCTGAGACCAAATCGGATTCGAATTGTGAATCAAATGTCTTATTTTCTGTCTGGATTCCTAGAAATGACGATCACAATCTACATTCTATAAACCAGATATTACAACCTCAATCATTTACCTGTTCTCTTCTTTCTGATCCCCTTTATTTACCAATTCCCCCTCCAATAGTTTAATCTAAACCTTTTAGTTTTTAGATTTAATTCATAGGAGAATTATATGTCTGCATCCGTGCTGATTGCTTTAGCGGCAGTTACACTTATTGGAATTCTGTTATATCCAGAAATATCTTTCCAAAAGAAAGTTATATTCTTTATTCAATTTAGTTTTTTGGGGATTGCTGCCGTTTTAGGTAAAACATTTTTTCTTGTGCTATTGATTGAGCTGGTAAGCATACTATACTTTTTTCAATACACTTCTCCACATAGATTAAATGGGAAAAGTTACTCAAGCTTCCTCATTTCTGGCGGAATATCTGGAATTTTACTCGCAGCCTGGGTTTTTCTCGGAAGTGAGAATACAGTTGGTCTATATTTTTTGGCATTTGCTTGTTTTCTGAAATCGGGATTGTTCTTTCTCCATTTTTGGATTCCACTGGCATATGAAAATGTTGATGCGGAAATAAATTCTTTCTCATCTGGATTATTTGTCCTTTTTCCTTTTTATATCTTCATTACTTTCGTTTATCCCTATATGTATGAACCTTCAATATTTCTCTGTATAACTGTAGTTGCAGCAATAGGAATTTTTGTTGGTGGCATAACGAGTTTTTTTCAGTTGAAGGTTAGCCAAGTTCTTGCATACAGCTCAATAGAAAAGTTGAACTTTATTTGGCTTTGTATCGGGCTTGCGGGCCTTGCAAAGACTGCGCAAATAGTTGAGTTTCAAGATTTGGAGAATGGATTTATAGCGGTTTTTTATATTAGTTTAATTCAGCATAGTGTAAGCAAAACTTTCCAATTTCTATTGTTTGGTAGAGTGGAAAACAAAGATAATTCCTCAATAGACAAGATACGAGGAAAAGGAAGAAGTCTTGGTTTACCAATCCCACTTACGCTACTCGGCACTTTGAGTTTTATAGGAATTCCAGGTACGACAGGTTTTATTTCTGAGAGTTCCTATCTTCTTTTGAGCAGTAGTTTACTGGAAATTCCCAGTTCTAAATCAATTGTTGTTCTTCCAGTCTTGATTCTTGTATTCACAGGTATTGTGTTTGGTGGAGCATCTCATATTCGTCTTTATCAATCTATTTTTCTTTCTCCGTATAAGAAAGATTTTGTAGACGATTCGATGAAATCAGATGCTGATATCAAAAATAATTTAAATTTTCTAAATAATATTAAAAATAAATTGGATTTAATTTGGCTTGGAATATGGATAGTCCTTCCTTCTTTGTTTCTTCCCGTATACTTCAGAAATTTTTTCCCGATGAATATATCTAGCTATGTATTGGATGCTAGTTTACTATCCTTGTTAACGATTGTAATTGTATGTTCCATCGCATACTTCACAAGAAACCAAAAATTTCGAAAGCTCACTTGGGATACAGGAGCAAACTCTGATCTTCGGAATGTATCCATCAGCGCATCAAGTTATTCAATTCCGCTAATCGAATCACTTGGCAAACATTTTATGAGCTCTAAGGGTAAATCGAAATTGGATGATTGGTTTATGCAATTTTTTGAATGGATCAGTTTGCGAAAATATTACAAACCTAAAAATCAAAATAAACCGGAAGACTTAAGCAATTACCTCGCACTCTCCAGCATAGGAATTCTAAGCATTTTATTTATATTTTTTGCCTTAGAGTTTATCGGAGGCATTCTATGATGATTTTTTTTCAGATTATTAGCTTTCTGATTTTACCGATT
Organism: Leptospira sp. GIMC2001; assembly: GCF_028462125.1. NCBI lineage: Bacteria > Pseudomonadati > Spirochaetota > Leptospiria > Leptospirales > Leptospiraceae > Leptospira > Leptospira sp. GIMC2001. The sequence goes on along the minus strand of NZ_CP115468.1, from coordinate 3,223,374 downwards.
TTTGTTGGTGGATTGATCAGGCTAATCCGAGCTAGAGCTCAGAATAGGCGAGGACCCGGAGTTTTGCAAGTTTGGAAAGATATTTTCCGTTTTCTTGGAAAAGACAGTATCGATGCAGCTCTTGGTAATTTTTTTGCAAGGATGTCGCCCTTAGTAGCCTTAGTTAGCATGTTGATTGCTTGGTCGATTGTTTGCTTTGAATGGACATCTTTTGTTTACTTAGTTTTTTTTCTTACACTTGAGCGCTTTAGCACAACGTCTTTTGCTATGGAGACAGGGACTTCGTTTGGAGGAATGGGTGTAAGTCGCGAGATGTTACTTGCAGTATCCGCCGAACCAACTATAATTCTCATGATTCTGATCGCTCAGACTCATATTCAAATGGATGTTAGTCTTGCTGATTTTAGTATGGGATTTTTATTTCTAATAGCTTGCTTCTATGCTATTTTGGCCGAGCTTGCAAAACCTCCTTTTGATGATCCGAGAACTCACTTAGAACTCACAATGGTTCATGAGGCTATGCTTCTTGAGGCTTCGGGTAGAAAAATGGGATTCTTTGAAATATCTTATCAAATCAAAACTGCAACGCTCCTAACCTTACTTGTGAAGCTTGCTCTCGAACATACGAAATTTCATAAGAACGACTACCTGAGTCCTGATTGGATTTCCTTTTGGGTTACACCAGCAGTTTTGTGTTTGGCGGTCACACTTGGAATATGGGAATCGATTTGTGCAAGAAGAAAGTGGACCTGGATTCCCGAACTAATGGGACTTATTTTTCTAATTATTCTTTTCTTGGGAACATTGGTGAAATTAAATGATTTATGATTTTTTCTACTTACTTCTATTCTTAACCGGATTGATGGTTCTCGTTGAAAATCGTATAACAAGAGTAATAACATTGCTCTCGGTTCAAGGTTTTCTTCTGGTTGCAACCGTTTTTAAAGCGCATCTTGCAAATGAGATGCATACTTGGTTACTCGTATCTCTCGTTCTAGTTTTTAAAGCGATTCTCACACCTTGGATTCTATTCTGGACCGCAAGAAATTCTGATCTTGGTGAATCGTCTGAGCCGAGATTTGGTTATGCAGTTACAGCGTTTTTCCTAGTCCTTGGAATTTTACTTTCAATACTATTGACCGAGCAGATTCATATATTTCCGACTGATACGCATAGGATTGGATTAATATATGTTATATTATTGATTTATGTAGGTATAATTGGATTCATCGTTCAGAGAAATTGGATTGCTCTGATTGCAGGTTTTGTTGTATTCGAAAACGGAATATTTGCATTAACAATGATATTGGATCGAGGACTTCCTCTCGGATTAGAATTTGGAACCTTCTTAGATGCAATTTTGGTGATAGTAGCATCTGTTGTTCTCAAATTGAATCCACTAGGCTTGGGAGAGAAAAAAATATGAATATTTTGGATATATTGAATCTAATCCCAAGTATTTCACTTATGATTGCTATCGGGGTAGTCGCTTTTTTTGGAATAACTTTGGTTTGGATTTTCTTTCCTTCACATTACCATGCAAGAAAATATTTACTAATGATTTGTAGCCAATTATTCGTTATAAGCATTATTCTTTCCTGGCTTTCGAATAACCTTGCTTGGAACTGGGTTTTTATTGAAGCATCAACATTGTTTGGAGCTGTGTTGATATCAAGTCCTGGACGCGAACAATCTTTTCGGATCGCTTGGAAATTTCTTTTGATCAATTCTTATGGTTTGGGAATCGCATTTCTCGGGCTCATATTGATCACCTTTGGTAGTGATACTTCTGGAACTTTGAATCTTGATATTTTAAAAAGCGAAAGCCAGATCGTGGGTCCATTGGCGAGATTGGGTTTGACTTTGGCGATTTACGGTTTTACCGCCAAACTTGGATTATTTCCAAATCATTTCTGGGTTGCAGATACTTACGGTGACAGTCCCACTCAAGTATCGTCTCTAATATCCTCATTCATCCCAGTTACGGTTGCTTTAGTTCTTCGCGAATTGGTGCAATTGGATCGTTTGTGGAATACAAGTCCATTACCAGCGAGCTTAATTCTTCCAATCCTTGGCGTTATAACTTGTATGCATGCAACGCTGAAGATGATTCACGTAACAGATATTCGTATGATAGCTGCAAAAATTGCTGTTTTCCATTCGGGTATGCTTGCATGGATCGTTTGGTTGGATCTTAGTTACCAGGAATTTCTTTATATTCTAATCGGAACGATGATGCTTAAGGTCGTTGTCTTTCTATCAATGGGAATTCTAAGAATGGAAGCTGGATCAAAAGATATAGAATTTATTTCAGAAATTAAAAATTTAAATTCTAAAGTAAAATATTTCTATTTTCTTGGATTATTTTTTGCTTTCGGTTTTCCATTGTCCCCCGCATTTATCGGAGATTTTCTAATTTTAAAAGTTTCTCTATCAAGATCAGAATACTCAACTCTTTTCATTCTTCTGTTAAATGTTATTTTTGCTGGATTGTTGTTCCAGAAGACTTATCCGATTTGGATGGTGCCATCTACTAATGATCTATCAGAGAAAAACCGCAAAAAAGTTATCGGCAGGATTTGGATTGTTACAGGGTTTTCAGTCTTACTCGTAAGTTGGGCAATTTATGGAATTATAATATTGAGGTTAATATAAATCAATATGAGCAAACAAGTAATCGTTGGTTTTTTTGAGGATAGAATGTATCGATTTGATTCGATCAAAATTCACGAAGAAGAGAATCTCCTTCCTTGGGAATCATACCTTGCAAATACTATGGCTCCAATTTCTCTGCTTCGTTTCAATTTCGGGATCAATCGAACAGAAGACTTTTCGGGTATCGACCTATCTACTCTAAGATCATATTCTCGAAAGGATCAATTGAAGGTGTTCTATGATAGAGAATTGGGGCTCAAAGATATAAATTATTCTGGAATAAACTTAAATGTTCCTGAAGATCACTATACTCATGAAGTAGGACCAATTCATGCTGGAGTAATTGAACCGGGTCATTTTCGTTTTATAGTAAAAGGGGATCATATTCAGTCTCTGATGATTCGATTGGGTTTTCAGCATCGCAAAATTTTGACAAATTTAAATGGGCTCAATTTTATAAAAGCAATGCCTATTATTTCAGGCATTGCCTTGGATACAACAACGGCTTATAGTATTTGCTTTGCTCGGTGTTTAGAAAATCTTTTGGATTTTAAAATTACTCGAGATGAAGAATTGTACAGACTGATTCTTTTGGAAACCGAACGAATCGCCTGCAATATTGGAGAGATTGGCGGAATTGCTGGAGACATTGGATACTATCCTCTGCTAGCCGTTTGTTCTACTGAGCGAGGATTTCCTCTAGGTTGGATGGAATTCTTGACGGGTTCACGGTTTGGTAGAATGGCTATTCGTCCGTTTCATTCAAGGATACAAAATGTACCTTCAAAGAATGATATAGATTCATGGATTCCCAATTGGTCTCGTTGGTTAGAAAAAGTTTCTAAATCTATGAATCAAGCTGTGAACAACAGTACAATACGTGAACGTATGCAAAATGTGGGAACTGTATCTCACGAGAGCGCTTTAGAATTGGGCTTGAGTGGTATTGTAGCAAGAGCAAGTGGAACCAATATTGATACTAGGTTAGATGATCCATTATATAAAGAACTTGCTCCTCACTATTTTTCTTCGAGTGAATTTCGACTCACAGGTGATGTGTGGTCTCGCTTTCTTTTACGAATTCAAGATGTAGAACGCTCTGTTGCATTAATACAAAATGCGATAGCGAGCATAAATTGGGAGAATATAAAATCAAATGAGAACCAATATGGACAGACCAACAAATCAATTCTCGAAGCAAAAAAAATTCCAGAGTCTGGTTCTATAAGTTATGGTTACGCGGAGTCTTTTCGAGGGAATCTTCTTATGGCTTTTCGCTGGAATCGTCATTACGAAATTCAATCGTCATACATCCGTGACCCTTCTGTTCTAAACTGGCATGCTCTGGAAATTGCAACACAAAATCAGCTAGTTAGTGATTTTCCTTTGATCAATAAATCATTCAATCTTAGTTATGCGGGAGTGGACTTATGAGCTTGTTATTAGAAACTTTTTTGAATTTGATTCGAAAACCTGTAACCAGAGTTGAAAAGGATTTCTTTCTTCCAGCAAATCATAATCTGGAATCAACTCCTCTTGTTCAAGCACCCATAGCCAAATTTGCTAGAGGGATACCGGCTTTTATAGGGAATAATTATAAAGATCTAAAACTGAATGCTGATAAGGAACTGAAGGAAATCATAGGAAATCCAGGGAAGAATAGTTGGGTTAGCTGTAAAGAATGTTCAATCTGTGCCGAAGTTTGTCCAACAAATGCGATTCGATCAGATGAAATTAATTTACAAATTGACTATGGGGCTTGTCTTCAATGCGGACTTTGCGTGGATGAATGTCCTAGCAAGAATCTAGTAAATTCGGGATTCGTGGATGTTTACTCTGACAATCGTTCAGAATTAGTAGTTGATTATAATAAAGAAAAATTTGAGCCGAGTTTTCATTCAGAGAATTCTTCCGATTCCGAATACTTAGAATTTAAGGAAAAGATTGGAAATAAAGGATTTAATTTTCGAGAGGTTTGTGCAGGTTCAAATACAGGAGTAGAATGGGAGTTAGGTGCATGCTATAATAACGTGTTTGATATGGAGAGTATTGGAGTGAGAGCCGTTGCTTCCCCCAAGCATGCAGATGTTCTCCTAATTGCAGGTTCTATGACGGATGCAATGATCAAGCCCAGTAAATTGGCTTGGGATACGATGCCAAGTCCCAAATTAATTGTCGCTATAGGAACTGACGCAGTTCAATCTGCGAGCCAAAATACGGAAATGTATCCACATACACCTGGGTATTGGATAGCAGGTGATCCTCCAAGACCTGATACCATAGTTCGTGCATTTCGAACTCTCATGGGGCGGAGTCATTTTAAATTTCGTTTGGCATGGCATTCGTATTTACAAGAAAAAAATAAGGAATTATCAAAATGAATTTTCAATCTATAATTAATGATCTGAAGAAATATGGCAGAACGGACATTATGTCCGGATTTATTGTTTTCTTGATTGCGTTGCCACTTTGTGTGGGAATCGCTGTTGCAAGCGGTGCACCACCAACTTCTGGTTTAATTGCTGGAATCATAGGAGGAATTGTTGCGTCCATTTTTGGTGGCAGCTATGTTACTATCAATGGTCCGGCAGCGGGACTGATCGTAATTGTGCTTGGCGCAATAGATGGATTAGGTGATGGCAATAATTTATTGGGTTTTAAGAGGATGCTTGCTTGCTTGGTAGTCGTCGGTGTTCTTCAAATATTGATGGGGATCTGGAAGAAGGGATTCTTGGGAAGATTGTTTCCCGCATCCGTAATACACGGAATGATGACAGCAATTGGAATAATCATAATTTCCAAACAAATATATATACTAACTGGAGCGACTCCTCATTCTAAAACTCCTTGGGAATTGATTTTGGAAATACCCAATGGCATAGCATCTCTCAATCCAGAAATTTTCCTCATTGGAGGAAGTGCAATGCTTGTATTGATTTTTTTCCAAATCTCGAAATGGAAATTTATGAAAAAACTTCCAGCTCCTTTATTTGCAGTGTTGATCGGAATTCTTTTGGAAGAGTTTTTCCATCTTAGAACCAATCAAGTTTATACTTTTATGGGAACGGAATATACGGTTGGACCAAAGTTTCTTGTTCAGATTCCAGATTCACTTTCTTCTGCAATCATTTTCCCTGATTTTTCTGTTATCAATCGATTCGAATTCTGGTTTCATACTGGAATGATTTTCTTTATTGCAAGTCTTGAATCCTTGTTGAGTGCTCAGGCAGTTGATCAGTTAGATCCGCTGCAACGCAGAACTGATATGGACAAAGAGTTGATTGGAAAAGGTATCGCAAATACACTATTAGGTGCCATTGGTGGATTTCCAATCATTGCAGAAATTGTAAGAAGTAAAGCCAATATTGAAAATGGTGGAAGATCAATTTGGTCCAATTTTTTTCATGGTATCTTTCTCTTAGTTTTTCTCTTGCTCATTCCAGATTTGTTGAGATTGATTCCCATGGCTTCTCTTGCAGCTATATTGGTATTGATTGGATGGAGACTCGCTTCGCATAAAGAATTCATACATATTTATAAAAAGGGTCCAGAGCAATTGATTGTATTTATAACAACAATTGCTTTTACCTTAGTTGTAGATTTATTGTTTGGAATTCTCATGGGAATTCTAGTAAAAATTTTAATCCAAGTTATTTCTGGTGTTAATGTAAAACAGATTTTTACATTAGATTGGAGCTATTCCAATAAAGAGTCTTGGACGATACGTTCTCCATTGCTTTTTTCCAATTCGTTTGGTTTTTTGAAATCTTTGGAAGAGGAATCTCAGAATGGAAATAATAAATTTACTTTGGATTTCAATCAATGCAATTATATAGATCATACTTCAATGGAAGCGATCTATGCAATAATCAATCGTTGCGAACAGTCAGGAGTAAATTTTGATATTATATGGGGCAATTTGAACCAAAATACGGAATACAAAACGTCCGTGCGTAGACATTCCAAATGATAAGACCTTTGTTGCATAATCTTTAGGACTTGAGAATTTTGTCCAAAAGCTATAAGTAGGCAAGCGGATGGACAATATTGGACTGAGCGAAGAGAAGATCGCGATTTTATTCGGCGAACCCGATGATAAGTTTAGCAAGATTTTACAAGACTTGTTGTCAAAATGGTTTGAAGGATATGCGGAAGTTACTCGAAGAACTCAATATAAAAATTTCCAAGAGGAAATCAATCGACACAATTACGATTTGGTAATTCTCAGTTCTAATTTTGCCAATCAAGATTTAAGTGAGAATGATCTTCTAGAAGAAGTTTTCGAAATCATTGGATCTGGTGGAGAGACACCGCTAGTCTATTTTACGGATACGAAAGATCATTCATTTATTGTTGATGTATTCAAGCAAGGTGTCACTGATGTTTTCTCTATAACAGAAATTATAGAAGATTTGATGGAATTCAGATTTCGAAATATCTTGAGAGATGTTTATAGAAATAAAATTCTAGAAAAACAAATGCGCGAATCTATAACTCGATTTCAGAGTATTTATGGTATGTCTCTTGGCGAGATTGAAGATTTAAATAGTTTAGTTCAGAAAATGAAGATGGAACTAGAAAAAGAATTTCAGAATAAGCTGAATTTAGAAAATGAAAAGAAGAAAATGCAATCAATTTTTGGTATGTATGTTGATCCACAAGTTGTAACATCCATTTTGTCAAATAATTTCAGCTTGGATCAAAAAGGGCAGAGTCAAGAAGTCACCGTACTTTTTACCGATATTCGTGGGTATACTTCTCTTTCTGAGAAACTTGCACCAGAACAAGTGATTTCTTTTCTAAACGAATATTTCACATCACTTACGGAAGTGATATTAGGCTATAACGGAATGGTAGATAAATATATCGGAGATTCCATCATGTGTCTGTTTGGTGCTCCTATTTACAAATCAACACATAGGGAAGATGCCATTGATACGGCAATCGAGATGCAATCTGTTTTTGATTTATGGGTTCCAAAATGGGAAGAAATATATGGATTTAGACCGTCAATTGGAATCGGAATAGCCTCAGGGATCGCTGTGGTTGGAAATGTTGGTTCATTCCAAAAGCTATCGTATACAGCTGTTGGAGATACAGTGAATATGGCTTCTCGACTTGAATCCTTAGCAAAACCTGGTGAAGTTTTGGTGTCAGAAGATTTTTACAATGATTTAAGTGATGAACACAAGAAGAAATATAGTTTTGAATCGTTCGATGACATATCAATCAAAGGAAAAGAAGGTCTTCATAAAATTTATAAGGTAAAAGAATAGGATTAGCAAATAAATAATTTGTTAATCTATTGATCAAACGATTGATTATAAACCCGAACAGAATTTGAAAAGGTCATGATCGTTAAGTCTTGTAGCAAAACTCATAGGATAACCTTTCATTTTATCTTCTGGTAGTGCAAAATGTTTGTAGTATTGCTCATATGATTCTGCGATCTGCGGAGTCTTTTTGCCAAATCCAGCAAGCTTGACGATTGTTCCTGCAAAATTGATGATTTGAATATACAATTCTTGCTCTTGCACAGGAAGGTTCCTTTGGCGAATCACTTCAATAATCGGAGTTGGCAGCTTCCACAATTCGCCAGCAGCAACTCCCATCTCAACATTATCAACGCCAAATAATTCAATTTCAATTTCTTCAATTGATTTCTCGGATTCAATGTAATTGGTTAGAACTTCGATGTAGCGAGTTCGATCAACTGTATTAAGAACAATTTTGCCAAGGTCTTGCATGAGTCCGCCAATCAAAGCAAACTCACCTTCTTTCTTGAGTTTTAGATCTTCGCATAAAAATTGTGCAACAATTCCTTTTGCAACAGAATGTTGCCAGACTTCATCTTTGAATTTTTTATAATTACCTTTTTGAAAAATTGAGTCTGACATAGCCATTGCAATCATCGATCGCACAGTCTTGAATCCAAGACGTGTGATGATTTGTTTCATATTCGTAACTGGATTGCCGCGACTAAAAAACGGAGTGTTAGCGAGCTTGAGAAGACGAGCCGATAGAACCTGATCGGAACCGACCATGTTCTCAAGCTTACCAAAAGACAATTCATTGTTGTCACTCAGTGACAGAACAGAGATTAGAACAGGAGGAATGATCGTCAGATCTTGAATCGATTCTAAATATTTACTTACATTGATCATTAGAAAGTCAATTCTGTAAATGATCTATAAATCGTAAACCAATAACTCACTCGACCATGTTTGCGAGGTCTGCACCTTTATAGTAATGTCTTAGGATATTTCTATAGTTGATATTATCCTTTGCCATTCCATGTGCTCCCCATTGGCTTAATCCAACTCCATGTCCAAATCCTAGACCCTTTATAAAGAAACGATCCGATTCTTTTTTAATTCCAAATTTCAGTGACTTAACTTTATCGTAACCGAGCATTTTACGAAAATCTACACCTTTCACCTTGCGAGAACCTTTCTCACCTATCACTTCTAGCAACTCCACACGCTGTGAAAGATTCCTACCAAGTACATTAATACTTTCGATTCGTCCAAGTCCAATGCTTGCGAGAGATCGGTTCATACTATCAATTGGCACATCTAGTTGCCAAGAGTAATTGGATGCGTACTGATCGTATTCTGATTCTACATGATCAAGGTAGGGAAGATTTTTACCACCCCAAACATTCTCAGGTCTCTCCGTATAACCGCCAGCATTCGAATGAAAGAAAGCGTGAATCGGTTCATCTTTATAAATTAGAATTGTTCCTTGAGTATCTTCAACTGCCTTTGTTGTTCTAGGATGTTCTTTTCCAACACCACCATATACTTGACTAGAGGTTGATGTATCAACATCGTAAGGTTGATTTTTCTTGTTTAACATTTCTCGTATAACAAAAGTTCGCGCACATACTGCTTGTGCTTTTAGAGCTTCTTCTGGCCAAGAGTTTGGCATTTCGGATGGGACTACAGCCAATAAATATTTTTCCAGAGGAACAATATTTAGGACATATGCGTCTCCATCGTTTGGATCAATCCAGATTTCTCCTCTATAAGAAATGTTCTTATAGGTAAAAGTTCCTGATTCTGGTTTGATTCGAATTTTGGCTTTGAGAGACCTTGGATTGATCTGAAGAATGTCGATTGATTTCTTGATCAGAAGATCGTTCACGTCGTACACTTGAATCATTCCTTCGCTTGTGATACGAGTCTCATCTCCTGCCTTGCCAAGAAAAACGCGAACTGAATTAGAACTATCAAATTCCTTTGGGGGTTTCCACGTCTCAGTTACAAAACCGGCACAATTTCCCAAAATGAGTAGTAAGATTAGATTGAAGAATAAAGAGTAAGACCTCATAGTATGAATTTCGGGGCTTTTTCATTTTTCTTTGAATATTTATCTGCTCCGAACGAGGAATCTTTTCTTTTATGAAGACATTGTTGGAACTATCTGGGGATTTATCTCAAAATCAATCGGTTTCCATCCGCTTCACGGCATTTGAACCTATGCACGAAGAGATTATTCTCACTCTACTTGGCCAAACCTTAGCCGAATACCATCTAAACTATCTCGAAAATATTGTAGCTACAGTTCTAAATGAACTCATCAACAATTCATCTAAGGCAAATCTAAAGAGAGTCTATTTCCAACGAGAAACGATGAATATCCATAATAGCGACGACTACGAAAGGTTGATCAATACATTTAAGGAAGAGGCAGTCGTCAAAATCAAGGAATTCAAAAATATCTTAGAAAAAGAAAGTATGTATGTTGAATTCGGATTGGATATCGAGCAAAAAGGAATTCGCCTTCATGTATCCAATAATGTTGAGATGACAGAGGAAGAGAAACTCAGAGCAAGCGAGAGAATTCAAAATGCTTCCAATCTAAGTACAATGGCTGAAGCATTTGAGATATTTGGAAGTGATGAAGAAGGTGCTGGCTTGGGTATAGTTTTGAATATTCAATTATTGAAAAATGCTGGAATTGCCGCGAATAATTTTATTATTGAATCCAAAAATGGAATCACACGGTCGGAATTATTTATACCTTTTTCGATCCGCCGACCAGAAAGTCTAGAGAAGATCCACAATCGTGTCATGGAAGAAGTAACGGTTATGCCAGTTTTTTCTCAGGACATTCAAGCCTTATTATCATATATTCAAAGTAATGATTATAAAAAGGAAAAAGTTATAGAATTTTTGGAACGAGATCCTGGTCTTACAGCTGAGATTCTGAGAGAAGCGAATATTTTTTCTGAGAAGAAAATTCAATTCGATTCATTATCAGTAGCAATTGAATCTCTTGGACAAGATGGTGTTTATCAAGCGATTGCTGCATCATCAACTCGAAAAATTTTAGAAAATAGATATAATGATTTTAAATTATTCTGGGATATCTCAAGAAAATGCGCTTATTATGCAAGACAACTCGGAATTATATTGAGTCCGACTGTTTCTCTGGAACGTTTGTATTTGGCTGGAATGTTTCATAATCTAGGTAAATTAATTATTTATTCTTTGCATCCAGAACTTGTTCAATCCATATCTAACACGACTTTAGAAGAAATTCACATGGGTGTATCGAATGCACAAGTTGGGGCAATGGTCGCTGAGAAGTGGGGATACTCTGTTGAGTTGGTATCCTTAATTAAGAATTATCCTCGTCCACTCTCTAGCCCCATTGAAATTCGTTTAGAAGCTGGAATTCTACATATAAGTGAATATCTAATTAAGAAGGAAAAAGAGCGAGAGAAGTTTATCTACTTGGATGTGAATTGTCTACCGCTGCTAGGTATCAAAGATAAAACTCAGTTGGAATTGATTCACCAAGATTTGATAAACCAATTCCAATCTTTGAACGACTTAGAGATACAAGCTTAAACCAAGATTCACCTGTCTAAAAGGACCTGGTTGAATTCCTTCTGGCAATCTCGAAGATATGTATTTGCGATCCAGAATATTTTTTGCAACCAAGAAAATCGACCAAGTTTCTTTTTGAAGTCCAATCGAAATATGAACCAATTCATGAGCAGGAATGACTCCGTTCAATCCGTTCGCATCGGAGGCATAACCTAGATAGGTTCCTGTTCTTGCTATATCGGAACTAGCTGCAGCATAGCGGTCATAACCATAGAAAGTATTTGTATTTTCTAAATCATGGTATTGCTTGGAAAAGTATTGCCACTCTCCACGAACATAGAATCCGTTAGGTGCTTTAGTTCCAAGAGAAATGGACACAACATCTCTCGAAACATAAGGCAACATATTTCCATTTGTATCTACTTGCTGCCTAGGATCTAGATTTCCATCCAACAAGGCTTTTAAGTTATATGTATACTGATTCGATTTTGCTTCATTTCTTGAATAGATTACTTCAAAAGGAATATCCCATTTGATTCCATTGAATTTTCCAAAATCAAAAACCATATCTACTTCCACACCTTTGTGGATGCTACGACCGGCATTGACAGGTCTGGATCCGAAATTTCCACCTGCAGCTGAAGAGTTTATAATTTGATCATTAAAATCCAGCATATATCCTGTTAGTTGAACTTGATAGTATTTGGTAAGTTTTCCCCGAACGCCAGACTCATAATTCCAAGATGTTTCGGGCTTAAGTGCGATGTCTTCTCCATCTGGACTTATTGCGGATTCGTATCTTGCTGGCGCGAATCCTTTATGGACTCCAGCAAACCAAGTAAAATCACGAGTGATATCGTAAGTGGTTCCGAATCCAGGTATTACGACAGAAGTTTGATTTTTACCTTCTCGGTCAATTTGCGCAACCGTATTCCCAGATACTGCAAAAGTATCAGGATTGAAATTGGCTCTTCTGCGTCGGATCAGTCTTGTCTGCGAAATAGTCTCGTGACGAACACCTGGGATAATTGCAAAGCGATCGGTGATTCCAATTCTATCTTGAATAAACACGGCAAGTGCCTTTGCCTGTCTCACTTCATCATCACGAAGTTCTCCAGATTTTGCTAAGCTATATGGCGAAGAGATTAGAGTTGGAGTCCGACTTAGATCATTATTTGGCCAGATCGCATAATCAGGAGTTAGCGGTCCAGTCAAAAGTTGTGCTTCAGCATAATCGTAGTGGTAACGAGCTCCCATATCAATCTGATGGTTCATGGAGAGCAGATCAAAATCCAATTCCAATTTTGTCTCAAGACCCAAAGATCGATATCTTCGATTACGAAAGGCATTGGCTCCGCGCATCCATACAGTGTCACCGACGCGATCTCCATATGGTTCTGAATCATATTCAGCTACGGTATCGGATGGTTTTCTCTCACCAAGTCTGACATTACGGCTGTAGTTTTGTCTTGCCCAATTTCGTTTTGTTTGATTCGCGTAGAATTTTGTGACAACTCTTGCTTTATCTGATATAGTATATTCATGACCCAAAACAGTTTGGTATCTTTCGATTTCGCGAACATCTTGTTCAGCAGCATTGAATTTTGGGTTGTTCCAAAATTGCGCTGTTGTTTGACCAATATAAGTTATGTTAGCTTCTTGTTGATGCATTCCAATCTTGGTTGTGAATGCATGCTTCTCATTCAATTGCGTGATAGTCTTAAGGTTTACTTCATTGACAAAAAATGATTGATGATCTCTAAATCCGTCTCCTTGTTTTCTAAGAACAGATATGTCGAAACCAGTATTGCCAAATGTTCCACCGTAAGCGAGGTATTGTGAGAAGTATCCATTCTCTCCGCCAATTGTAGTAGATGTCAGAGTGGGTTCAATGGGTGGTCTTCGAGTGACAAAATTCACAACTCCACCAATAGTCGATGGCCCAAATAAAATGGAACCCGAACCTTTAACGACTTCAATCCTTTCCATTCTTTCTATAGAAGGTACGTAATACATTTCAGGCTCGCCATAAGGATTGAGGGAGACAGGGACACCATCTTCAAGAACCAATACTTTTCTGGAAACCTCGCTACTAATTCCTCGAAAGCCTAGGTTCAAAGTTAAACCTGCTGGATCTTGGTATCGGATCGAAGAGCCTGGAATTCTTCGCATAACTTCTGTTGCATCAGTGGGTCGATTCTGATCAAGAAATTCTTTACCAACAATTGTTGCCGATCCAGGTATTCTTTTGAGATCTCCCTTTTTGTTGCCGATCACCTGTATCTCAGTTCGAGACCATTTTTTATTTTCTTCCGAGTCCTCGACTTCACTGGAACTTTCTTCAACTGCAGATTCTTTTCCTTCATTATCTGAAGTTTTTTCTTTTGATGAATTTTCTAAATTTCCATCTTTGCTGGTTTTAGAATCTTCCGAAGGCGCAGTCGTTTGATTGTTGGTTGGTTGAGCGAAAATCGAATAGGATATCACCGAAAAAAGTATGATAGTAATAAATTGTAGTCTTTTCATAAATTTTATTTATACGCAACCATACCTTGGTCGGGGACATTTGAGTCAAACGAAAATGAGAATGATAATCAGTAAAGTTCACTTTCTATCAAGTTTCTATGATTTGAAGCGAACTGTCTCAATTCCTGGGTTTAAAATCGTCCGATTGGGGCTTTTTTCTCCAAGAGAAGTACGGATTCAAGATGCGGAGTATGAGGGTAGGGATCAGTAATCAAGATGGATTTTGGAGAATAATTTTTTCCAAGGCTTGTCATGAGTTCTTCCCATTGGCGAATTGGATTGCAAGAAACATATGCAATCTTTTGAATTCCGGAATCTGCAATCCAATCGAGAACTGTGCTACCAGCTCCATTTCTTGGCGGATCCAAAATGAGAAAACTATCTTCCGCTTTCCATCCGAGATCAACGAATGATTGTTGAAATTTCGCGAGAGATTTTTTTTGGAAAAGGTCCATAGTATCAAAATGGATTTGATTCATAGGAAATTTATTGCTTACCAATTCCCGTGCAATTTGTACGGAATGGTCATTGACTTCCCAGCCACCAATTTTGCTAAAATGCTCTCCAAACAATAATGAGAAAAATCCTCCACCACAGAATAAATCCAAAAGATTGCTAGCCTTAGATTCGATAATCCAATGATCAATCGCATCTATGATCGGTTCAAATTGTACGGGATTCGGCTGAAAAAAAGAATCAAAAGGAACTTGAAAAGTTTTGTTCCGGAGCTTTTCGCGATAAAAACTTTCTCCTTTTATAACTCGGTAACTTCCCGTCGCAGAGACCTCTGATTTTCTTAAGTTATAACAGAAGATAATATGATCTGCAGTTGAATTATCAATTAACCAAGATTCAAGATTTTTCTCAATTGTTGAGTTTCTAAAATCTTGATCTAAAGTAAATATGGACATGGTCTCGGATGAATTGATTCCGTATCGAAGTGTGACGTACTTGAGACAGCCGCTAAGTGACCTTCTATCTAGCGGCAGTTCAGGAGTCTTCTGAATATATTCGCGAATAATTTTCCATTCATTGTCGGCCCATTCCGATTGGATTTCGCAAGAATCAATATCTATCACTTTGCGGAAATTTCCTGCTTCTCGTAATCCGCAAGCATGTGGAAAAACCGAAAAGTCCATTCTATTGCGATATCTATAAATTTCCTTTGCGGGAACAAGGTTTGCCTCTAAGTCCCAATGTTCAAGATAGAGATTTTTTAATTCGGAAGTTTGTAGTGCAAATTGTTCGCTATAAGGAATATGTTGTCCACTGCATCCACCACATTTAGTGAAATACTTACATCTAACAGAGCTATGGTCGGAATTTATTTTATGCTCAATCAACTCAATCCACTTTCGTTTACCACGACCGTGGAATCGAAAGCTAATCTCATCATTTGGTTTGGCATATCGAAATGAATAATTTTTGCCTCGAACATCGGCTTGTCCGGTTAAGTCTGGTGCGATAGATTCAATCGTAGCTAAAAGCGGTGTATTTTCCATAATTCTTTCTTTCCAATATTGGGAAGCGGGATTTAAAGTCAAAACATGATCGAAATGAATTCTGTGACAAAAACATTTCGCGTAAGAGAACGTGAGTCGGGAGTTGCCGCCTCCATAAAGTCCCTGTTCTTCCCGAAATACAGAAGCTTTCAGGCGGTTGATAATATCAGTTTAAAAATTTCCGAAGGCGAACTCGTTGGCTATATTGGCCAAAATGGGGCAGGAAAATCGACAACGATCAAGCTTCTTACAGGGATTCTTACTCCGGATTCGGGCTCAATTAAGATAGCTGGACTGGATCCGTCTCGTGATAGAAAGAAAAATGCATATCAAATAGGTGTGATATTTGGACAGAGAACTCAGCTTTGGTGGGATCTGCCAGTAGAAGAATCTTTTCTTCTTATAAAATCAATATATAAAATTTCTAATCGTGATTATAAGAATAATTTAGATCATTTTATTGAAATATTAGGAATGGATGATATTCTCAAAACTCCAGCACGTAAATTGTCATTGGGTCAGCGTATGAAAGCAGACTTGGCTGCGAGTCTATTGCACAATCCAAAAGTCTTATTCTTAGATGAGCCGACAATTGGACTTGACTTACTTGTGAAAGAAAAAGTGAGACAGTTTATCCGAGAAATCAATGAAAAAAATAAAGTCACAATTTTACTAACTACACATGATGTTGGGGATCTTGAGGCACTTGCTAAAAGAATCATATTGGTTGATCGAGGATCAGTGCGTTATGATGGAGACCAAGATAAATTTTATTCCATACTAAACTCAGAAAATAATTCTAATAATAATGAAGATCATTCCCAAAAGGATCTATCAACCGTGATTAAAACTCTTTATAGCCAGGAATCAATCTGAATCATTATATTCGATTTGCTTCTATGTCTTTCCAGCGTGCACTTGCCTATCGACTGGAATATTTTGTAGGTCTCGCAAATGCATTTTTGTATATTTTTATTTTTACTTCCGTATGGACAACAGTCTCAACAGATTCGCCTGAAGCCCTTGGCAATTGGACAGGTGAGACATTAATTGCATACGCAGTTTTATCAACAGTTATTAAGGTTTCAATGTTTCGAAATGATCAAATGATTCCCACCAAAATCAAAAATGGAGATATTATTTTCGATTTGTTGAAGCCGTATTACTATCCTTTAGCTTATGTATTCGATGGAATCGGTGGATCTTTATTTCAGATTTTTGCAAGATCTGGTCCATTACTGTTAATCTCGATTTTTATCTACGATTTGGATCTCTCAGGATTTCTAGATAATTTAATACTATTCTTTGCGTTTTTTGCTCTCGGTTATATTTTATTTCTTTTGGTTGGATTTGTTTTGGGTGCAATGGGTTTTTTCTTTACTGATGTTTTTGGATTTTATCTTTTGTATTTCGCATGCACAACATTGTTTTCAGGTTCTGTTGTCCCCATAGATTTGTTTCCAGAGATTCTAAAGCAGGTAACTCTCGCCACTCCATTTCCCTATTTCTTCTACTATCCAGTTTCGATCTTGATGGGAAGAATTGGAATAGTGGAATACAATAATTTACTAATGCTTTACTTTTTACAAATCTCTATTTGGGCTGGATTCTGCGTAATCAGCTACAGTTTTGGAAAGAAAAAACTGGAAATTCTGGGCGGTTAATTTTTTATTTTAGTTCAAATTTTTCGAGTAAATTTTCTATTATTGTATTGCCAAAAGGAAGCAGTCTCAGACTATGGAATTCCTGGTGATATTGGAGAGGGGGAAATACCCGTTCCCATCCCGAACACGGAAGTCAAGACCCTCATCGCCGATGGTACTATATGGTTCGCTGTATGGGAGAGTAGGGCGTTGCCAGGACAGTCATTATAAGTAATTAAAAGAAGAAGCCAACGAAAGTTGGCTTTTTTATTTCTTCGAGCGACACGAGAAGAAAATGTCTTCAGTGCTTTCTTGAGAAAGCCTGAAGACACCTCACCCATCCCTAAGCCATAGCCAAAGTACTATATGGTTCGCTGTATGACAGACTTGCGACCCGTAGGGAGCAAGGCTCGGACGTAAGACAAGCTGACAAGCGCAGTCGACGGGGGTGGAAGTTAGGGCGTTGCCAGGACAGTCATTATTTATAAAGTAAGCGCTTCGTTATGAGGCGCTTTTTTTGTGTTCAAATGCTTAGTGCGAATTGGCATCGCCCACGACTTTTCATGATGAAGTTAGGATGCGATCACGAAAGTCGTTTTCTCGCTTCCTCTGGTCGCTGCGAAATGTTGCCAGGACAGTCATTATTTATAAAGCAAGCGCTTCGTTATGAGGCGCTTTTTTTGTGTTCAGATGCTTCGTGCGAGTTGGCATCGCCCACGACTTTTCATGATGAAGTTAGGATGCGATCACGAAAGTCGCTTTCTCGCTTCCTCTGGTCGCTGCGAAATGTTGCCAGGAGATTTGTTCTTAAGAAAGCCTGAAGACACCTCACCCATCCCGAAGCCATAGCCGATCGACCCATTGATGGGTGTTCAAATTTTTTACCGTAGTCTCACCAAAAGTATGCAATTTAGTCCAATCCGCTAGAACTGAAAATTTCCTCCTGATGCTTTTGATCTTTGAATTCTTTTTTAGTATATTTGGAAATTGCTTTGGTGATAGTCCAGAAAATTAAAATTTTAATGGGGGGGCTTAAGCCCCGTCCTAGCAACCCAAGACAGAACCTATCGACTTCCGATACTTTAATTTTTCATAAAGTTATTAGATAGATCAAGTAGAATCCCAAAATTTAATTTATGCAATCTATTCTTTATTGAATCAAGCACATAGAAATTGCTATATAAAGTCTTATTTTTTGGAGCGAAAATCGAATAAGAAAATATTTTTCATAAGCATATCAAAACGAATAAGAAGGAAACTGATGGTGAGGCGAGTATTGGTTTAGGTCTTCTTTTGGTGAAGGAATCTGTAATAAAACACGGTGGAGCAATTGCAGTAGAATCTAAGATAGGCGAAAGTTCTAAGTTCATGATTGGTTAGCCTGTTCTTTAGCCAGACAGTCAAAATGTAATTGTTATAATTGCTAACAGTTAGTCCATGGTATCTGGACTAATGATGTACTTTATGAATTTATCAAATCCATTTACTAAATCGTTATTTTTATTTGCTTTTCTGATATATGCTGTTACCTCTATTGATGCCGTAGATTTCGAGGATTTGGAAGAAACTAGAGTAAAAGTTTATGGAAGTGAAAAGGATAAAAAATACCGTTTAGATGGTTTTTTCGTTGAATGGGAAAATTGGCCACGTGACAACCCGACACATAATCATTTTCATTTCTTATGGTTTGCTAATACAACGGACTATCCAAAATACAAAAAAAATCAGATCTTTCCATTTTATTATGATATTGAAAGCAAAATTGACAAAAGAAAATCCACGAATTATCTAGCACTTGCTGGCTCATCCGTAGATAAAAATGGAGAAGAATTTAAATATTTTTTCCCATTTTATTTCCAGAAAAAGAATGAAGAAAGAGGACTCGATAGTCTCACATTTTTTCCACTTTTTCATACATCTTCTATCATTAAGAATGGCTTGGAATCTTATGATTTGATTCTACCTGGATACATCTATAATTCGAGCGAAGATAAGAATAAAAAGAACAAACAGACATTATCTATTTCTCCGTTCCATATATCTTCTAAGAAGATTAAATCAGAGAATGAAGAGTCAACATTTTGGTTCCCAATCGTTCCAATTTACTATTCTTCGGAAAATTCTATAGACAAGCACAACAATTATTTCTGGTTAATTGATACGAATTTTGACAAATACCAGCAATTGATAAATCGCTTTTGGATAATTCCATTTTATTTCTATAAGCAAGCGGACTATACATATATAGTTCCATTTTACTTTCACAACACAACTACAGAGACTGGACAGTCTACAAATTCATGGTTTGGAATAATTCCTCCAATTTATCGAAGCTATTCACCAAATCATAGTAAGTTCTATCTTTTGAATTTTTACACTTCCGAATTAAATCTGAAATCAAGTAAAAATAGTTTTACAATGTTTTTTCCATTTTGGTTTCGCTCGACGAACGCTGCTGGATATTCCGAAACATTTATTCCATTTCTATTCTATAACGAAACCAATTCTGATTCTTCCTCTCATACAAACTTACTTGTTTTGTATGATCATAAAAATGACAAAGAAGGTGACTTATCAAGACTATGGATAGCGCCATTCTTTTTTTATGAAAAGGAAAATTATAAATATATAGTTCCATTTTACTTTCACAACACAACTACAGAGACTGGACAATCCGCAGACTCATGGTTTGGAATTATTCCTCCAATATATCGAAGCTATTCTCCTAATCATAGTAAATTCTATTTTTTGAATTTTTACACATCTGAATTGAATCTGCAATCAAGCAAAGATAGTTTTACAATGTTTTTTCCATTTTGGTTTCGCTCGACGAACGCAGCTGGATATTCCGAAACATTTATTCCATTTCTATACTATAATGAAACCTATACCGATTCTTCCTCTCATACGAATTTGTTGGTATTGTATGATCAAAAAAATGATAAAAAAGGTGATTTATTCAGTCTATGGATAGCACCTTTCTTTTTTTATGAAAAGGAAAATTATAATTACATAATTCCATTTTATTTTCATAACACAACTTTTGCGACAGATGAGCAATCAAACTCATGGTTTGGAATACTTCCTCCTATTTATCGAAGCTATTCGGAAAAACATAGCCTATTCTATTTACTCAATTTTTATACTTCAGAAAAAAATATTGAGACAACAAAAGATAATTTTACTATGTTTTTCCCATTTTTATTTCGTTCTTCCAATGCAGCTGGCTATTCTGAAACGTTTCTACCATTTTTATATTATAACGAAACAATTCCGAATTCATCCTCGCATACAAATGTCTTGATATTCTATGATCAAGAATTTGATGAAAACGGAGATTTGTCTAGATTATGGCTTGCCCCGATTTGTTTTTATGCAAAGGATGATTATTTTTATTTTATTCCTTTCTACTTTAGAAAAAATAAAAAGGAAGAAAACGATTTTGCCTTAGAGGCATCATTTCTCTATTATAACTATGAATCAAGTGAAGACAGTAGTAAACTTATAGGAATTTATTATGAATCGGAATCTGTTACCTCTGAAGATAAATATTATCGTAATCATATTTTCCCATTTTACTATTCTTGGTTAAATCGTTCTAATATTCCAGGTCCAGTTGAATCAACTCCAGAGTCTGGATTTTTATTTCTACCCTTTATCTATAAAAACACTACAGAAGATAATCGCAGTTTTACCAATGTATTAGGATTCATCAATTATTCAGAAGATGATCAAGATAGAATCCAGACAATAAATGTTTTACCGATTCGATTTTATAAGAGAGACTCATACAATATTTGGTTTCCATTTAGTTTCAAGATTGGTGAAGAAGCTTCAGATTCTGACGAAGGGTTACATTTTGGAACATTCTTTTATAACCGTTGGAATAAAGAATACGATAAAATGTGGATTCTCAATTACTACTCTAATGAAGATAAAGTCAATTCATATGACACTACAGTTCTATTTCCAGTTTATAATAGCTGGAAACGCGAGAAGTCAGAAGGTAAATTGGTTTTTCCTTTATATTTAGATCTGAATTTGTTCAATGAAGAGAGCAAAGTATTTGATAATTACAATATTAATATATTAGGAATTGCTACCCAATCTACCAAGGGAATATTTCAATCTGATATCCAACTGGATATAGGTAAGAAATCTAAATACTATTATCTAGATACGGATATATCGTGGCTTTATTACGCATTTCGAATATCCAATCGAATCAGCACTAAATACATTCAAGATCTATTTCCAACAAAGGAAGATTCGGAATTAGCTAAAGAAGAAATGTCTGTATTACAGTCTTCGAATCCAAGTCCAAGACTGGTTCAAAAGAAGGAATTCACTCGCGAGGATTCATATAACTTTTTCGGTCTGAATGTTTTGTTTGGGGTTTTTGGATATGAAGCCGCAGATACAAAAAGGCATATTCGTTTATTACCTCTAGCTTGGCTTACTTATGATACAATAGCAGATGATAATATTTATGCGGGTCCGTTGCCACTACCCTTTGTTTGGTATACGTCTGCAGATATTGAGTACAGAATAATTTTCCCGATTTATGGATTTCAAAAGTCAGAAGAAGCTGAAAGGCAATCTTATGGATTGTTCCTTTTTCTGCAAGAAGCGGTTTTGGAAGATAGTCGAATTGAGACTTCGATTGTATGGCCGTTAGTAAACTTTCACTCATCCGATTCAAAAAAGGGTTCCAGAATTATTCCCATCTATTGGCAGAGAACTACTTTCTCAGAAAATGAAACTTCCGATTCGACAATCGTACCATTGGGACTGACCTATATTAACCGAACAGTTCGTACCAATGGGGATGAATCAAATAATTTGTTTTCTCCATTTGTTTTTAGAAGTAAAGAGATTGAAAAAAATAAAGTTCAAAATTCTATATTTTCTCCATTCGCTCTCTTTTACTATCGAAGCGAGGCAATAGCTGAACAAGAAAATATAGGATTTTATTCTCCAATCATATTTCTTAATTCATCATATAAATCTGATGAGAATACAAAATCCAATTGGTTTCTTCCAGTTCCTTTTCTATATCATTCGAAGGATGCAAATCTTGAGTCTAGCAATTGGAATTGGTTGTTGATCGCAAATTATTCTTCGACGAAAAATCTAAACACATATTCAATATTTCCATTTGTTAATTTGAGTTTTAGTAATGGGATTGATGATAATAAAACTCTAAAAAGAAATTGGTTGTTTCCATTTTTCTATTCAAAGTCTGAAGAACTTAGAAAAGATAATACAGTTGTAAATTCGTATGACTTTTATTCTCCAATCTATATTTCGCATCAGGAAAATGGAACGGAAACTAACATTTATCCATTGCTCGGTTACTATTCCGAAATAAAACCAAATCAGAAATACTGGAATTGGATGTTTCTTCTGTCCCAGAATGAAGAGGGAAATACTAGTTCATTTTCAATTTTTCCTTTTTATAGTAGAACGAAGAGTGACTATGATCGTTTGGGACATTCTTCTTCCAAACAATGGCTTGCTCCGATATTTTATAATAAAGTTATCACGAACAAAGATGGTAATTCATTGGAGGAAAGTTTTTATAGCATATTGTATGCAAATGAAAAAAGCTATGATGGTAAAACTCAATCGCCCATCTCAAATTATACTCTCTTTCCGATAGTTTTGTTATCTTACTCGAGTTCCCAAGGAATGGAAAAATGGGACTGGTTGTTTTTTATTAGATCAAAAGTTTCCAATTTAGAATCTTCGTTTGATATTCTTCCTATCTTTCATAAAAGTACAAAGACGATTGGTTCCAATAAAGAAAACTCAAAAAATTGGTTGTTTCCTCTATATTATTACGATAAAGAAACTGATTTAAAGAATTCAGAGAATCAATCTTATTCTTTCTATTCTTTGATATACAATTCCATAAATGTAACAAATTCAACCGCACCAGAGAAGAATTCTTCGGTTAGTTTTATACCAATTCTCCCAGTTTATTATCATTCCGAGAAGGGTAATTCTGAATATTCTAATTTTCTCTATTTCATACAATGGGAGACTACTAAGCAGCAATTATCCTATCTTATCTTTTTTCCATTCTATTACAAAAATGATGAATCTTTCTCGGGAAGAGATGAGAAATATTATCATTTTATTCCCTTGTATTTCTCTAAGAAATATCAAGATGATTACGAAGCTTTGATATGTGGGTTGTATGTAGATAAGACAAAAAATTCATCTTACTATAATTTATTATTTCTCGCGGAACATGAGAGCATGCATGAAAATTCGGCTCTGACTTTCAATTTTTTGTTTAGATCAATCCATGTTCGAAGTGCGAAAGAAGCATTTGAATTATCTATACTGTATGGATTTAGCGAAATTGAAATTCTCCCTGAATCAACATCTGCAAACCTCCTTTGGATAGCTCATGAAAAAAGGGAAAAGTCATTATATCAGAACATTCTTCCTATTTATTATTATAATGATACAGAGAAAGAATCAACTTTTTGGTTAACTCCTTTACTCTACTATGTCAATAAGGATGAGAAGTCGAAGCTAGAGCATGCGGTCGCTGGATTGGTTTATTATAATAATGAAGACCTGATTACCAAAAAATCTTTAAGTAATATTCTTTTGGGAATCGTATATTATAAAACTGTAAAGCCAAAAGAAAGAGGATACATTGGTAGAGGTAGTTTATGGGGAGCCTTATGGGAATACAATACTGAAGAAGAAACAAACTATTCCAAATTCTCCATTTTGAAGATTCTCTATTCCAGGCGAGTCGATGAAGATGGGGTTACAAATCGTATTTTGTTTTTCGAGTTTTGAATCTTACTATTCTTGGTGTTCTATGCTTTTGATAAAGAGGGCATGCGTTAACACAATAGATTGATCAAATTCTATTCCAGAATAGACCTCGGTTTCAATATGGTTCGATTGAGATTCTTTGGACCAAACGATTTTGCCAGAAAAATCCAATGATTCACCATTCACTTTGTTAATTATGGCTCCCGTGATTGGTGTACCCACTTCATCATTCAGCGAATCGTCTCGCATCATTATACAGAGTCCTGTCTCGGAAATATTCCCAAGCATTCCTTCCAGAGTCAATTCGTCTAAGTCAATTCGGACTTTATAATCCTTGAATTGCTTGGTTGATATTCTTGTTCCTTTGCGATCTTCCTTCATGAGTTCTAAGTTGGTAACTCCTCCATAAGGGGAGTCCTAGAAAGTCGGGTCAAGGAAAAATTAAAATTGAAAGTATATAAAAGGAATTTCATTGTCAGGTGTAAATAATGAAAATAGGATCACTCCAATCGGATAGAGAGCAAATTCTAACTTTGGCGGGATTTTAAAAATTTTCCCTTTTTCAAAAATCAAATATCCAAGCCAATGTCCAATGATCATAGCTGCGATAGCTGGGATTCCCGTTTTTAACATATATGGTCTAAGTATCCCTTCCGAATATTGGAACATTTTTCCTAAAATAATTATTTCCTTTTCCAGCGACTCTGCCCGAAAACAAGAAGCTGTTGTGAGCGTGATAAACATTGTGAAGAACAATCGAAAAACATTCATATAGGGTCTGTATGCTGAATAGTCAAAGTGGATAAATCGTTCGCGGAAATTTTTCAAGAATATTTCAACTAATAATAGTCCACCTTGAATGGATCCCCAAATTACAAATGTCCAGTTCGCGCCATGCCACACGCCTCCTACGAACATAGTGAACCATAAATTAAATCGATGCCTGATAACTCCCGCTTTGGATCCACCCATACTTATATAAACGTAATCTCTTAGCCAACTAGATAAGGTTAGGTGCCATCTCCTCCAATACTCTGTAATACTCAAGGAAATGAAAGGCATTCTAAAATTTTCAGGTAAGTGGAAACCTAAGAGTAATGCAACCGAATATGCCATATCTGAATATCCACTAAAATCACAATAAATTTGAACCGCAAAAAGTATCGTGGCAAGCCAGATCGCTCCCGTACTATAGGCTTCGGGATTTGCATAAATTAAATCAACAATTGGAGATACATTATCTGACAGAATAACTTTCTTGAAATATCCCATCAAAAAATATCGAATTGCTTTTCGAAATGGAATATCATTTACAGACTTTTCTACTTCTAGCTGAGGTAAAAAAGTTTTTGCCATGACGATCGGACCTGCTACAAGCTGTGGAAAGAATGAAACGAACAAAGCAAATTTTACGAAACTTCTTTCAGCTGGGATCACTCCTCTATAAATATCAATCGTATAGCTTAATGATTGGAATGTATAAAAAGAAACTCCGACTGGAAGAATGATATCCAATATAGGCAGAGATGTTGGGAATCCTAAATAACTCTGCATCATTATATTCAATGATTCTGCTAGAAAATTGTAGTATTTGAAAAAGCCTAGAATGAAAACCAAGTTTACTATTACGCTGACCCAAAGTGCGATTTTTCTTTGAATCAATCTGGACGAATTGAATATTACAGATCCAGCGTAAAAATCAATCCACGTAGAGATTAGAATTAATCCGCCAAATCTCCAATCCCAGCTCATATAAAAAAAATAGCTAACGATTAGTAAAAAAAGGTGAGTACCTTTCAGAAGTGAAGTTGGATTTCGATAAATTAATGGTAAAATATACCAATAAAAGAAGAATACAAATGCAAAAAAAAGAAAAAACTCAAAATTAGAAAAAAGCATAATTCTCCATTGCGAATACTGTCAAATTGAAGGAAAAAAGAATAGTTGCAAGGAATTTCCAATTTCTGGTAATCTATCTAAAATCACAACTCTTAACAAGGAGTAAGCCTTAATGCTTATTACAACAAAATTCAAAAAAGCCGTCACTGTGCTCTGCATTGCCTTAGCCAGTGTATTTTCTTTCGCTAATTGTTTTGGAAGTTTTGGTATCGTGAAAACGGTATACAACGCTCACAAAGGATTGAAGATCGGGAGCGGTATGCTCGCAAAATTCATTCAGACCATTTTGATGTACTTTCCGTTCAGTATCCTTTATGCAATTGGATTTCTTGCTGATGTGATTCTTTTCAATTTGGTAGAATTTTGGACCAATTCCAATCCTGTAGCTATGAGCGAATTTGATATGGATGGTAAATTGGTAAGAAATTATCAACAAGGTTCTGATTCTGTCACACTTACTTATTCCGAATTCGGAAAGAAGATGAATATTTCCATTTCATCTGCTGAGAAAACCGAAGAATTCGTTGTTCTAAAAGAAAAGGAAGGTGTTCTTTTTAAAGAAGTAGATGGCAAATTGGTAGAGATTGATGTGAACGAAAAACAAATTGGTTCAAACACAATTCTCAAAATGGTTGAGAACGGTAAACTGATCTCAACAAAAGTTATAAAAACTGAAGATTTGAAAGCGATATCTGATAAATATTCAATCTAAATCATAGTTTTTAGCAGTAATATGCGGAGAATAGCAATTTCTCCGCATTTCCCTAGTTCTCAAGCCGACCATATTAATGTATCCTCTTTAAAAATTCCTAAGTCAGGTGGCAAAATGCAAAGCGTACAATCAGTTCTAAAAAGAAATAATTTATTTCCAATAATTATACTTTTCCCATTTCTATTTCTTGTTTGCAAAACTATTCCAGATTTTAAACAAAAGCCGGGTATAGATTTGAGTAAGATCTTTTTTACTTCGGCTTTAGGACAAGATATTCAAATATCCAAAACAGCGAAGAATGAATTTTTCATTGCGGTGGATCTTGATTATATGAAATCAGGATTGGATATTCCAATTGAAATGAGCAAAGGTGTGATTCGAAAAGCATTTATCATAGTTCGTAACAGTGATGGAGTAGAAATCGGTCGACAATTATTAGCCATCGAAAATCTTGTTACTGAAACTAGAGTTTTGCAAGAAAATGACAAAAAGGAAAATTCTAAAGTTCAAACTGTTTTATCCAGTCAGAGAGCATCTAGTCAGTCTTTATTAATAAATCCAATTCCAAATCTAGGATCCCACCTTGTTGTTAATTTAGAATTTAATTATTTAGAGCCTTGTGATCCTGTATATTGTGAAAACAATAAGAATATGATACAAAGAGAATGGTTTTTTATATCGAGATCATCCTATTTTAAAGTTTCCAAGATTGATGGATTGTTAGAAAAAAAAGTGATAGAAGACGAGTCCAAGATCAAAGAAGCACCAATCTTAAAAAAGGAAGAAAAAAAGGAAAGAAATTATCCCCAACAGAGGGTAATTAAGCCGATTGGATAAAAATTGAATTCTCTTTCAATATTTTTATTACCAAATAATCAACAATTCAATGAAATTAGATGAATTTATAAAATTTAGCTATTACATTGAATTGTTGGAACCTTCCGATTCAATGATTTACATGAATACAAATATAAAAATACTATAAGATTATCTGTTTATTTTCTTAATTTTATTCCAATTGAGTTGATACCGGATTCTAGTCATTTAAGAAATTTTTTTCTTGAACTATGAGCAAGTTTAAATAAGGTACAAATATAACATGATAAGGAAGGAATATGGCATTATCAAGAAAAGTTGCAAAAGAACTTTGCACATCAGTTGAATTATCATTATATGATGACAGTACACCGAAAGGGATAATTAAGCTATCTTCAAAAGATATTGAATCAAAAATTAAGATAGCGAAGAATTATAGGGACAAGTATTCTGCGCTCTATAAGACTCAAGCGAAAGTTGCTAAATCAAAACAAGGCAATAGAGAAGCAGAACTTACTTCCTATAGAACTTCTAAGAAAGAAAAAATCTTCCAAGATTGCTTAGAACGTTTTGAAAGAGGTTTGGCTAAGGCAAAAATTGATGAAGCAAGATTGAAGAGAAGGGAAGAAAGAGCCAGAGAAAAGGCTAACCGAGTTCCTGGAAAAAAAGGAAGAAAACCCGGTAGTAAAAATAAAAAAGGAACAAAAGCAAGCAGAGCTTTAGCTAAATTGAATCCTAAAAAAAAGGGTAAACCATCTTCAAAAGGTAAACCGTCTAAAAAAAGCAAAGCGTCTGGTAAAGGTCGTCCGAAAAAATAGATTAGGTTTAGAGAATACTTCAATCCTCAATTAGGATTTGTAGAAAGGCGACTGAAAGAAATTTCATTCGCCTTTTTTTATAATCATAAATTAAAATCGTTTTTCCATAAATAGTTCTCAAAAATTCAGATTAACTTAAATGTATATTCATCATACATCAATCATGCTATTGAAACTGTTCTGGTAATAATATATACATTATATATCAATTCGCTGGTAAGTCTTAAGATATTTTTTATATTCTAAGATTCTGATTGCCTAATTAGACCCGTTAGATTATTTTTTGAGTTATAAGATTCAAATGAATAATAGTGAACCTTTATCCCAATTAGTTCTTAATTCTTTACCTACAGGAATTATGCTTTTGCGTTCCGTAAGGAATGAATTCAACTTTATAACAGATTTTCAATGGTCATTGATCAACCCTTCTGCAGAAAAAATTATGCATTGCAGAAGCGAGAATATCATTAACAAGAGTTTTAATGAAACATATACTTCTCAAAGAAGTGATGAACTTTTTAAAGATCTTATCCAAGTTGTAAATACTGGAGATTCTGTCAGAAAAGAAAATCTATACGATTTCCAAGGAATAGATTTGGGAGTCCCTGCGATTATAACAAAATTCGAAGACGGTATCCTTTTCAATTTAATGATCAATACTCAAGTATCTATCCTTTCAAGAAATGAAGATAGTATTGCTGTTAGCGAATATTTGGATTATGAAAGAATCTTTGATGAAACACAAGAAGCTATAGCTTTGATTGGTGTTGTTTCCAATGATTCATTTACCTTGCTTCGAGACAATCTGAGCCATCGCAGGAAAACGGGCATAGATCCAAATACGTTCTTCAATAAATCCATCGAATCTATTTTTGATTCAGATATAGCGACAGACTTAATTCAAAAATACAAAAGATGTCTGAAGGAAGGAGCACTTACCTTTCAAGAGAAGAGAAGTCATAAGGGCATGCAGAGAATATGGCAGACCACCTTGACTACAATAGATGACTCTAGGGGATATCGATTCATCTTATCATGCTCTACGGATATCACTGATAAAAAGAGAATCGAAGAAGAGCTAAGTCGTTATCGAAATGATCTTGAAGATAGCAGTCTTCGGCTCAAAAATGCTTTGAGTCGAACCGCGGATGCAAGTCGAGCCAAAGGTGAATTTCTTTCCAATATGAGTCATGAGATCCGAACTCCACTGAATGGGGTGATCGGAATGAGTGATCTACTAAACGATACAGAATTGGATGCCGAACAAAAGCAGTATGTAGAAGTCATACGTTCATCTAGTAAAATGTTGCTTCGTATAATAAACGATATCTTGGATTTTTCTAATATGGAAACGGGTAGAATTCAATTAGAAAAACAACTTTTTAATTTAGAGAATGTAATTGAATCTTGCATGAATATTTTTAGAAGTAAAGCATCTGACAAAAATATCAATTTGAAATTCTCATTAGAAGAAGATGTTCCTATTAACTTACTCGGCGATCCAGGTAGATTGGTGCAAATTTTTGTTAATCTTATTGGTAATGCTATCAAATTTACAGAAAGCGGACAGATTGAACTAGTTGTTACCAAGGTTTCTGAAAGTAGAGAAGCCAATATAAAATTGCATTTTCTTGTTAGGGATACAGGAATTGGAGTTCCCGAATCCAAAGCTCATCTATTGTTCAAACCTTTTAGTCAGATTGATGGTTCCTTTACCAGAAGATATGAAGGGACTGGGTTAGGATTGAGCATTTGTGATCGATTGGTTCGGATGATGAATGGTATTATTGGTTACAATTCCAATCCACGTGGAGGATCGGAATTCTGGTTCACTGCAATGTTTCAGGTATCTGAATTGGATTATGTTCAACCTATAAAGATTCTTTCGCCAATTATAAAATCCAATATGCCTAAGCTCAAAATTTTGATCGTTGAAGATAATGTAGTCAATCAGAAAGTTGCAAGATCCATATTAAGAAAAATAGGATATGATGCAGATCTAAGTTCCAATGGACAAGATGCAATTGACAAATTAAAAAATGAATATTACAATTTGATTCTGATGGATATTCAAATGCCGGTTTTAGATGGAATTGAAGCAACTAAGCGTATTAGATTGTATGAAAATTCTAATCAAATATCACCATCTGTAATCATTGCTATGACTGCTCAAGCAATGGAAGGCGATAAAAATCTTTGCCTCCAAGTAGGGATGAATGACTATATTTCGAAACCCATCGAAAAATCAGATATAGAAAAAATGATCCTTCGATGGACATAATGAAATTTTATTTATTACTTGCTGTGATCGCCCTATTCAATTCCTGAATTACTTGCTTGAGCTCTTCTTGGTACTCGCCATAACTTTTCCAATCTCCTGATTTTATAGCTGTTTCGGATTTACGTAAGACTTCATCTGCAAGTATACCAAGTTTTCTAATTTTCTCATTAGAGGATTCTAATGTTGTTGAGGTAGAAGGTGTTGACGATTGCGAGGTTGAATCCAGTCTTATTCCTCGAAAAATGGTTCTTAATCCAGCTTCTATCGTGTTCTCCATCACTATATCATTTTTGTATGCAAGAATGACTCGCTTAAGTTCTGGCATTTGCCCGGTCTTTGCTCTTAGATATAAAGGCTCAACATATAAGAGTGAATTCTCAATAGGTATAACCAATAGATTTCCTCGAATTACTTCTGAACCCTGCTGGCTCCAGAGTGTGATCTGTTCGGAAATAATGGGATTCTGATCGATTCGAGATTCGATCTGCATGGGACCGTATATCAATTCTTGTTTCGGAAATTTATAGACTCGAGTTTTTCCATACTTTTCTTTATCATTGCCAGTTGCCATCCATGCAACCATATTGCTTTTGTTAACTGGTGTAAATGGGAGTATAAGAAGGAATTCTTCCTTTTTCTCTTCAGGAAGTTTCATGATCATATAATATGGATCAACTGGCTTTTCGATGCCTGCAACTTTTTCAGTTGGAAATCTCCACATATCTTCACGATTATAAAAAACTGTTGGTTCAATCATATGATACGCTAGATACATCTGTGCTTGAACTTTGAAAAGATCGACAGGATAGCGAAAATGATTTCGTATACTTTCGGGAACTGAATCTATATCTGTGAATAAATCGGGAAATATTGCATTGTAAGTTTCTATCACCGGTTCATTTGGTTCAACATTTACAAATTGCACTTTCCCATTATAGGCATCGATAACTACTTTTATTGGGTTTCGAATATAATTAAAACCGCTTCGGTCAAATGGTTCCGAATAGGGAAAATTTGTCTCTAAGACATATGCATCGATGATCCAATAGATTCTACCGTCAGCGATTACAGGATAAGGGTCTCGGTCGTATCGAAGAAAAGGGGCGATTTTTTTGACACGTTCGAGAATATTGCGATGATAGTGAACTCTCGATTCATCATTGAAATAATTGGATATTTGGATTCTAAAATTTTGAAAAGCCAATGCATAGATCATTCTTTTGATGAATGAATTCATTAGAATTCCGCCATCACCTTGGTAGACACTATCTTGGTTTTTGTCACCAATTGGATAATCGAACTCTTTGCTCTCGGTATTAGTAAAAATATAATCCCGAGTAAGCTCACCATAATAGATCTCAGGTCTTGTGATCTCCATTCCTGAAAGTTGATTGGGGGGGATGTCCTTAATAAATAGATCAGGTAATCCCTCTTCTGTTACTTGGTTTACGGGCGATGCAACTAGACCATAACCATGCGTGTAACGCAATCTCTGATTGACCCAAGTTTGTGCTCGCTCTGGAACTTGCCTATATTCAAATTCTCGAATGGACATCATCATTTGTCTATATTCGCCATCTACAATATAGCGATCTACATCCACATCATTGAATCTATAGTAGAGACGAATCTCTTGAAGTTGTCGGTAAGTGCTAAGTAAAGGTTCCCAGTCCCATAGCCGAATATTATGAATTGTTGATAGATTCGCATTGATCTTATTGTTGTCGAGCTCAGCTGTTCCGCCGTATTCTCGGACATCAATCTCGTTTAGATCATAAGCAAGTCTTGTGTATTCGATGTTGTTTTTTATATAAGGAGTTTCTTTGACCAATTCATTTGGCTCAACAATAAACTTTTGAAATACTCCTGGTATAATTCCTTGAGTAAGAAGTGAGGTTGCAAGAAATACAGCGGCAATCAATGCAAGAAGCTTTGCTCCCTTGAGGAAAAAAGAATAAATGACAAATCCACCAAGAGCAATTGTGAATATACTCATAAACCAGTAGCTATAAAGCCTTGTATGTAAGTCTGTAAATCCAGCTCCGTAAACAACTCCCGTTGAGGACCACAATAGTGAATAACGATCCAAATAAAATTCAAAGGCTATAAGGAAAGTGAGAGCTGCGAGTAGAAAGGATATTTGTATTTTAATTGGTCCATGAAATAATCCACGAAGATGGGATGAGAAAGCATTGAGTCCCATTCGAAGAAAATAGAAACTAAGACAAGTGATTAAGCAGAGAACTACAAGTCCTTCAAGCCATCCAAGAATTGAGTTCCAGAACGGATAACTAAAAAAATAAAAACCAATATCTTGGGAAAAAACTGGGTCAACGACTCCGAAAGATTTCTGATTGATGTATCGAAGAATCAATTCCCAATTATCTTTTGCGAAGCTTGCGGAAATATAACCTAAGAAGGCACTGGAAGCAAATGCAATCCATTTTAGGATTTTATGAGTAAGGTAAACAATTCCAGATAGATTGCCTGCTTCAGAACCAGGCAAGCGAAAATATGCTGTTGGAACAAATCTTGTTAGGCGAAGAGTCAAAGTGAAATTGAGATAGAGGATACTTGTGAACGCTACAAAAACGCCTATCCAAATGAAGATCTGGTATTTCAATCGAAGTTCAAAAACGGATAAAAGACCAAGCGAATCAAACCATAAATAATCTGTGATTAAATCTAAGAAATTGTAAAAAAGATAAATCGCAGTAAAAATTGCGAATATTATAATGAGTCTAAATGATTTCATGAATTCTCCCAAGGTTCAACATGTATATGTGCACTAATGATCTCCGGATGAGTTAATTGCAATTTATCTTTGAAATTATGAGCAATGGTATGACCTTCTTGAACAGTAATTTTTGCATCAACTCGAATCTGAATGTCTATATTATAACTCATACCTGCTTTACGAATCCAGCACTTTTCTGTATTGATGATGCCATCTATACTATGCGCGATCTTTCGAATATTTTCCGCAAGCTCATGGTGAGTGTCCTCGTCCATAACCTCGCCCAGAGCAGGACGAAAAATAAGAAAAGCGTTATAAAGAATAAATCCACCTGCAAACAAAGCAGCTATATCATCTGCGACTTCGTATCCTTCACCCATAATTATAGAAAAAGATATTCCGATAAAAGCGGCTAATGAGGTGATTGCATCTGATCGACTATGCCATGCGTCTGCCTCAAGAGATGAGCTTTTTGTAATTTTGCTTCGTTTATGGATGAATCGATAGAATCCTTCCTTGATGACAATGACTCCAAGAAGAACATACAAAGTGTACGGCTCAGGAGTTGGCCCTGGATTCGAAATATTTTCAATTCCTTCAACAATGATAAGAACTGCAGATGCTATAAGAAATCCTACTATTAGGAATGTAACGAGTGGTTCTGCTTTACCATGTCCATAAGGATGATTGTCATCAGGAGGTTTGCTTGCGTATCGAATTCCGACAAGAACTGCGATGCTTGTGAATACATCGGTTGTTGATTCAATTGCATCAGCAATTAGAGCGAATGAATTCCCAAAGTAGCCAGTTATCCCCTTAGCAAGCGCTAAGAGGATATTGGAAAAAATAGTAATGATTGCTGTTTTTGCAGCAAGTTTGGAGTTATCGTTCAAATACTATTCTATTCTAGTATTTTGTTTTGGTGCTTTTCAATTTCACATTCAAAATGATATCCACTTTTGTTACTTCACCTGGCTTAACAACGATCATAGAATTTTCTAGTTTCATCTCTTCAGCGAAGCTTGCGCGAATTTCATAAGTTCCTGGCTTAAGATTTGTAAACCAAAATTTACCATCTTTATCTGTTGATACCTTTTGTACGCCTCTTGTGGATACAATGGTCGGCATATAAATTGGCTGACTTGAAACGGGATTATCCAATGTCTTGTAGAACACTCTTCCTTCGATTGCTCCGTAACCAGTTATAGAAGATGTTACATCTACAATGTTATCTTGATTGGGTAGAACACCAACCGCTGTCTCAAATTGCGGATATTCATCTGCTTCCACTTTCACTTGATGAATTCCAGTCGCTATATTTTTGACACGAATATGGTAAACTTCTCCAGGAACCAATTTACCGTTCAATGTGCTCGCGCCCCAAATTGGTGATTTAACAGCCATTACTTGGGAAGGATATTCTTCTCCATCAATGGTTACTTTAATATTTCGAAGACTGGATTCCTTAGACCCGTCCTTATTCTTGGAATTTGAAGGGAGTCCTTGTCTTTTCAAGAGATCATAAGGATTCTGACCTTTGTTAGACGATAGTTCTTTTGCTCGAACAATCGTAGTCTTAATCAAAATGTCCCCTTTATTTTTTACAGGAGGAGCTGGGGGCTCAACAGGTGTTACCACTGTAGGTGGCGTAACAGGAGTCGCTACCGGTGGAATAGTTGCAATTGGCGCTGGAGGCGAAACCGGTGGTGGGAGAGGCTGGGCAATGTTAGTTGGTGGCTTGACGGGCGTTGCTGGAACGACAGGTGCAGGTTGTCCAGACAAGAATACTCCAGATGCATTTCCAGAAATCTGTGGGTTCTGGTCATGATTGAATCTCTTCGCCATCTTTGTAGTTTCTTGCTTCGAAACAAAGAAAGCTTCCAAGGCAGTTACGACTTTATCACCATTGAGGTCTGCCGACTCAAGAGCTCGACCAAAGTTATATGTGAAAACTCCGTGATTGATTGAACCACCCACTTCAATGGAAGTTTCATTATCATCTGATGAAGAGATGACTGCTTTATTTTGGAAATAGTAATCTTCTGCATTTTGTTTTACTATACCATCCGAACCTTCAGGAATAGGAATTGCTGCGGCTCCTCTAGTACTCAAACCTTTCTTTGCAATACCACCTGAGTAACAACAGTCTAGGACAAATAAAGTTTTCGGAGATTTGATTTTTTCTAAATAGTTATTCAATTCGTCATCAGAGATATGCGGCCGATCATAGCAGATCAAAAGATTTCTCAATCCATTGGGAGCTTTCGCATCTCGCTGAGTTGTACCATGCCCAGAAAAATATAAGAATACAGTGTCATCCTTTTTTACTTTGTTTGCTAAGGCTTGAAACTCTTTTTGAACATTTTCCTTAGTGACTTGCCTACCTAAAAGAACTCGGATCTCTTTGAATTTGCCCACTTTGTCAATTTGTTTCTTCAAATATTCAGCGTCTCGTTCGCAAAGATCCAATTCTGGAATTTTGCCAGTATTGCCTTTATAATTCGTACCAATTATGAGTCCGTATCTCTCTTGTGAGAATAGCCAACTAGGGCTGAGAAAAAGAATTAGGGTGATGATTAGAATCTGTTTCAATTTATTTCTCCAAATAGTGAAGGTACTCGAATTAGACATTCGAATCAAGGCTTTTTTACTAAAAAGTCTCCTTGACAATTGAGATTGTACAGGAGCGAATCATTTCATGTCAGACAGAAAATCATCATTTATCAAATCCATTGAAGCAGGCTATGAAGCAAAAGGAGAAACAATTCTACTTGGAACGGGAATTTTCGAAGGCAATCCAATTCCCAAATGCTTTGTCCAAGCTCCCCTTAAAACTTTTAATCGACACGGATTGATTGCGGGTGCAACAGGAACTGGTAAAACAAAAACACTTCAAATTATAACCGAGCGATTGTCACATGCTGGAGTATCTTGTCTTGTTATGGACATGAAAGGAGATTTGAGTGGTATAGCGAAACCTGGCGAAGACAACGAGAAAATTGCCGACCGTCACAAAAAAATTGGAGTACCTTTTGTATCCAAAGCAACTCCTGTTGAATTCTTGAGTCTATCCGGTGAGCCTGGAGCAAAACTTCGAGCGACAGTTTCGGAATTCGGACCAATCCTTTTTTCCAAAATTCTTGATTTGAATGAGACGCAAGCCGGCGTGATGACTGTTCTTTTCAAATACTGTGATGATAATAATTGGCCTCTACTGGATCTCAAAGATATTAAGAAAGTTTTGCAGTATTCCACTGAAGAAGGAAAAGAAGAAATCGAATCTTTGTATGGCAAAATTTCAACGGCTTCTACATCAACGATCCTCAGAAAAATTGTCGAACTTGAACACCAAGGAGCAGATAGTTTTTTTGGAGAGCCTTCCTTTGATGTTAATGATTTAGTTCGAACCGATTCCAATGGGTCAGGAATTGTTTCTATTCTTCGTCTAACGGACATTCAAGATAAGCCAAAACTATTTTCAACTTTTATGCTATGCCTACTTGCAGAAATTTATTCTATATTCCCAGAAGTTGGCGACTTGCCGAAACCCAAGCTAGTTGTATTTATTGATGAAGCGCATTTGATTTTTAATGAATCCTCCAAAGCGCTATTGAATCAACTCGAGACAATCATTAAGCTGGTAAGATCAAAAGGTATCGGAGTATTCTTCTGTACACAAAGTCCAGGAGATGTGCCAGATTCAATCTTAGGACAATTGGGAATGAAAGTGCAACATTCATTGCGTGCGTTCACTGCTAAAGATCGAAAAGAGATCAAACTCACGGCACAAAATTATCCAATATCAGAATATTATGATACAGAAGAAGCTCTTACCAATCTTGGAATGGGTGAAGCTCTGATTACAGTTCTAAATGAGAAGGGCAGTCCTACTCCGCTTGCGATGACCTTGCTTGTCGCACCACAGTCCAGGATGGATATTCTTAATCCTCAAGAATTGAATTCTTTGGTATCGGTATCAAAAATTGCTGATAAATACAATGTAACAATTGATAATCAAAGTGCCCATGAAATTCTATCTGCAAAAATTGAAGCTTTAAAAGAAGAACAAGAAGAGCTTCAACAGAAAGAGTCCGGAACCAAGAACCAGAATAAAACGAACTCAACCACAGGAACAAGGGGTCGAACTTCCACGAAAGAAGAGAAGTCTACTTTTGAAAAGGTGACCGAATCTGCTGCAGGTAAAATTGTTATTCGAGAAGTAACTAGAGGTCTTCTAGGAGTTCTCGGATTGAAGGCAACGAATTCTCGTAGCAAGAAAAAGGGATTATTCTTTTGATTCTGAATGCTTGAACATACTCTTCAAAAATATTTTGGTTTTGATAATTTCCGTCCTGGTCAAAAAGATTCGATTGAGGCTCTATTAGAGGGTAAGGATGTCTTTACATTGCTTCCGACCGGAGCTGGTAAATCATTAATCTATCAATTTGTCTCAATCATGAAAGAAAAAGGGATAACAGTTGTTATCTCTCCATTGATTGCGCTCATGAAAGATCAGACAGATTCATTACGGGCAAAAGGAATATCCGCAGAGACTTGCAACTCAAGTCAAGACGAGCTGACTCAGATGAAAACTCTTAGCCTTGCTGTCCAAGGTAAAATCCGTTTGCTTTTTGTATCACCAGAGCGAGCTCTATCTGAGAGTTTTTTACGAATATTTTATAAAATGGATGTGAATTTTCTAGTAGTCGATGAGGCACATTGTGTTTCGCAATGGGGGCATGATTTTCGACCTGAATATAGAATGCTTGCGAAACTCCGGGAATCTCATCCTAAGTCCAATTTTCCCATAGCGGCATTGACAGCTACAGCCACACCGAAAGTCGGTGAAGACATCGTAAGGAGTCTTGGCATGAAGGCTGCTTTGAGAATTCAACAAAGTTTCTTTCGACCGAATCTTCGATTTCGTATTGAATATCCAGAACGAGCTTCAGATAAAGAAGAGATTCTCCTCAAATATTTGGAGCCTTGGAGATCGCGCAATCCGAAAGGAAGAGTCATCATTTACTGTGCGACAAGGGCGCAGGTGGACGATTTGTACAATAATCTAAATCTAAGAAAATTTTCCGTTGGTAAATACCATGCAGGTAGAACGGAAGGAATTCGCGAAAGGACGCATAACGCCTATGCTTCGGGGAAGGTAAAAATTTTGATAGCAACGAATGCATTCGGGATGGGTATCGATCATCCCGATGTGCGTATGGTGCTTCATTATCAAGTTCCAGCTTCTTTGGAATCTTATTATCAAGAAGCAGGACGTGCCGGTCGGGATGGTGACCGTTCAGAATGTATTCTATTCTATCATAATGCGGATCTCGCAATACAGAGTTTTATACTATCGAAGGAAGCGAATCGAAAAAAGGGAGATTCACTGCTAGGAACCATTCGTGAATTCGGTAAATCAGAAGATTGCAGGCAAGTTTTCTTATGTAAATACTTTGGTGAAGACGTGAAGCCGTGTGGAATATGCGATAATTGTGAAAAGAATCATCTAGGTAGAAATGCATATCTCGAAAGAGAAGAAAAAAAAGAAACAGTTCGTCTCAAGAAAAGATCACATGTCTTCAGTGAAGAAGAAGAAAAAATAGTTCTGGATACAGTTCGTACTTTGGACGGAAAATACGGCAAGACATCAGTTGCCGCCATGCTCAAAGGAAGTCGTTCAAAGGACGTTCTTAGGAAAAAATTAGAACGCTATCCTCAATATGGAACTCTATCACATATTCCTGAGTCTTCGATCGTTCGTCTTCTCGAAGATGGTTTAGAAAAAAAACTTTTTGCACAGAAAGGTGATAAATATCCAAAGATTTATTTAGCTTCGAGTCCACCTACAAAAAGAATCAAAAGCCAACCATCCGAATCAGTCAATCGTTCAGTAACAACGAATACATTGATTCTTCGTCAATTGAAATCTTTTCGAGATGCGCAAGCAAGAAAATTGCGTTGGAAAAAGTTCATGGTATTGCAAAATCCCGTCTTAAAAAGAATTGCAGAAGATATGCCAAAGGATCTGGATGAATTAGCATCAATTAAAGGAATGGGTGATGCAAAGATAGATAAGTTTGGAGAACAGATTCTCCAAATTTTGAGTAAATTCCAAAAAGAGTAATAAAATACTTTTCTCTATCTCGACTTATTCGAGCTAGTTCATCAATTATTTTTTTGAAGCAAGAATAGCTGGTAGTTCGTTATAAAAATCTACTAGATCCGGCTCGTAAAGTTTCGGTTTAAAACTAGAAGATTCTTCATTTAGAGAACCTTCTTCTGAGTTTCCCCACCAAGCAGCGAGTAAATTGTAACGGTTTTTATAATTTCTCTCTGCTACCAAGTTTAAGTCTTTATCGTAAATTTTTATATCAGTATCGGCGGCCTTCGTAGTCCAGATTGGAGAAGTTCCTAGTGTAAATAAAAATAGATGTCCAGTTAGCAGAAGTCTTCCTAGATTTCCAATTTTACCATCTTCATCAAATGGCGGACCATGAATTCCTAAAATATAATAATCAACGTCACGATTCTTTAGATGAAATGTAGCTTTATCCCCTTCACCTTTGATTTCTACCAATTTTTCTATTTCTTGCGCTCCAGATCTTTTAACTTTCGTTAAATAGTCCAAAACAAAAGCCTTAACTTTGTCTGGCGGTACTCGAGTGTTAAGTCCGCGAGCTGGGTATTCATCTAATCGTTTCCCAATTTGTACAAGCTTAGTTGTTGGGTGATTATAATTTAACAATGCAGTTGTGGTTTTTGTTTGTCCGGAAACAGAAGTTGTGTATCGGAAAGGATAGAATCCAACAGTTGCAATTTTCTTATTAATAGTAATTGATTGATCAATCGGTGGTAATTCTCGGATGAAATGAATATTACATCCTGGAAGTAAGATACTTGCGAAAATTACTATAATAGCAATTGCAAATGTACGGTTTCGGTTTGAAATTATGTTAATCATAATCAAACAAGATAAGAAAAATTCACAAAAATTGTATAGATATTTTTGTGAATTCGTTACAATATTTTTGGAATTTAATAATTTATGTTCTATCTGGGATTTTTACAATTAATTGAATGCTAATTGCAAATCTTCGTTTCGGGAAAGCGATTAAATGATAAATAATCAATAATTTCTTGCTTAAATTCTATGTGGCAAAACTGTGGAATTAGCGAAAAAATAAAGGCTCGAAAACAGCTGTCAAGGAAGATGGCATTTTATGGATATTAGGAAGTTCAATATAGATTCTGTACTAAGTGATGCAATTAAGAATATCACTGAAAAAAGCGGTGATAATCAGAACTTCGTCATATTCGATTCAATCGGAACTATTTTATGGTCCGGAGACGATTTTAATCAGATTATTGACTACGAATCAAGCGAACTGACTTCCTATAACATAAATGAATTTGTTCACGATGAGGATATATCTAATACAAAAATTGCTTTCGAACATATAAATGCTAAGAATCTGATTACAAATTTTGAGAATCGGATTCGATCTAAGAATGGAAAATATTTATGGTTTTCCTGGGCGATCATTTCAACTCCCAATGAAAAAAAAGTCGTAGGTATTTATCAAAATATCACAATCCAAAAAGAAATTGAAAAAGAGTTTTTCCATCAACAAGTAAAATACAAAAACGTATTCGAGAATCTTCCCATGGGCATCGCGATTACAGATAGCTCGGGACATATATTAGAAACCAATGAAACGGCTAGACAGATATTCGAAATTCCTGCAGGAAAAAAATTAAAAAGATCTTTGAATCATAGAAGATGGCCTGTTGTATCACCTAACGGGTCAACAATATTACCTAGAAATTTTACATTATTACAAGCTTTGAAGAAAAAAGAAAGTCTTAAAGGATTGGAATTTGGACTTCAAAGAGAATCAGATACAGTTTGGTTAGAAGTAATGGCAACTCCAATTCCGATAGAAGGCTATGGACTTGCTGTCGGCTTTCGTGATATCTCGGAGAGAAAAAATGCCGAAGATCGGATATCTTATATGGCATATTATGATGAACTAACAGGACTTCCTAGAAAAAAATTCTTTATAGAAAAAGTAGAAGTAATGTTAGATGAAGCTCTTCGACATGACAATAAAGTTGGAGTTATTGCATTAGATATAGATAATTTCAAATATTTGAATGAGTCTTTTGGGCATAATTTCGGTGATTTATTTCTTAAAGCTGTTGCAGATATAATCAAGGGTTCCATACGCAATTTTGATCTAGTCTCTCGAGAAGGTGGCGATGAGTATATGATTGCTCTTCCTGATCTTGATAATGAAGCGGATGCAGCGATCGTTTGTGAGTCTATTCAATCAGCTCTAGCCAAACCAATTCAAATCGAAAAATATTCTGCATTTACAAGCGTTAGTATGGGAATCGCAATTTTTCCTCAAGATGGAACAGATCCTGAGTCTTTATTGAAAAATGCCGATAACGCGCTTCACCAAGTTAAAAAAGTAGGTAAAAATACCTACGGATATTTTACTCAATCCCTTCAGATACTTGTTAAAGAAAGATTGGAAATTGAAAACAATCTCAGGCTAGCGATCACTCTGAGACAGTTTGAACTGTATTATCAGCCAAAATTTCGAATAGTGGACGGATCTTATTGTGGAATGGAAGCTTTGATTCGATGGAGACACCCGGAAAGGGGAATGGTCTCACCGAATGATTTTATTCCGATCGCTGAGGAGACCGGACTTATCGTACCAATCGGCGAGTGGGTGATGGAGGAATCAATTCATCAATTCTCGGAAATAAAAAATTTAGTCAGCCGTGACTTTCAAGTTAGCTTAAATCTTTCAACCAAACAATTCAAGCATGAATCTCTACTTTCCAATCTAGAAAAATATATGAATATCAATCAGATTGCAGCAAGAAATTTGGAGATTGAAATTACAGAAAGTGCTTTGATGGAAAACGTTACCCAAGCAATTGAGATCTTAGATAAAGTTCGTGCATTAGGAATTTCTATTACAATTGATGATTTTGGAAGTGGTTATTCCTCGCTCGGTTATTTGAAAAAATTACCAGTTCAAACTGTAAAAATCGACAAAAGTTTTATTCAGGATTTGGAAACAAATGAAGATAGTAAAGCGATCGTTCGTGCGGTTACAAGTCTCGGTCACAATCTTGGATTGAAGGTGGTCGCAGAAGGAGCAGAAACTTCTGAACAATGCAGTCTGCTCAGCGATATGGATGTGGATATAATTCAGGGTTTCTATTATGCGAAGCCTATGCCTTTTGATGAAGTTATGAAGTTTCTAAAATCGCATAAATCCGATTGACTTAACAACTCACGCAACTTTCCATTACTCTGTGGGAGAATATTTTGAAATTATCACTTGATTGGATTAAGGAATTCGTGGATCTAGAAGATCTAAGTCTTGAAGAAATAATTGTTAAGATCAATGCATCAATTTGCGAAACAGAAGAGGCAGTCGAATTTCTCCCTCATCTCGAATCAATCGTTCCAGTTAGAATAGAAGAAATCGCAGATCATCCACAAGCAGACAAACTTCGTATATTGCAAGTTAGTGATTCTAAATCAAAGATTCAGATTGTTACAGCTGCAACTAATGTATCTTTAGGTGATGTTGTCCCTCTAGCTTTACCGGGTACCTTATTGGGTGATAAGAAAATCATCGCATCAGAGCTCCGTGGTGTTATGAGTTCTGGGATGTTGTGCTCAGCAAAAGAGTTAGGAATCAGCGATGATGATTCTGGTGTATTGATACTGAATTCGGGAACTAATGCGTCAGTTGATTCAAGCAGCAGTAAATCATCCGATATAGCTCAGAAAAACGCTTCGCAAAAATTTGAGCTTGGAAAATCCATTCGTGAACAACTTGGATTTCAAGACATTATAATAGACATAGATAATAAATCCATTACACATCGTCCGGATCTATGGAGTCATTTTGGTTTTGCAAGAGAGATTGCGGCTCAATATGGAAGACCTCTCAAGTTCAATCCATTGGCTTGGAATGGTGAGTTGGATAAGAGTGTATTGCAAGATGAGAATGATCGCATAGCTGTCAATAAATCTGATACAGCTCATGCATACTTTGCTGTTCCCATTGGCAAAGTTAAAATTCAGGCGTCCATTACCAAATTTAGATCTCGCCTGATTAAATGTGGAATCAAATCTATATCCAATGTGGTAGATGTATCCAACTATTTAATGTTAGAATGTGGTCAGCCAACTCATTTTTTCGATAGAGCTAAATTATCCGATCGGGCAATTGATGTAAGCTTCGCAAAAGAAAACGAAAAATTTCTCTTATTGGATGAATCAGAACCAGTTTTAACTCCCGATGTTTTATTGATAAGGTCTGGTGGCAATCCTGTAGCTATTGCAGGTGTCATGGGTGGAATGGAATCTGCAGTATTTGAGAGCACTGAAGGTTTAGTGCTAGAATCGGCGGTGTTTAAACGAGAAGATGTTAGGCGATCAATTAAGAAAACAGGAATCCGATCAGACGCAGCGGTAAGATATGAAAAGGGTCTTGATAGTTTTACTTGTCTGCCGGTTATCAATCGAGCTATTCAACTATTGCGAGAGAATGGCAATCCAGATCTAGTAGTCGGAATTCCGCAAGGATTCAATAACACAGAAGAGAAGAAAGTTATCATCAACACAGATATTGGTTTCTTAAGAAGAAAACTAGGTAAAGACATTGAAACTAATGCTGTTCTTGATATTTTACATCGACTAGGATTCGAAGTTGAAATTTTAAAGGATGAGAAGATCTCTGTTGTTGTTCCAAGATACAGACATAATTATGATGTTACTTTACCAGAAGATTTGGTGGAAGAAATTGGACGAACCATTGGTTATGCGAATATTGCAACTGTTCCTCTTGCTCTCAATCTTGAGACACCGATCCCCAATCCAATTCGCGATCTAGAAAAAAGATTAAAAACAATTTTTGCATTAAATTTAGCATTTCATGAAGTCTTCAATTATAGTTTTGCTTCATTGGAAGATGCAAATTTCGAAATAGATAATCAGACACACGGAGAGTCGGCAAATCAAGCCTACGAAAATAAGCATATTGTAATGCTAGCGAATGAGATGCCAGCCGAACAATCTGTACTTAGGACATCGATCTACCCGTCCATTTTAAAGTCAGCTGTGTTCAATCAAGATCGCTTCGAAAGTTTTGGGCTGTTTGAGATTGGAAGAACATATGACAATAGCAATCGAGATAAAGACGGCTTGCCTAAGGAAGATCGCTGGCTTGCTTTTCTTTCGATGGGTAGCATAAGAACTTCTGGTTCAAGCACCAAATCTGAAGATGAGAGA
The DNA here is from genome assembly GCF_028462125.1 of Leptospira sp. GIMC2001. Taxonomy (NCBI): domain Bacteria; kingdom Pseudomonadati; phylum Spirochaetota; class Leptospiria; order Leptospirales; family Leptospiraceae; genus Leptospira; species Leptospira sp. GIMC2001. The sequence continues at coordinate 3,178,818 of NZ_CP115468.1, read as the reverse complement.
CTGAATCTCCAAGAACAATTTATTACACTAAGATCACATTTGGAGAATCTGTTAATCGGAATCGGTGTAAGAAATTATTCATGGATTGAAAAATCTAAAGTTTATTTTCATCCTCATGCTTCTTTGATGTTGATCGTTGATGGGGTTGAGATTGGAGAGATGGGAATCTTACACAATCGAATAGCGGATATTAAATATTTAAGAAAGCGTCCAGTTATGGGAAGACTGGATATCAGTGCTTTAGCGAAGGGTATATCCGATTCTTCAAAGATCAATTTTTTTGTCGCGCCATCACTTTTTCCGCAAGGTCAATTAGATATTTCCATTGTGATTGATCAATCATTTGCAACTGAAACCTATGCCGAACTTGTAAAAAACTCAAAAATTCCTGAATTAGACGAAGTATGGGTGCATGATGAATTCCGAGGTGGTAATTTAGAAGTGGGCAAAAGATCCGTGACTTACCGATTTGCCTTGACCCCTAAAGATAAAACATTTACCCAAGAAAGACTTAAAGAGATATCAGATCAACTTTTACAAATTGCAAAAGACAATCAATTTGTAATACGTTAATTATATGATACAATAAATTGGATGGCTAATTCGAGTGATAGTTTAAAGGTATAAGTTCTATGCAAATTCCAAAATTAACCGAACCTTATGTACACAATCAAGCAACGATTATAGGTGATGTGAGTCTGGGTGATTCAGTTTCCATCTGGCCGGGAGCTGTTATTCGTGCCGATATGAATAGAATCAATATTGGAAGTTATGTGAATATTCAAGACAACTCAACTCTACATACTGATTCTAGATCCGGAATAGATATCGGAGAGTGGACGTTAGTTGGTCACAATGCAATGATTCATGGTTGCAAAATAGGGAAGGGAGTTTTGATCGGAATTGGTTGTGTAATTCTAGATTCAGCAGAGATTGGCGACGGAGCACAAATTACAGCTGGATGTATCATTCGAGGTGGCAAGAAAATTCCACCAAGATCTCTGGTCGTCTCAAATGGTGGTGAATTGAAGATCTATCCAAATAAAGCAAAACCTCAGATGACAATAGCTGGAAGCATTGAATATATTTTTCTTGCGGATAGAATGAAGAGAGGCGAGTTTGGTCCGTTCTCGGAAGAAGAAGAGAAACAATTTATTGAGAAAGCCAACCAAATCATTGCTGAATTAAAAATCTAGCACTCAAAGTTTTTAGAATCGTATTGAATCTACAACCTATGATGAGTGAATAGTTTTTCACTGCTTTATTTCAATCATCGACTAATGCTATGATACGAAACAATTATATAATTTATTTTTACTTTGTTTTTATTTTTTTGTATGATACCGATTGCTTTTGTCTGGTAACTTTTTTCTGATTCGCTAATTTTTTCTTTGGATCTGATGGTAGATTTTTTGATTTTGTAGATTTCGATGATGCAAGAATCTTTTCGGCATATTCTAATCCATAGGCTTTTCCAATTTCAACAGATTCTTCGAGTAATCTCTGTTTGGTTGTTACAAGACCTAAAGGAAGCGGCTCTCTTGGTGCAATTGTTAGAATTTTGACACCTTCTGGTGGCTTTTTCGATATTAACCGACTTTGGTTGAAATAAAAATGATGAAATTTCTTCATCATCCTAGAAATTTTACGATCTAGAGGAAAGGAAAGAAATCTAGTAAAACCAGCAAGAGGCGTTGATTGCATTAGTACAGGAGAATTCATTACAACTGTGATATCTTTGTAGCCTGATTCAATCAGATGATTGAGTGGAAGAGGATTTACAATAGCTGCATCGCAATAAAGAGAACCATCAACTAGGTGCTTGCCTTTGGTTGCGATTGGCAATGCCGTTGCAGCCTTGAGTAAGCTAAATATATTATTTTCGTTGGCACGAATATAATCGATTCTTCTTTTTCTCAGATTGTAAACTGCAACTCTAAATTCAGGTAGCCCTTGTTTCTCAAAATTTTCTTTTGATAACGGATACTTATCGCGGAACAATTGATCTACCAGAAAATTTTGATCAAGAAGTGTTCGTCCACGCAGTGGATTTAGAATCCAGATCAATCTGCGTCCTGCAAGTTCGCTTCTCCATATTTCCAGAAGTTCTTCCCCTCGTATTGGATCAGGTTTAGGAGTTGTAGCATAGTAAGCTGCGCTGCAAGCACCCGATGAGACAGCTACGATGAGGTCAAAATACTGAGCAGGCAATAGATTATTCATCGATGTGAGAACTCCGCCAGCGAAGGCGCCCTTCATTCCACCACCTTCAACTAACAGAACTCGACTGTTTGGTTTCGCTGTAGGAAGATTCATAATCTAAGATCTACTTTAAAATTTTTACTGAGAATTTGGTCTACAATTAATTATTCATCTGGTATGAATTGCCTTCTTTCATAAACATTTGGTGAATTTTTTCTGATCGAACTGAATCTATTTTTGGTTTCTTTAAAAGTTTATGACAATATTGAACTTGATTCTCCGTTGTAGAATTTTTTTGACTTAAAGTAAGAGCATGCTTGCCAAAATCTTTTACTTGGAATTCAAAGATTTGATCAATAATTTCTGAAGGTATTGAATCAATTTTAGATTGTTCCAAAATTAAGCTACCATATGCAATCAATGTGAATAGTTCTCCCACAGCTAGCATGAAGTCTAAATCTTTGGATTGATCCGGACTTGGGCCTGCATCTTTTAGCATTTGAACAAAAGTTTCGGATTGCTCAATAAATAATTTTACATTTGGCTCATTGAATCCTTCGTATGCTCTTCGCCAGTCACCAAAAGGAACAGTTTCTAATCCCTTGGTAGTGGATCCTTGATTGAAAAGAAAATCTTGCTGAGATGGATTATTGGAAGATGGAACATTTTGTACTTTCTCATTGCCGAAGAGAAAAGATTCCATAAATTTAATGACCAATACCATATTTACATGTGCAGTTCCTTCAAGCTTAGGCAACATACGAATATCTCGAGTTGCCGATTCAAAATACAAGTCTTTCTCAAAACCTCTAGCTGCAATCACATCCCAGATAAGATTTATCACTTCTTCTCCTTGAAGTGTGACTTTCATCTTGGTCATCGGTGTCCAGAGAAGATATCTACGATCTGTTGCAGAGGCTGTAAGAAGATAGTCCTTCGCACGATAACAAAATAATCGCATAGCACAGAGTCTTGCATAACCTTCAGAAAGCAATTGCCGGATATGAGGAAAATCTGTTACAACATTTCCATACAGCTTTCGATTGGATGCGTGTTGAACGGCTTCATAGAAAGCATGGGTTGCAATACCAGTTGATGCGAGTCCAAGATTGAATTTAGCGAACGCAACTGTACCAAGTGCTGCATCCCACGCATCTCGTCCTCGACATAAGATATCATCATTCTCAATAGGATAATCATCTAACTCAAATTCTGCGACATACTTTTGAGAGAACACAACGTTCTGCAATAATTTGAATTTTGGGTGCTTCGCCGAAGCGGTAAAGAATACAAATTCACGACCTCCATTTACCTTACCAAAAACGGACAGAATGGACGCAATATTTCCGTTTCCTATATAAAACTTTTTACCCTTGGCGGTATATTTTCCATTACCGTTGTCCATAAGTTTCATATCAGTACTTATTAAATCAGCTCCATGCTCTTTCTCGGATAAACCAAAAGCAGAAACTCCTCCAGAAGCAAGTGCATCGGCCGCTCGCTTTTTGACCTTATCATTCTTGCTCATCCAGATTGGTCCTGTTCCTAAAATCGAAACTTGCCAAGGGTACCAATGTGATAATGAATAGAATCCAAGAATTTCACTCATTTGAGTATTTCTTGCGATATCATATCTACAGCCATCATTGCCATATTGTGTAGGTGTTAAAAATTTTGATAAAAATTTGGACTCTCCAATAAAGTCTATAAAATCCTGAGGCCAAGTGGCTGCATGATCTTCAGCTTTCATTTGGCTGCGACCTTTTGATTCGAAGAACTGAATTGTTTTATTAAAGATAGACTGAGTGTCTTCGTCGAAACCCTTCCAAGAAGGAGATTTTGGATTGAAAAGTAACATGAATGTATAACATAGTTTCCGTATATTTTGTCACATCTTTTTTTGGTAAAGATTTATTGAGGCCAGACAAATACTTTTAGATCAACTGTTCCATCCTTTCCAAATTGAATTCCCTCCGAAAGCAAAAGTTCTTTTTGTAATTTTGCACGGATGCTATCACCTTTAAAACTAATACGTCCTTGGCCATTGATTACGCGTTGCCAAGGTATATCTTGGAGTGAGTCCTTCTTGAGAGCGTTCAAAGCGTAACCGACAGCTCTAGCTGCTCGAGGTTTGCCAAGCATGACTGCGACTCTGCCATAACTCGTTACTTTCCCGACAGGGATTTGTTTTACTATTTTGTAAACATCATCATAGAACTGAGCCATTTTCAGATGCTACTATTTTGAACTTCTCTGTCATGACAAAAATTGTTTGCATAACTATGAATTAGAAAAAATCATAATTTATATGAAGACTTATGCGCAGTATGCGGAATGGATATTGCGTTCCCCCAATCTCGAAGATAAATTGCTTCCTCCACCAGAGGATCTATTCGATGACAGAACAGATAAATTCGTAGATTCTCAAATCATCGCATCTGCCCCAGAGCGAGAATATTCAATACGAATGTCGGACGAGAAATCTAAAATACCTCGATTGGAACATTTGAATAATCCTCGTAATATTGCTGTTAGCCTGCATCATTTTGCAAATCATGAATTGATGGCAACTGAATTATTTGCCTGGGCATTATTGAAATTTCCGAAAGCAGGCCCGGGAACACGGAGAGGATTCTTAAAATCATTAATCGAAGAACAGTATCATTTTAAATTGTACCGAGAGAGAATGCAAGAATTAGGATTAGGTTTTGGAGATAAGCCTTTGAATCGATTGTTCTGGAAACAATTGCCCAGGATTCAAACTCTCGAAAAATTCACTGCTGTAATATCAATGTCTTTCGAGGGTGCCAATTTGGATTTTACAAAAATCTATAAGCAAGCCTTTTCATTTCACGGCGATGATAAATCTGCGGACATAATGAACATAGTATATGAAGATGAAATTAAGCATGTCAAAAGGGGACTTGCAGTATTCAATAAAACTAAGCCTGAATCTTTGAGTGATTGGGAATACTACAATTCTCTCATAGAATATCCTTTCACTCCAAGGCGAGCTAAAGCATATCATTTTTATCCAGAGACTCGTAAGCGTGCAGGATTTTCGGATTCCTTTATTGATGATCTTCAGAACTACGAAGATATTTATACTGGACGAGTGAGCAAAAAATCATTGGAAAAAGTCGGGATTTAATATAAATAATTAACCTACCTATCGTCTAAATACCTGGAGAAATTAAAAAATACAATGAACAAAATGAACTATGCTGTCTTCTTCACTATTCTCAGCTTTTGTATACTGCCAGTGTTGGCGCAAGATAACAAAAAACAAAACAAAAAAACGTCTAACAATCGCATTACGAATTTACATGACTTCATGGAAGACTATACCAAACCTGCTATGCAGTATTTTAAAAAAACAGGTGATCGAGTCTACTTAAACAAAATCCTCGTGGAAGTTCCTAGTCTAGGATTGGATGATCAACGTGAAGACTGGAAAAAAATTGTGGATAAATCACTAGATAGCGGTAAGGCAGAAACTTCTTGCAAAAGCTGCCATGATCTATATAAAAAAGATTATAAAAAGAAATTCCGAAAAAGGGAAATTCAAATTCCTGAATCATTGATTGGTTTAGACAAAGAAATTCGAGCAGCTCGAAAGTAAAATAGACTAGGTTGGATTCGTTGGCAATTTCACTAATTGAAACCAATAATTCTCGATTGATCCAACGGCTTCCATAAATTTATCAACTTCGACTGGTTTGGTTATGTAGCAATTTGCAGATTTTTGGTATGCGAGATCGATATCCTTTTTGGATGAAGAAGTGGTTAGCATGATTACAGGAATCTGCCTTGTTCTTTCATCTTTTTTTATCTCATCGAGTATTTCATGTCCACTTTTTAGAGGTAAGTTTACATCTAGTAGAATTAAATCTGGACTAATCGCATTTTCAAATTTTCCTTTTTTGAAAAGATAATCAATTGCCTCTTTCCCATTTCGTATAACAGTTATTTGGTTGGCTATTTTGGCCTCTTCAAATGCTTCAGTTGTCAATAAAATATCGCCTTCATTATCTTCAATTAGAAGTATTTGAACTGTTTCCATATTTATTTTTCTATTTCCGAATCGTGAAATAGAATGTTGAACCTTCACCCTTGTTTGATTTAACCCAAATTCTTCCGCCTAAGTTCTCAACAATCTTCTTCACAATTGAGAGCCCCATTCCTGTCCCACCATATTCATCTTTAGCATGCAATCTTTGAAATATTATAAATATTCTATCGAAGGCATCTTCGTCTATTCCAATTCCATTGTCTTTGATTGAAAATTCCCAGAAATCTTCTAGTTCCGTGCAAGAGATTTCTATGACAGGAGTTCTTTCGGTTGCACTGTATTTTAATGCATTGCTTAACAGATTTTGAAATATCTGTTCAATTGGTGTTTTATGACAAAATATAGATTCAGGAATCGAAATAATATTTATCTCAGCCGATTTTTCTTCGATCGATTTTCGAAGAATAAAACTGACTTGGTCTATTATTCTCCGTAAATCAATTGCTTCTTTTTCTTCGTCAAACTTTCCGACTCTAGAAAAGTCTAGCAAATCGAGAATGATCTGCCTCATTCTCTTAGCTCCATCTACTGCATAGTAGATATAGAGTTTTGCTTTCTCGTCTAAGGATTCGGAATATTTTTTTTCTAATTGTGTAAGAAAGCTTGTAACCATCCTTAATGGTTCTTGCAAATCATGTGACGCTATGTATGCGAACTGTTCCATCTCGCTATTAGTTATTTCAAGATCTCGGGCTTTTTGTTTTAGTGATTCATTTAGTAAATTTAATTCTGCAGTTTTTTGATCAACCAGACTCTGCAATCGTTGAGGCTCATTGGACATTCTGTAACTAAGTATTCCCAATACAACAGATAAGATGACTCCAAGAACACCATAAGGTAGACTGCGGACTAAATGTTTTGGAGATCTTGCTTTGACATAAAGATTCCAATCTCCAAGACTCACTTCTTCTTTATGAAAAATTCCTTTATTGTAATTAGGATCATGGTTAAAAAACTTTCCAATATCGGAACCATCCTCTCCTCGTTTAGTGAGCTCATATACAAAATTGCTGTTTTTACCTTTCGGATCTATGCCAAAAGCACTTAGAAAAGTTTTAGCCCTAAGTACAACTGCAGAAAAGCCCCAAAACTTTTCATTTCTATAAATTGGAAAGCGACCAACTATACCAATCCCACCTTGAATCAATTCAAATGGACCTTCGAAATACAATTCTTGTCGGCTCTTAGCTTTCATAGCTTCATTTATATGAATATCTTCATTTCTTATATCATAACCAATCGTGATTTCATTGCCCGTCAATGGGTAAGTATGAATAATTGTTGAACCTTCAACTAGCTGAATGGCATCAATAAATGGATTCTGTGCTAAAAGTTCCTTACTGATTTTTGCAAATTCTTCAGAGGAAATAAATTTTTTCGCAAAGAATGAAATTACTTTCGTTGCTGTTATGCTATGATTGAGCGAAGACTCTAGTTGTTTTTTGAAAAGAATTGCTTCATGCTCAACTTGTAAAAATTCTCTTTTTTTTTCAATTTCATAGATACGTTCTGTAATAAAAATTGATAGAATTGAAAAAAAAGAAAAAACAAATATCCCTAGTATCTTTGGATTGATTCTAATAATAAATGATTTGTGGTTTTGAGACATTTTATTTAGCTATAGTGAAATGAAAAGTAGATCCATGATCTTTAATCGACTCAACCCAGATCTTGCCACCCAGGTTCTCAACAATTTTTTTCACAATTGAAAGCCCCATTCCTGTCCCACCATATTCTTCTCTTGCATGGAGTCTTTGAAATATTATAAATATTTTTTCAAAATACTCTTCTTCAATTCCTATGCCATTGTCCTTTACTGAAAATTGCCAAAAATTTCCAAGAGATTTGTGACTTATTTCGATTGTTGAAATCACATCTTTTTTTGAATATTTTATCGCATTGCTTATCAAATTTTGAAAAATCTGTAAAACAGGAGTTTTATGATTATTTATTTTAGGCAATTTATTTTTAATTATCTTAATTGAATATTTCTCAACCAATCTCCTCTGAAAGTGACAGGCCTCATCTACAATGTCTGATATATCCATTAATTCCTTTTCTTCATAGAATTCTCCAACACGAGAAAAATCAAGAAGATCCAGAATAATTTGACGCATTCGAAATGCTCCATCGACTGCAAAATTTATATAGGTTTGAGCTTTTTCATCCAATACGTCTTTGTATTTTTTTTCTAACTGTGTAAGAAAACTTGTAACCATTCGAAGAGGTTCTTGCAAGTCATGCGATGCTACATAAGCAAATTGCTCCAACTCTCTATTTGATATTTCCAATTCCCTTGTATGTTTTTCTAGTTCTTCATTGAGTGATTTCAAGGACAGCTCATAGTCTTTGCGATAAGATATATCGGTCATAGCACCAACCATTCGAACTGCTTTACCATTTTTATCTCTAATCAGTATTCCTCGATCTATTATATAAGCAAAGGAATTATCAGATTTTCTAAATCTGTATTCTTGCCTTGTTTTAAAAATATTCGGATTTTCTATGCTTGCCATTATTTCTTTTAAAACTGGATCGAGATCATCGGGATGAACATTTTCAGTCCATTTATTTAAATTAAGCATAATAGTTTGATTGGAATATCCAAACAATTCCGTAAATCCGGCTCCCCAATATAAAGTACCTTTAACAATATCCCAGTCCCAGATTGCATCATTGGTTGCTTGGGTTACATTTTCGAATCTTTCATTTGCGAGCTGAATTTCTTCATCAGCCATCTTTTTAATTGTTATATCCTTGAAATAAACAGATAAACCAGTTGGAGACGGATAGGCGCTAATCCCGAACCAGCGATCTACTGGTTTATAATAATCTTCAAAATGAATAGTCTCACCAGTTCTAAGCGCATGATTGTAGTTAGCATAAGAAGGAAGAGATTTCGCATCACTGAATACTTCCCAAAGATTTTTGCCTAGAATGTCAGACTTTTTTTTATTAAGGACTTTTTCTGCAACATTGTTCCAATAAATGACAACCCAATTATTATCAACTGCGAAGAATGCTTCTGTGATACGTTCGAGTATTGAGTTTTTCTCATCTAACGCTTCTTTGATTTGATTGTTTCGAAATGACCTTTCTATAGCGGATGATAAATTACTTGCGAGTGTTTTGACAAAAGATATTTCTTCATCGTTCCATCGCTTTTCTCTATAACAATCATCAAATCCGATATAGCCGAAAAAATTTCCAAATACCATAACGGGTATATGTAAGATGGATTGAATATTCTGTTCAAGTAATATATCTCTAGTCGCGCCTTCCAATTCAGATGTCAAGTACATAAATTCTTTGCCTTTTAGCGCAAGTTCCAAGAATACAGGATGGTCATCTAGTCGGATAGCTTTGTAGTCGGGATTATCAATTTCGACAGATACTTTTCCATTGGTCCATTCAAAGTCAAGACTCGTATAAAGTTCTTTAGTTGAGGGATTAATGAAATTTTGGAAAAAATAGGATCGATCAGCATCAATAGCGACACCCATTTTTTCTAAACATTCAGGAAGAGCCTTTTTCCAGTCATCATCCTCTAAAAGAAATTCTACAACTTCAGAATTGATTTCTAAAAGTTTCGTTTTATTCAATAGAGAATTTTTGGCATGATTTTTCTCGATTGCAGAAGAAAAATTGGATGCCAATGTTCCGATAAATTCAATTTCTTCTGAGTTCCATAAGAATTCGTTATGACATTCAATAATACTTATGAACCCTGATATTAATTTGCCATCAAATAATGGCGCGATACAGATGGATAATATTTGATTGTCAAGTAGAGTTTGCTTTATTTCAATATCTTCGCATTCATTAACATTTATAACATATACTTTGTTATCTAAGCTGTTATCAATGTTTTGAAAAATTTGTTCCAATGGAAAATCATTGAAAAAAGAAGAATTTAATGTGGAATCTCCTCGATTATTTTCGATTCTCCTTATTAAAGAGTAGGTACCATCTAAATTTCTATTGAAATCAAATAGATAGATTGCTGTGGAATTTAAAATTTCTGAAATTCGATTGATGGATTGATAAATAGCTTCAAGCCAGCCATCCGCAGTAAGAAGTAAAGAATTTATTTCAGAAATGGTTGCAAGAAACAGGGATTTCTTTCTAAGTTGTTTTTCAATGGTTTTCTTCTCATGAATGTCTTGAACACTACCATACATTCTGATTGTTTTCCCATCGTGGACTTCCATTTTAGCCATGGCTCTAATCCATAATTCGTTCCCTTTCGCAGTGATGATCGGCATCTCGAAATCAATTGGCTCTCCAGTAATCTTAGATTCTTCAACGATCTTTCGAATTTCTTCACGCTTGTCTTCTCTATAAAAGTTTATTGAATCTTCAATATTAGGCTCGAAGCTTAGTGGAACCTCATGGATTTGTTTTGTAATATCGGACCAAGTCATTTGATTTGTAATCAAGTCGTATTCCCATGCTCCGATTCTTGCGATTGATGTGGCAGCATCCAACAGTGATTGTAATTTTTTTTCTTTAGTTATATCTCTTCCAAATCCATAGAATAATCGATCTTCACCGAATATTTTTGATGATGACCAAGATATCCAACGCCATTGTCCTGACTTGGTTCGGTAGCGGTTCACGAAACTTTCTGTAACTTTATTCTTATCAAGAGTATCCGAATATTCTGAATTTGTAGCTATTAGATCATCAGGATGTATAAATTCTGTGAAAGGAATACTGGTCATTTCTTCTTGGGTATATCCTAGAAGATTCGCAAAGGCAGGATTTACTTTTCGAAAATGATGTTCGGGTCCGGTAATAACGAGTCCTTCTGGAGAGTACTCAAAAAATTGGCTCAGTTCTTCTTCCAATTGCTTTCGTTTGATTTCAGCTCCGAGAAAAGTTTCCAATCCTGAGAATGCTTTGGTAAAATTTAACATTTCTGTTTTGGATTGGAGGCTTGCTATAACAAGAACTCCTATAACATTGTCATTTGCTACGAGAGGAATTCCAAGGGCAGATTGCAATTTGACATTGGATGCACTTTTTTTGCGAAGAAAATCTTCGTTATTTTGGAGATCATCCCAGATTTCCATTTTTTTGTTTTTCCAGATTTTGCCAGGCAAACCTTCATCATAGTTAAAAGATGTTCGGGAATCTTCTCCCGTATAAAACTCTTCAAAAGATTTGTTTTTGAAAGATTTAGATTTAAGAAGTATGCTATTGTTGTTGGATTTAACTAACCAAACTTCCGCTAATTGAAAATCTCCCATTGATATTAGTTCATCTAAAGCAAAGTTAAGAACGTCTTTTAAAGATTCTTTTATTGTAAAGATCTCTGTAATTTTAGTAAGAAGTTTCTTGTGAAGTTCGATGTTTTTTGTGGAAGTTATATCCCTTAGAACTCCGTACATTGTTTTGGCTTTATTATTCTCATCTCGAATAACATAGCCGTTTTCTTCAACATATGAGTAGATTCCGTCTGCTTTTCTTAATCTGTATTGCTCAGTCCATCGGTTCACATACGGATCATTTAGAAAATTTTGTAGAGACAATTGAACTAAATCATAATCCAAAGGGTGAACTAAATTGTACCACCTGCTTAAAGACAACGGATAATCGCTTGGTGAATATCCAAATAATTTCTCAAAACTTTCTCCCCATTTTAGGTGATCATTCTGAATATCCCATTCGTAAATTGCATCCCTTGTCGCACGATTTATATAATCAAATCTTTCATTGCTTACGTACAATTCGTTTCGTTTTTTGAAATTTTCAATGAGAAGTCCAATTAAGGAAGATGACTTCTCGAATATGTCCAGCTCTAATTGAGATGGCGATTTTTGAACTCTGTAATAATTTGCAAATGTTGCAATTACATCTCCTTGTCTATTGAAAATTGGTTGAGACCAGCAAGCAGCTAATTTATTTTTGAGTGCAAATTCTTTATATTTCTTCCATCTTGAATCAATGCTAATATCGTCAACAATCACTCTTTTACGTGTAAATGCCGCTGTCCCACAGGAACCAGTGTATTCACCAATTTCTTGACCATTAATTGCTTGCAAGTATTCGTCAGGAAGAGAATGAGAAGTTAGATTCCATATTTTATTATCTCGTACGGTAAGTACGGATGTTAGTAAATCAGGAAAAATATTTTCGAGTCCAGTCGTGTAAATTGAAATTAATTCCGCTAAACCCAGATTAGGATTCATGGATTCTTCAATAGTTTTTCGTTCTAAAATATCTAGTTTTTTTATAGTATTGATCTCAATATTATTTTTTGAAATTAATACGAAAAACTGATGATCCTGAATCCAGACTGACTTCCATTCTAGGACAATCTGGGTTTTTCGTCTGCTTTCGTGTGAACAAGAGAATTTTGTGCCTGAGAGTTGATCGATCGAACTGAACAAATCTTCCTTATTTGCCAACCCATCTTCTATTGAGATCGTTGAAGCAAAACTCATCGTGAGAATATCGCTTCGTTCGATTCCCATAAGCTCACAAAAAGATCCATTGCACCAAATAAATTTGCCTTTTAAATCGACGAAGCACACGAAGTCCAAGGATTCATCAAAGATTGTATTTAGAATTGGATCAATTTTCATATCTAAGTGATCAGGCTGGATAAGTATAAATCCAACTTGTAGCTTAGGCAAGTTATTTTTGACAAACTTCTTGCAATTTGAAACCAATTCTAAAAAAAATGATTCAATGTAGGTTATTTTAATTAACTCAAGTGTTTTTTTAATATCGACTGGATAGTAAATAATGGATTTAGCTGGGTTTGCCAAGCCAATCTAAGCGAAACAAATCCAATCTTCTATCACGCATATTTCGAACTGATCCTTGTCGGCGTACTTCTTTCAAAAGATCCAAATCTAAATCTGCGATTAGAGTCATTTCTGTGTTAGGTGTTGCCTCAGCTGCTATGCCTTCAGGTGGAAAGGAAAAATCGCAAGGCGTGAAAACTGCAGATTGGGCGTACTGAATGTCCATATTTTCCACATTCGGTAAGTTGCCTACTGAGCCTGAGATAACAACATAGATTTCATTCTCTACAGCTCGGGCTTGTGCGCAGTGACGGACTCTCAAATATCCATTCTTAGTGTCTGTATAGTAAGGAACAAAAAGCATGTCGATTCCACGTTCTGCAAGAATTCGGGGTAGCTCTGGAAATTCCACATCATAACATACTAATATTCCAATTCTGCCCGCATCTGTTTCAAATACTTTGAGGCTATCTCCGCCAGTTACTCCCCAATAGGAAACTTCATCGGGAGTTGGATGCAATTTATACTGGGAATCAAATGTTCCATCCCGACGGCAGAGATAAGCAACATTTCGCAAAATATGATCTTGGTATTCAAACATGGATCCAGCAATTATATTGATATTATAAGAAACAGCCATGTTAACAAACTCATTTCTCATTTGTTCTGTAAAGTCCGCCAAAGCACGAACAGCAGAAGAAGAATTCATTTTGTTGAATTGGGTGAGTAAGGGAGCATAGAAAAATTCAGGAAAAACAACAAAATCGGCGTTGTATCCCGATACAGTATCGACGAAAAACTCTACTTGTTGTTTCATTTCATCAAAAGATTTCACTGCGCGCATTTGCCATTGAACAACTCCAACACGAATTACGGACTTAGCTCCGCCGATAAGTTTTTCTTCATCCTGATAGTAAATATTTATCCATTCTAGAACAGTTGCAAATGAACTATAACCTTTGTTATCTGGAAAATAGTTTGTAACGATTTTTCGAACATGGAAATCATTTCCCAATTGAAAGCTCAAAACAGGATCGTGTAATTCTTTCTGGCTAACCAATTGGACATATTTCTGAGGATTCATCTCACCCTCATAAGCTTTGTAACCAGGCATCCAACCGCCGATTATGATTCTTCGTAAGTTGAGTTTCTCACAGACTTCTTTTCTTGCATCATAGAGTCTTCTGCCCAGTCTAAGTCCATGTTTTTTGGGATGAACAAACACATCCACACCGTACAAAGTGTCCCCATTTGGATCATGATTTGGAATTTTGCCTCCGCCAGTGATTGATTTATACGTATGTCGGTCTCCGTGTTTGCTATAATCTACAACCATGGAAATCGCAGCTGCAACCACAGTGCCATTGTCTTCGATACAAATCTGTCCTTCTGGAAATAAAGTGATCTGGGTTTCAAATTCTTCCTGAGTCCATGCCCCATCAAAAGCCGAAGAATAAACCGATTCCATAATCTTACGAACATCGTTGTAATCACTGGGTCTAGTATTTCTGAGTTCGAGTCTATGTTGTTCCGGCTTTTTTGGTTTGGGCTCTTTAATTTCGCCGGTTGTTTTTTTCTTTTTCTTAGGTGCAGTTTTCTTAGTCATAAAATTATTTTCTTAAAAAAGTTTCCCTGGATTCATAATTCCTTTTGGATCAAAAATCAATTTGATTCCTTTCATTGCAGCGATTTCTGATTCGCTTCTTGAATAATTGAGGAATTCTTTTTTTAAGAGTCCTATTCCATGCTCGGCAGATATTGAACCATGATATTTCTGAATCAATGTAAACATATCCGGATCTACTGACTTACATTGTTTGTAAAACTCAGCATCATCCATATCATGCGGTTTTAGTATATTCAAATGTAGGTTGCCATCTCCTACATGACCAAATAATGCAATCTGAAAACCAGGATACTTGCTATTTAGCAGGGTCTCCATTTCAGTTATAAATGCTTCCATATTTCGAAGAGGAAGAGAAATATCATTCTTATGAACTGAATGGTGAAGAGATAGACTCTCCGAGATTCCTTCGCGATACTTCCAGAATGTTTCGTTCTGTCTTGAATTCTGAGCTATACTACCATCAAGAATCAATTCTTCGTTTGTAATATTCTCGAGAATTGCGAACAATTTGTCCTCATCTTCTGCTTGATTCATCTCATATTCCATCAAAACATAATAAGGTGATGAATCTCCAAAGGGAGATGGAACACTCAAGTGCTCCTTGACTTTTTCTAAGCAAAACTCAGTAAAGAATTCAAAGGCGAGTAAAGGCAAGGGAGAGTCATGGGTTTTTTTGAAGATCTCCAAAATGGAACGAAAATCAGGAACAGCGACAAGGATCACACGAATATCTTTTGGTGGAGTAGTGAGCTTAAGCGTACAATCTGTTATAATCCCAAGAGTTCCTTCGCTTCCTATAAATAAATGCTTGAGATCATAGCCTGTATTGTTTTTTAGAACTTCACCATTGAAACGCAGTATTTCACCTGTCCCTGTAACGACCGTTAAACCTAAAACCCAGTCTCGAACTAGTCCATACCGAACAACTCGAACGCCACCAGCATTGGTAGCAATATTGCCGCCAATATGGGATGAACCAGTTGCAGCGAAATCGACGGGATAATAGAATCCTCTTTCTTCTGCTTCCTTGTGTAAGGTTTTGGTAACCATTCCCGATTGAACTGTGATTGATCCAAGGAACGGATCAAAATCTACCACTTTGTTCATTTTATTCAGCGAAATAACAATTTCACCATTTTTTGCGACAGCGCCTCCAGCATAACCGGTTCTTCCGCCTGAAGGAACGATCGCTAGATTGTTAGCGTAAGCATAACTTACAATAGATGCAACTTCTTCCGTCGTTTCTGGAAATACCAGAATATCATAATTTGGCTGATAGGTTTTTGTTCTGTCTAATCCAAACGCATTCCATGAGTTGGAATCTATATTCCCATCATTTTTAATAAATACTTTATTATCACCTATTAGTGTGGTCAGTTCTTTCTTTTGTGTATTTAAATCTGTCATAAATTCGCCATGTCCACCTGTGCATTGATTGCTGGTTCATCGTTTACGGGTTCTAGTTTTACATAATTTCCGTCAGCTTGTAATACTCGAGCTGAGGTATTATCGGTAAGTTGAAGTTGTAAAATTTTATCAATCTTTTCTCGATTCTTTTCTTCTAAGATGGGAAACATTACTTCAATCCTTCGCAAAAAATTTCGGGGCATACAATCAGCCGACGCCAAGAAATATTTTGATTTACCATTATTGCCAAAATAGTAAACCCGAGAATGCTCGAGGTATCTTCCAATTATGGATCTTACTCGAATATTCTCCGATATACCAGGTATACCCGGCTTAAGGCAACAAATCCCTCTTATGATTAGATCAATTTGCACGCCCGCTTGACTTGCCTTGTACAAAGAGATGATGATATCTGGATCAACAAGAGAATTCATTTTGAAAATAATATGTGCTTTTTTACCCGACAATGCAAAGCTCGCTTCCTCTTCAATGAGCTCAATAAATTTCTCTTTTAGATAAAGAGGAGCTGCATAGATATGATTCGTTTGCGGCATTTTTGCATTGCTTGTTATCACATTGAAGAGTAGTGCAACTTCTTCTGTTATCTCAGTGTTGTTCGTAAACAAACTCAAATCCGTATAGAATCTTGCTGTTGTAGAATTGTAGTTACCTGTACCAAGATGAACATAGCGATTGAGTTTATCATCTTCTTTGCGTACGATAAGTAACATCTTGCAGTGAATCTTAAGTCCGACTACTCCATACACAACATGCACACCAGAATCTTCTAGTTTTTTCGCCCAGCGAATATTTCTTTCTTCATCAAAGCGAGCCTTTAGTTCAACAAGTACGGTTACTTGCTTACCATTTTCTGCAGCTTCTGATAAATATTGTATGATCGGACTATCGCCACTGGTCCTATAAAGAGTCATCTTGATCGCAAGTACTTTGTTATCAGCACTTGCTTTTTTTAACATATCTTCGATGGACTTAAAACTCTCGTAAGGATGATGCAATAATTTATCACCCTTACGAATGCTTTGGAAGATATTATCAATACTCTTGCCGTAGAATCCAGCTTTCGGTTGAGGAAAGGTGAATTTTAAATTTGCCGTAGATGTTTTATCTAGATTATAAAAATACATTAGATCATTGAGGTTGAGTGGTCCATCTACTTCGTACAATTGGTACTCTTGTAACTCAAGTAACTCTTTTAAGACTTCTCGTATTCTTCCCGATCCTTTCATGAGGTCGAGGCGAATCGCATCACCCCACATTCGATTCTTCAACTCATTCTTCATAGAGGTTAATAAATCGGATGCAGTCTCTTCTTCGTTTATTGATATATCCGCATCTCTTATAATTCGGAAAGGATGAATTTCTTTTACCTTCATACCATGAAATAAATCGGAGAGATGTAACTTGATGATTTCTTCAAGTGGGAAAAATCTTTTTTCTTCACCACGATCGGGCAGAGCAAGAAATCTAGGTAGAACGCTTGGCACTTGCACAACGGCAAAAATTTCTCTTTTGCTCTTGTCATCATCGGAGGTTAGTAGTATGGCAAGATTCAATGTCTTATTTAGAATATGCGGAAATGGATGAGAAGTATCAATTGCTAACGGTGTAAGAATGGATGATACGTCCTTTTTATAATAATCGCGAACTAGCTTGATCTCATCAGCGGTTAATTCTTCGGAGTTTTGGATGATGATGCCTTCATTACGAAGTTGTCCCATAATCTCGCCGAGAGTTGCATACTGAGTGTTCACGAATTCAGATACTTTCTTAGAGAGAGTTTGCAGAATTTCAGATGTGCTATGACCACTTAAGGATCTTTCTTCTGCACCACTCTGCCTAACGTTGAGTAGTCCGGCAACACGAACCATGAAAAATTCATCCAAATTCGTCTCTGTAATACAGAGGAACTTGAGTCTTTCTAGCAAGGGATTGGATTGGTTTTGCGCCTCTTCCAATACCCTGTTGTTGAAATCAACCCAGGACAATTCTCTATCAAAGAAGATTTCCGGGTTTGAAATGTCAATTTGAGTCATGAATACAGTCTTCGAGGTCAAAAAAATCTGTAAATACCTAATATTTTTTCTTGAGCCGACGAAGATTAAAAAGAGATTACAACGGAGGAATACAGAATGCCAGCATTCACTATGCCAGGAATGGCCTCAGGACAGAACACAAACGACATAGTTAAGCAACTCGTAGAGCTGGAGAAAAAACCCATCAAAAGATGGGAGATGGAAAATCTCTATTCCAAAGCGCAAGCTGAAGCTTGGACGGAAATGAAGAACAAAACCAATGATCTCAATTCCAAAACTCGTAATCTTACAACTTTTACATCTCCACTTGCCACCAAAAAAATTGTTCCATCTGAAGAAGGAGTTCTTAGCGGTGAGGCGACCCGTGGCGCAAAAGCTGGAAAAAAATCCATTGAAATCATAGAACTTGCAACCAAGCACCAAGTAACTGGTAAGCAGACAGATTTGGAGACTAAGATCAAGGCTGGGAAATTTGCCATTGTATCTGGAAAAGAAAAAATCGAATTGGAATTCACTGGTGGAAGCTTAAATGATCTAACGAATCTTATCAAGAATTCGGCTGCATCCATTGCAAACACGCACTTGATTCGAGTAAATCCCGAAGAAGGAATTTTAAGTCTTACTGCAACCAAGTCTGGTATCAAATCTAAATTGAAATTTATGGATCCAGATGGTATTTTATTCCAAGGAGGACTGGTTGGTGAATACACTCCGCCTCCGGAAGCAAAAACTCTCGCAGTCAATTTAGATATTACAAAAACAGATGCATTTCAATCTGAAAAATTTGAAAACAATATTCAGCCGGCATACAATCCTATTCAATCGGAAACTGGAATTGAACTCAAAACTCTAACGGCTTATTCTTTTTTAATCACAGAAACCAAACCTCAAGAAGATGATTATTTACGATTTCAATTGAACGGTGAATCTAAGCCACCAAGATTGGATGTTGGGATCTATTATAAAGTTGGAGAGGAAGAGCGTTATAAGAACGCATCGATTTTTCCAACAGACGAAGGATATGTTTGGAAACTTGATGATAGTCTGAAAGGCAAGGCGATTCAGAAAGTAGTAATTACAAATTCAGGGGAAGAATCAATATTTATTTCCAAACTGGAATTGGTTTCTCAACCTGAATGGAAAGGTGCTGAGCCTATTCAAAATATTGCAGAAGCAAAAGATGCAAAGTTTAAGATCGACGGAGTTGAGATCAGTCGAGACAAGAATGAAGGTCTCAATGATGTTTTGGAAAGTGTTTCTTTGAATTTACTCAAAGTTACAGAGAAACCGATTACTTTTGATATCGAACCTGAAACAGACAAAGGAAAAGAGCTGATTAAATCTTTTGTTAAGTCTTACAATGAATTGATTTTATTCTCGAAAGAAATTACAGCAGTTGATCGTGATGGCAAAATATCTGATAAGGATTTTGCAGCAGACAACGATAGAAAAGCCGACATCGGAAAAGATTTCTGGAAGAACAAAGAAAAAACTGGACTTCTTGCTGGAGACAATGCTGTTCTTCGACTTACATCTGGACTTAAAACTATCATCAGTGGTGCCTATCCGAACAAACAAGAGAAAGGATTTCGAACTCTTGCAGAAATTGGTATTTCAACCGGACAGATTGGTACATCGTGGGAGAAAATGCAAGATGGACTTCTTCAGATTGACGAAGATCTGTTGAATCGAGCTCTCAATGAGAATCCGGAAGCTGTAAAAGAACTATTTGCGTCTGATTTGAATTCCGATGCGGTTTCTGATGAAGGAGTTGGTTATCGTATTGTGGAACATTTGAAACCATACAACCAATTCACTGGTGGAATCGTAAATTCAAAGATTCAGTTGCTAGAAGACAATATATCCGATAATAAAAAGAAGATAAAGAACCAAGAAGCACATATCTTAGCATACGAAGGCAAGCTAAAGCAAAGGTTTTTGTATATGGAGCAGGGAGTTGGTCGAAACAAATCAATCGGCAACTACCTCAATAATAATCTTAGAGGGGCGCAATAAGCGCAAATAACAGGAGTAAGCTATGTTAATATTCGTAAACGACCATAAATTGGATATCAATCTTGAAAAAGAAAAAACCGTCGGTGAAGTCTACCAAGGCGTTTCTAAATGGGTAGAAACTAACGGAAAATATGTGGTATCTTGTTTTGCGGATGGCAAAGACTACGGAACTTCTGAAATGGGTGAGCTAGGATTTCATGATGTCAAAAGATTGGATTTTATCATCGGTGAAGAAATCGATGTACTCCAATCAAGCCTAGAAGAGTTGGATCGATATGTGGACTCTATTGGTTCTACTTTGATCGGTAGAGATTCCCTTACCGAGAATGAGACAAGGGATCTTAGCGAAGGAATCATTTGGATTGACTCCATCCTTTCCTCTGCCAAAAAACTTCTCAAGCTAAAGCTCAATACCATTCGCCCGATGGGAAAAGGCAAAAATGTTGAAGAAATTTTGGAAACTCTGCACAAAACTGTAACTCATCTTGAGTCTGTTACAGCTATCGATACATTCTTGGAAGATTTGCGCGATCTTAAATTGTTTATTTTAGATCTACGTAACAGAACGGCTATCCTGGACTTGGATAACGATAAGTTACTTGATATCGTTAAGGAATATACATTTAACCTTGATAAAATCAAATCAGAATTCAGACAAATCAATGAGAATTTTCAATCTGGAAAAGATCATATTGGTTCGGAATTTCTTTCCAACTCAGTGAACAAATTGAACACACTTCTAACAGCTTTGATTAGCTTAAGAAATTCTTATCCTCATCTCAATCTAGAGACAGTGAAAGTCGGAGATCAAGAACTTGCAAGCTTCAATAAAGGAATGAATGAATGTCTCTCACATATCGCACTCGCTCTAGAAAAAGGTGATATCGTACTTGCAGGAGATATTTTGGAGTATGAATTGCCCGAGCTGCTAGATGGCTTTCATCCATTTCTAGAGAGAATTATTGAACTAGTTGAGACTCCTGTATCCTAGTTTTGGGTACAGGTTTGGATAGATAATTTAGATTTTAATTGTCCAGAATTCTATGTGATGTGATTGCATCTTTTGTGAGTTGTGCTTTAAGATCATCAATGCTTGCAAATTTTTGGACATCACGTATTTTCTCAACAAATTCTAGGCGAACGGATTGTCCATACAAATCCCCTGACCAATTCAAAATATGAGATTCTATACTGATTCTGTCATCGCCGAAAGTGGGTTTGCCACCAACATTGGTCATCGAAGGCATTCCGTTAGTAAGAGTTGCATACACACCGAGTCCAGGAAAAACCAAATCCGCTGGGATTAAAATATTCGCAGTTGGGAAGCCAATGGTTCGCCCCTCTTTTCTTCCTTCAACTACCGTACCCGAAATATTAAAAAATTTACCCAAGCATAGATTAGCTGATAATATAATACCTTCTTGTAAAAACCTGCGAATCAGAGAGCTAGAAATTTTGTCATCACCAGAATAAACTGGTTCGACTTCATAGACTTTGTAATCATATACAGTTTCATACTTCTTCAATAACTCAAAATTTCCTCTACGTTCTCGTCCAAAGCAGTGGTTGAAACCTATGATGATATGTTTTGCTTGAAATTTGTTGATTAGAATTGTCTCAAGAAAATCTTCTGCTTCCATCGAAGCCAATTCTTCTGTAAAAGGAAGGACTTCAACTCGGCTCAATCCAGATTTTAGAATATCATTCTTGCGATCTTCAAGACTTTGTAGATAAGTGAAATTGGATTTTTTGCCAAGAACGATTGCAGGATTAGGATGGTAACTAATCGCCATAGAAGGTAAGTCAAATTTGTTAGAAATTTCTAGAGTTTTTGCAAAAAGTGCCTGGTGTCCTTTATGTGCTCCATCAAAATTTCCTAATGTAATAACAAACCCTTTCAAATATACTCCAATCTATTCATATCAAATCCGATAATAAAACTATGTTTCACTGGATTTGTATTTTGATTCTTTTTATCCACACTACTACAAGTTTCGCAGATGAAAAATCAAAATTTCCAGATTTTATAAACTTTGGAGTAGAAAAGGGTTCAGAGAATTTTGCCACCTACTCTGAGCTAGAAGTGTGGGCTAATTACCAAGGCTGGTCCATTGATCAGGATCAAGGTTGGATGGGACTTCGTAATCATATTTGTCGAATGATTCCAGAAGAAGGATATGAATTTCTCATGCAGAAAGATCCTGAATCGAAAACGGGAACCTATCTCTATTTAGAATTTACAAAATACAATCCTGGAGCCCGGCGTCCTCTTCTTCCGCGTGTTCTTAGAATTTATGTGAATGGGAAATTGCGAGAGGTTCTAGAGGTGGGACGTAGTCTAAATTTCCAGAATCCCGTTCGGATATGGCTTGATCCAAGTGAGTATAGTGATAGCAGAATCTTAATACGTTTGGAGCCGGTTGGACCCATTGCAAAAGGTAGGTATTGGGGAATCTGGGACGCTTTTCTTTCTGAAAAACCGATTTAGAATTAAATAATTTCCTGATTAAGAAGAATACTGCGCCTTGAATTCTTCTTCTCCAATTGTGTGGAAATAAGAAGTCAATCCTGCTACCTTGAAAACCTTTTCAATCGCAGGTTTCATATTAGCAATTGAGAATTTACCTTTTAGTTCCTGGACATAATTCAATTGCTTGATTAGCATTCCAATTCCAGAAGAGTCAATATAGTTCAACTTTTCTAAGTTAACCAGGACATGGAGGTTAGAATCGCCTTCTTTCACATTGGCTTCGAGGAAGGTTTTGAAATCAAGAGACGTGTAAATGTCTAGAGATCCAGATATATTGATGATTACAGTATTGCCAGTTTTCTTAAGATCTATTTCCATTGGTGGATGGGAGGTCCTTTCTTTTGCCTAGTATGAAAAAAGGGAAAAAGCTTGACCACCAAAATTTATTTTTCGGTTGCTGGATGTCGAAAATAATGATAAGGTTAGTCACGGAGAAAGTTATGATCTATAGAATATTCCTCACCATCCTCCTATTAGGTAATTCGGGGGTATTCGCGCAAGAGCTGGAGATCGACCCGACGTATGGAGGATTGAAGCCTATCCCAGAGCTGAGTCCAGGTCAGAAAAAGAATATGGAAAGTATCCAAAAGGATATTGATCTCTTGCATAAAGATATAGGCAAGAGACTGACATTTCTGTCCCAAGAGAAAAAATTGAGTGATGGAAAATACGTTCAAGCATCGTATTCCCGAGTTCAGTACGAATATCCAACCAAAAATCGTTATATTGTAAATCATCAGTTCGTCCTAGGTGTGACAGGTGGTGGATCCGAATACAATTTGAACTCAGTTGAACTCCTTACTCGCAAATCTCGAACAACCAAATACATGGAACAACCGTACACTCAGATCATGCAGATCAAAAACAAAGCGGGTGATGCCGATTGGTCTGGGTTTCAGATATCGATTAAGAAAATATCACCTTCCGGTGAAGTTCTGAAAGAATTTCCTTTAAAAGATGTATATGAACCTTTGCAGAGAGTGGGTCTAGCAAAATTGTACAGAACTAAACTTCATGAAATCATAACATCCATTGATCGTTATATTGATGCGAAGGGCAAAGGACTTGTGGAAGATATTCGTTTTATAAAGGACGAAATGAACACATCCGGTCAATACCAGGAATATTAATGAATCCCAGCGAAGGATTCCCAGACTACTACAGTTGTCTAGGCCTTCGCTATGGTGCAAGCTCTGAAGAAATTAAGAAAAGATTTCGTGGGCTTGCGAAAACTTTTCATCCCGACAATCCGGCAACCGGATCAAAATTAGCGTTTCAGAAATTACTTAGAGCGTATCAAGTTTTAACTTCTGACAGGGATCGCAAAATCTACGATTATGCATATGCATCACTAAGCTTTGACAAAGACAATCCTATTCAGAAAGAGATTCAAAAGAGATCGGTCTACGAATTGCCGAGTGCTCGAGTTGTGTTCTCTCATTCCTTAACAGAATATTCTAAAATTGGTTTAATGCGAAAAGGTTATAGGATGAAAGATCGTCGAAAGTGGACGGGAATCAATCATGATGTCGAGTTGAAAATCTTAAATAAAGAAGTGACTCAAGTCATTCGAGCCCAGATTCCATTAACTGTGAGAGTGATGTGTCCAGACTGTATGGGCTCTGATCTACATTGCGGAGCTTGTGGAGGGAGTGGATCCTACAAGAGTTCTAGAAATCTAATCATTGATCTCTTACCCAAACATTGGCAAGACGGACAAGTGCTAGAATTGGATCTAGGTAAATACCGTCCCGACAAGTTAACTTATTTCAAGAAAAGAAAATTAAAAATTAAACTCTCAGTCCTCACCGTCTAAAGCAAATCTTTCTAAAACTTCCAGCGGTACTATTTCTAGTGCTCGCTTGTGAGTTGATTGCAAAACAACCATGGGTGGAAAACCACCTCGGTAAGCTTCGAGCCATCTGGATGCGCATAGACACCATTGGTCGCCGGGCTTAAGTCCAGCGAAACCCCATTCTGGTCTAGGCGTTGACAGATCGTTCCCAGCAGATGCAGAAAAAATAAGAAAGTCTTCTGTAACGCGAGTACAAATTGTATGACTTCCGAAATCTTCATTCGAAGTATCGCAGCATCCATTTCTAAAAAATCCAGTCAGAGGATCTAGAGAACATGGTTCAAGAGGTTTACCCAAAACATTCAGTGACTCATCCATATCTGCCATTAATATTTATTATAGTTCGGATAGATATTTTTTTTCAAGATCAAGCATTTGTTGATCGGTTTTTGCAGTAGAGGACGAGATATTTGATTTAGATTTTTTTCTCTGAACTACATAGAATCCAATGCCAATGAGAGCCAACAGTCCCAATCCAGCTAAGGATAAATTGATCCAAGTGGAATCGGGTTTTGCCTGAATCTTAGCTCCGAAGCCATACAATAAGCCATTGAGCATCCTTTCGTTGCCTTCTTTCTCAAAGTGGATAAAAACCGAATCCGATCGAATATCATCACCAAATCCATTCTCAAATTTAGCAACGATCTCATTCGAAGTTTCACCCAATCGAATTCTATTTTCGATCAATGTTTTGAGATAACTGGACACAATGCACATATTGTAAGAGCAACCTTGAATAGGTAGGGAGGGCAGGCAGATACATCTAATGCGTTCCGTTGAATCCATGAATTCCCGAATTTGGTTTGGTTCAGTTAGAGTTGTGTTGATGGTAGTAGTTTGCGCAGAAACCGATTGCGAAGGGGAGAAAAATAAAAAGAAAGTTAATAAAATAACTAGTGGCATGATCCCAGTTTGTTCAAGACAAACTGGGAATCAAGATCTAAATCGAAAGATTTATATTACACCTAAGAAACCAACTTCTTCAAGTTTGCAAGACTCACCCTGCAGAATTTCAGTTGAGAAAGCAGGAAGATTGATATCTGCAAACGATGGACTATTCGAATTGCATGCTTGTGCTGCAGTTGAATCAGTCGAGAACTGATTTATTCTTGCACTGAGCAGAGCTGAACTTAGAACCGAAATCGAAACGATTGAATTTTTACACTCTTCTACCGATTCTTTTTTGTAATATTTACTTTCATCAATACCCGCAACAGATTTGAAAATTTCTGGTCCGAGAATTAATCCTGTAAAATTGAATGTACTTCCAGACGACGTAGTGCTGGTCGATTGTCTTTTCAACCGAACAGTCGCCGCACCATTGCAATAAATTGCAAGACAAGAATTAGAGCTTGTCGAAGTAATCGATCCCGCAAAGGAGCTAGAGATGGTAGTGCCAGCAGAGACGGAAGTTAGATTGGTAGTTCCACAAAATCCTGTTCCAATTGAGTATCGGCAGGATGCTGTTCCAGTAATTATTTTCGCGCTAATCGGAGATGAGAAAGTAACTGTGTCTGATATTGCCTGCGAACGAAAATAGCCACCTGATGCAGTTGTAGTTAAATCTACTGTAGCTTCATTGATACCTGGTGTCGTAAAATTTGCTGTAGATGTCGTTGTCGCAAGTGGAGAAATCGCATTAGCATCCGCTGTACACGTAACATTTGAACTTGTAGATGTGCTCGTTGAAGAAATGCCAGATAACAAAATAGGAAATGCGAGAAATCCTGCCGATGACTGGGCTTCCTCAATCTCTTTGATGGCATCACTGCCTTTTATTCCGGTTGGTGAATAGATGTTAGCACATCCAATGCTAACTAAAATAGTAAATAGAAATAGAATTTTTTTCACAATAATCTCCATGAAATTGGTGGGTTTTAGCATATCATGATTAGTCGGATAAATGTCGATCCTTTTTTATTGGAAATAATTATTAATTTCTTTGTATAATTCTAAATTGTAACAATCAATTGATACTAATTTGAGCCTTTTTAAAGGCTACTTTTTATTAAAATTATTAAATCAATTCAGTAGAATATGCTTTTTATCGAATGCAGGTTGATGAGCAGTGAACGATCCATACCTAAAAAAGTAAATACCACGAAAGCAGAAGACCAATTCAATTCAAGTTGATCATTCGTAATTGATTTGAATTGCTGAAAAGAAAGAATGAATTTTTACCAAATTATCAAATTACTCCCAGGATTCCCACTTCTTCCATTTCGCATAAAACTCCTTCTAGCACACTTCCAAATAAATTCAAAGTTGAACTATCGAAACTGGGAAGCGGAGTTAAACATTCATTTGCTACAGCATTTTCATTTCGAAATTGCTGCACAGATCCTTGTATACTGGAAAAAGTCAAAATTCCTACAAGTTCAACCGATTCTTTACACTTATTAAATGAATCTAGAGTATAGTATCGATCTTCATTAATCTCTGTTAAGCTATTAAATATTTCGGGTCCAATCAAATAAGTCCTTGGATCAAAGCCAGGATTAGCAACTGGTGTGGTCAGTGAATTGATTGTATTTCTTAATCGCAAAGTTTCCGTATTTGATGTGGTTATCGATTTATCGCAACGAATAGATACACATTGTCCATTTTCAACTAGTATGCTTGCTGTTGTATTTCTAATTAGTTTTGCGTTTGTTAAGTTTGTTGGAAAATTTCCCGAGCAGCCTGATTCATTGGAATAAACACAGGTATAATTGGAATTACTAAGAAGTTTTCCTGTTAAATGCGTTGTTGATACATTCACTCCAGCTGAGCGAAAATAGTAAGTTCCAGAATTTGCTGGTAGGACAAGATCTACAATAGCTTGAGAACCATCTGCAGAAGGTTCCAAAATTGTAAAGGAAGTAGGAGAAGTATTGGAAGAAGACCCGGTGACTGCGATCGAATCGGTCTGTGAGCAAGTTGAGTAATCAAAATTTTCTAACGAAGTACTGCTCACATCAAGTGTGGAAACTGTGATTCCATACGACAGACCTCCAGAATTCGTTCTTGCTTCCTCAAGCTCTGCTAGGGCATCACTTCCGCGTATAGAATTAGGTGCATAGATATAGTTGCAGGTCGTCATCGGTAAGAATAAGCTTGCTAGAGTTACAAATTTTATATAGAATGCTTGCATTAAATCGTTCCTAAAATGTTCAATGATCAATCATAAAACTTCGAATACGAATCAATACGATAGAGTATTCGATTATTTGGTTATGAAGAGATCTATTTATAGAATATCAGACGAAATAAATTATTTATTTACCAACTTCCTGAGGAACCGCCTCCTCCAAAACTACCACCGCCACCACTGAAGCCTCCACTAAATCCTCCGCCTCCTCCAGATGAACTGCCACCAAATCCTCCACTACTTTCATATCCGCCTGAATATCCGGAATTAGCCAATAATCCTGGTCTTTTTCCAGAAAAAATCATCATAAAAATTCCTGTGATAAAACTAATTATGCCAGTAATAAAAGTTGCCATTACCCAGGAATTGAGTAGGCGAGAGAGAATAGAAGTTAATAGTATTGCGATCAATAAAAGGATCAAGGTTCGTCTTTTGGATCCGCCTAAGTTCAATAAAATTCCGAAAGAACCAAATAGTATTCCAACTCCCATAAATATTGCATGAAAAATCCATTGATCATCTTCATTAACACCACGGACTAAGCCTGTGTCTGAACTAGGTTTTGCCGCTGGTAATGATTCACCACGAATTAGTTTTGCAATATACTCGCAACCATTGAGAATGCCTTGTTCGAATTCTCCTTTTCGAAAAGAGGGGAGGATGAATTCATTTAGAATTCTTTTCGCAATCACGTCCGGAATTGCACCTTCTAGCCCATAGCCCACTTCAATACGTACTTTTCTATCTTCTTTGGCAACGATTAGTAAGACTCCATCATCAATACCCTTACGTCCGATTTTCCATTTTTGAGCTACTCGTATAGAAAATTGTTCAATAGTTTCTGGTTGAGTAGATGGAAGAGTCAAAACCACAAGCTGCGAACCTTTCTCTCGTTCCAGAGTAGCTAAGCGATCCTCAAGCAAACTCTTGTTAGCTTGTGATATGATACCTGCATTATCAACAACGCGACTAGTTAGCTGTGGAATGGAAACTAATTCTTGACTCGACAAAAGATTAACAAATCCACTCGCAAGAATTATTATAAGGATACTGAAATGATTTATTCTTTTCATAAAAACAAGTTCACATTTAATTATAATGAGAAGCAATGTCAACCTTAGTATTTATAGCTGTAATGATTCGTTCATTCTGGGCGGTTAATTTTTTATTTTAGTTCAAATTTTTCGAGTAAATTTTCTAATATTGTATTGCCAAAAGGAAGCAGTCTCAGACTATGGAATTCCTGGTGATATTGGAGAGGGGGAAATACCCGTTCCCATCCCGAACACGGAAGTCAAGACCCTCATCGCCGATGGTACTATATGGTTCGCTGTATGGGAGAGTAGGGCGTTGCCAGGACAGTCATTATATATAAAGCAAGCGCTTCGTTATGAGGCGCTTTTTTTGTGTTCAGATGCTTAATGCGAATTGGCATCGCCCACGACTTTTTGGTACTCCCCCTTTTTTTCGGACAGTAAATTAGGCAGTTCGCATTTTATATAGTTTTTTGAATTCGCTAGGTGAAGTAAAGCCTAAAGTAGAATGAATTCTTTTCCTATTGTAAAATATTTCAATATATTCGAATAAACTTTGTTTTGCTTGTTTCATATCATCATACCTTACATGCCTTATCAATTCAGACTTTAATATTTTAAAAAAGGATTCAGCTACAGCATTGTCCCAACAATCGCCTTTTCTACTCATACTTTGCTTCATTTCACTTTCCTGTAATTTTCTTCGAAACTCCCTAGATGCAAACTGTATGCCACGGTCAGAATGGAATATACAACCTGGCTCTGGTTTGTGTAAATTGAAAGCATTATCAAAGCAGGTTATTAGTGAATTAGATTCTAGGCTTTCGCTTAGATCCCAACCAACTATTTCTCGATTAAACAAATCGATTATCGTAGTTAAATAAAACCAACGAGATTTTACTTCTATATAGGTGATATCTGAACACCATACTTCTCCAGGTTTTGAAGCATTAAATTTTCGATTTAATATGTTTGGAGAAATCTCATTAGAATGTTTTGAGTTCGTTGTTACGACTCTAAACTTTTTCTTGATTTTACTGCGAATTTTCGCTAATTTCATTAATCTTTCTACAAGTTTTCTATTACATAAGTATCCCTCTGTAATCAATGTTTCATAGATTTTTGGGCTACCATATATTTCTTCTGATTCTATGTGGATACGTTTTATCTCAGATAGCAATAGCATATTAAATACTTTTCGTTTACTTAATCTTCTATTCTTCCAGTTGTAATAACCAGACCTAGAGACTTCTAAAGTCTTGCACATTTTCACCACTTTAAAATATAATACGTTATCTTTAATGAATTGATACTTATCTATTTTTGTTGTGGGTCTCTTGTGAAAATGCCTATTGACTTTTTTAAAATTAAATTCTCAGCTTCTAATTGCTGGATTCTCTTTTCTTTTTCAATAAGTAAACTTTCATAATCTTTCTTCCCCTTTTTATTGGGCTTAATTTCTTGTTTCACTTCAGCCATATATTTCGTTCTCCAACCTCTAAGGGTAGATTCTGGTATTCCTAATTCTTTGGCAGTAAAATTACACCTACATCCATTTTCCAAATACCGTTTCAGTGATTGGATTTTGAACTCATGAGGGTAGTCTTTGGGTCCTTGATACATTTGTTTCTCCTTAGCGAAGAACCATTTTTTCTGTCCAGTTTTTTGGGGGAGTACCATTTCATGATGAATTTAGGATGCGATCACGAAAGTCGCTTTCTCGCTTCCTCTGGTCGCTGCGAAATGTTGCCAGGACAGTCATTATTTATAAAGCAAGCGCTTCGTTATGAGGCGCTTTTTTTGTGTTCAGATGCTTAATGCGAGTTGGCATCGCCCACGACTTTTCATGATGAACTTGGGATGCGATCACGAAAGTCGCTTTCTCGCTTCCTCTGGTCGCTGCGAAATGTTGCCAAGATATTTGTTTATAAGAAAGCCTGAAGACACCTCAGCTATCCCGAAATAATATATGTTTCGCTGAATGACAGACTCGGCTATCCATAGGGAGCAAGGCTTGGACGTAAGACAAGCTGACAAGCGCGGTCGACGGGGGTGGAAGTAGCCAGTTCCAGGACAGTCACTATTAACTGAATTCCCATGATAAATCATTCTACTGGATTATGAATTTCATAAAAAATTTATTTCGTAATCGGAAAAAATGAAAAATCGAATGACATTATTTTTTGCAGAAAAAAGCATCAATGAAATGAAATATTTTTATATAACATTCATAATATCAACAACACTCTACCGATGTTCTTCTATCCAGGAGATTTCTGCGAACAAAGAGGACGAAATAATCCTTGCATCTTCGTCGCGTTCTTGTAAAGTGATTGGTGAACACGCGCGGTGGAAAATAGGCTATGGAAGTTTTCCGCTCTATATTCGTAATTCTGATAACTTATTCCCATCGTCTACTAAGGCTTACCGAGTTAGAGAATCCTCCAAATGGTATGATGTGTTAATATCTGTTGTCTTGGGTTTTTCCCTAACAATAAGCAAAGATACGTTAGTCGTAGAAGAGTGTCCGTTGCCGATCTCTTTAGAAAACAAGATTGCAAAAAGTTTGGATTCAGATAATGAGCTCTTCCAAAAGTTACTTCAAGAGTCGATAGATAATCAATTGAGTGTTAAACAGAAAGAATTTGATGAAGTTGTAGAAGCTACTCTTTCTCAATATGAACAAAAGTTAAAAATTAGGAATGATTTACCAACAATTTGGTTGAAAGGTGGAAAGATTTTTCAAGGCAAAATTTTACGTCAAGATGCTGAAGGAATCGAAATAGAAGACGCGGCAGGGACTAAAAAGACAATTTCAAAAGATCAAATCTTAAAAATCAAGATGAGGTAGAATATGGGGAAATTATTTATTGTATTGACTTTATCAAGTTTAATCTCTAATTGCCTGTTCTATCATCTAGAACAAGACAAGATTGAAGAAGATGGAATTGGATTGATCGCTAGTCTTGTTGGGCTTATTGCAAGTTCAAATTCATCCAATGCTGCTCCTTCTTCGTTGTTCTATGCAGGCAGCCCTTATTCCTGGACTCGAGATTTAGAAATTTCAACGATTGCTCCAACATTTAATGGATCAGTATCGAGCTGCATATCATCACCAATACTACCAACAGGAATTCTTATTGACAATTTAAACTGCGCAATCAGCGGAACACCTACGGTATCCCAATCTGATTCTAGTTATACGATCACTGCAGCGAATTCTAATGGAAGTACAACAGCAAATATCAATATAAATATCAATGTCGTCTTACCTCCTTCTTCTTTAAGCTATGTAGGCAGTCCTTATACTTTTGGGGTTGGTCAAGCCATCACAACTCTAACGCCGACATTTTCCGGATCGATAACCAGTTGTACATCATCTCCAACATTACCCTCAGGACTAAGTATTGACAATACAACATGCGCAATCAGTGGAACGCCTTCCGGACCACAAGCATCGACAATTCATACCATCACTGCAAGCAATGCGAACGGTAACACAACTACGACTATTGATATAGAGGCCTTGTTTTTGTAGCTCAATTATACTATACTACGACTCCCTAATTAAGGCGTCCTATTGTGTCATAGGATTGATTCTGTATCATAAGTGAGAAGTCAATCTTGTAATTCATAAGCATATGAATGCAACGCAAGTCTGATGCATTGCACTTTGATATCATTCAGTCTACTGTCCGATCAGATTATTTCCAATCCGATAATTGATACATTTGTTCCTTCGCCTAACATTGATTCTACATGAAGGCTTCCGCCATGAGCTTGGATCAATTGTATGCAAATACTCATACCAATACCAAAACCTTTTTCTCCAGCAGTTCCGTATTTGCTCTGCTGTTTATTACCTGCTATTAGATTTTTCTTTGTTTCTTCCGTCATTCCCATACCTTGATCAATAATAGAAAGCGCATAGTTTCCATTTATCTGGCTGAGTTGCACAACAATTGTTGAGGATTCTGGACTAAACTTAACCGCATTTAGTAAGATATTGCGAATCACTTCGCCAATAAGAAAGCGATCTAGGTTTGCTTGGTATTTTTTATCTATTTGAATCTCAACATTTTGAGACTTCGCTTCTGTTTCCGAACGCATTGATTCTACAACAGAATTTATGAGTTCTAAGAGATTGATTTTTTCTTTGGTCAGTGTAAAGTATCCGGTCTGAAATCGATTGAGGTTCAGCAAATGTGATATAGTTGATAGGGAATGTCGAATCATTGCACGTGATGATTTGAAAATTTGTTTCTTCTCGTCTCTGCTCATTTCCTCATCTTCGAGCAATTCAATAGCTCCATAAAATGATGCTAAAGGAGATCTTAAATCATGAGCAACTAATGATATCAGATTGTCTTTCCAGACACCTGCCTCATCTGCTTTCTTCTTTTCGATTTTATATTCATTGGTTCGAATCTCTACTAATTTTTCCAGATTATTGGAAAGGTCTTCTACCCGATCAAATGCTTTTGCAAATCTTCTTGATATAAAAAATGATTGAATCAAAACAAATAAAAAGAATCCGACATGCGCATAATATCCCGTATCAATAAAATTTCTTGTATAAGAAATATCATTCAATACAAATACAAAGAAAACAAAAAATCCAAACAACGCAATCGAACTTCCTTCTGCTTTATCCACAAGAGCCTTCACTAAAACATACATACCAAATATGCCAGTAAAAATTATTAAGTATTCAACATGAGGAGTAAACTTTGTAAATATATTGGCTGGAAATAATATTACTATTAAACAAAGTGTGAGCAATAGTCCAAAGAGTGATACAAAGATGATTTTATTTGTTTGCTTTGGAAAAATCGAATACAAGTATCCGAGTAAAGTTGGAATTCCAAGGTAAAAAGCAAAGAATTCAATTCGCAAACCCCAATCAATTGAAAAGTTATCAACACCCAATAGTTGGTACAAATAATGTTCACCTGTAACTAAGCTACGAAAGCTTAAAATAAATAAAAATAATCCAAAATATAAAGTGGATTTATCTTTTCTGTGAAGAATGTATAAACCAAAATGATAAAGAGACATTATTAAAAAACTACCAAAGATAAAAAAATCTAATGCAACTGCGTTATCATGAAAAGAATTGATTTGAGTATGTTTTCCAATTTTTATAAATCTCCATAAACCAGCTTTTATATGATCATAATTGCTTACTTGAATTAGAATTTCCAATTCCTCTTCTTGAGGTAGTTGGATTACTTGCGGGTGTAGAAATCCGATTGATTCAGAGCGGCTAACACCAACTTTTCCAACACTTAAAATGTAGTCTCCATTGATATAGAAATTATAAGCCGTGGAAATGGTTGGAATATAGAGTGAATAAATTTCAGATTTATTTGTTAGAATCTTAAATCGATACGTACCATATCCATGGGGTTGTAATCTTAAATCAGAATTCTCATTGGCCACATTCCACGCTGTTCCAATTTTTATAAGAGATCCTTCAGAGTTCAATTCAGCTTTGTTCGGATCAATCAATTGATTCCAATAAAATTGGATATCTCCTTCGAGCTTTAATGGCTTACTGAAATTCCAAGATCGAATATCCAGAACACCGTTCTCAAATCTCGGTGTCGGGGACGAGAGCAATTCCCCTGAAATACCTATGATATAAAAAAATATTAACAATCTTCTCAACATTGCTTCTCCATTAATAATCCAAGTTCCTTCTTGAGAAGAAGTTTCCAGGTAAAATGTTACTTAGTCCATTCGATTAAAATACAATGCGATTATTAGGAAAGGATTCTAGAAATTATTTGAAATAAATTGACTGTTATATCTTTTAAGTTTTTCATTTTTTTGTTGGAAATATACCATTTCATTCGTTCTTTTATTTCAATCAAATGTTCTAGTATAAAAGCTTATGATACTATTTTAAAAATCTAATTGATTTGTGTTAAAATGATTACAATTCTGTTCTTTATGTCCGCACAGAAATCAAAACAAGAAGCACTCATATTTGATTCCATAGATAAAGAGAAAATACTCTCGGTAAAAACTTATTTTCTAAGTGATTATGGAGAAAAGTTGATTCATAAAATTATTTCCACTATACTCACAAAATACAATCGTATGGATTTACTCGATATGTCTTATTCTGCTGCAAAAGAATTGGTCATTAATGGAACTAAGGCCAATCTGAAAAGAGTTGTATTTAAGGATTTGGGATTAGATATTTATGATCCGAATGATTACGCAAAGGGCATGCTGGAATTTAAAGACAATCTGGCTGAAGAGAAAGTTATAGCTTATAAACCAAAATTCAAAAAGTACGATCTTCCAGTTATTTGTACAATGTATTTTAATCAGAATGTTTTAAACATTAAAGTAAAAAATAATTTTCCTCTTCTCGCTCAGGAAGAAGAAAAAATTCGAACTAAGTTTGATCGAGCAAAATCTTTTTCGAGTTTGATTGATTTTTTTATGGAACATGGAGATGAGTCCGAAGGTGCTGGACTAGGGCTTACCATGGTTGGAATCATGCTGGATGAGTCCGGTGCGAACAAGCATAGTTTTAGTTTATATTCAAGTCAAGAATTCAATGAAACAGTTGCAAAAATTGAAATTCCACTCAATGACGATTATAAACTCAAGAGGGAAGTCTTCGAAGAGGAATGGTCTAAGTCAGGACTAAGCAAAGAAGAATTTCGTAAAAAATTCAGTTATACATACAAAGAATTTGAATTTGTGAACTCATAGTTCCAATCATAGAATTCGCCAATCTCAACCAGAATAAATGTAAAACATTCCTTGACAGAGAGGGATAGACTTTTTATTTGGTTAGATATCTAACTAAATGGGAGATGGGACTTATGATTGATTTCAAAATCGAAGATGGAATTGGGATTGTAGAACTCAATATCAATGAAGGAAATAGTTTTGATCTTGTGAGTTTTGCAGAGTTGGACAGAATTATCAACCAAATACAAAATAAATCAATGTATGCGTTGATTATTCGCAGCAGTCGTTCGGGTGTATTTTCACAAGGTCTGGATTTGCAAACATTGAAGAACGAATCTGACCCAAAAAAAATTGAAGATTTTCTAAGTTATTTTTTTGGAATATTGAAGAAAATATATGATCTGCCAATTCCAGTATTGTCCGAAATTGGCGGACATGCTTTGGGCTATGGTGCTATGATTGGACTTGCCAGTGATTATCGATTTGGATTAGAGGGTTCAAGATGGGGTTTGCCAGAAGTGAAATTGGGAATTCGAGTTCCAAGTTTTATCACTTTTTTATTGATGAATGTTATTGGACAGAGACTTGCAACACAGCATGTTCTAGAAGGCAATGCTATTAAGACTGCGGACGCTTTTAGAATGGGAATTCTTGATGAAATATATAAAGATACTGAATCTTTGAAGACAGCCAGCTTAAAATTTGCGAAAAAATTCTCGAAAAATTCTCATTCAGCAACTGTTTCCACCAAACAAGGATTTAGATATTTGGATCGTGACTTGAGTTCAATCATTGATCAAGATAAGCGATTGACTTTTGATATTTTGAATTCACCAGATGCTAAGGAAGGAATAGATTCTGCGACATCGGGAAGACGACCAGAATTCAAAAGTTTAATTCTATAAATTTTGATTTTGGCAATGGTTATAAATTTTATTTAAAATAGGATCTAAAGTTGAGGACTCTTCGGGACTGATTCCCCAGCTTTTCAAGGAAAGAAGTTTTGTACTAATTCGATAAGCAATAGGTCGAAATTTTTTTCCTTCATTTGTTAGATAGATTTTTGTTTCTCTTTTATCTGTATCAGAGTAAGTCTTTTTTACTAAACCAAGAGATTCTAGTTTTTGTATTAGGATTGTTACGGTTGGTTTCTTACGTTGTATTTCAGTGGCGATCGATGACATATTGCAGGCATCACCTTTGCGAAACAAGAATGTGAGAATTTCAAAATGAGAAGCCGAAAGACTCGGATAGCCTACCTTGGATAATTCAACTTGAATCCTTTTGTCTAAGAATTCACCAAGCCTACCTATATACTTAATGGATACAAATCTTTTCAATGTAAGAGTGTCTGTATTTGATAAAAACCCATATTAGCAAATTGTTATAAACATAAGCTAGATTCTAGTATCTTGCTTACTTAAAGCTTAGTCACAAATTTTCTTGGCTTACCTCTTCTTTCATGATGATCCTTTAAATAATAAACTCTTTTTTCTAATTCTTCTGTAAGCTCTTTGGCAGCTTTCTTTTCTGGTCCTGTTGGAAAATCTTTTACAGGTATCGGCTGACCAATATTGTATTTAATTTTTGCCCGAAATGCCGCTCCCGAAATAAACGCTTCAGGTTCGGACATTTTGTGCGCACCACTGATACCGGACGGAATGATCGGAACTCCAGCACGAATCGCGATCTTTGCAGCTAAGGCTTTGAAAGGACTCATGATTCCTGTCTCAGATCTTGTTCCTTCGGGATAGATGCTTAGAATCTCCCCAGATTTCAGAATCCCAACCATATAGTCTTCGAGTTGATTGTAATAATCCATTGCCGCTCTTTTGTCCATACTCTCACCGTAATGATTGCGGATGATAGGCATCCCGCCCCAATGTTGCATATTCTTCGAAAATGAACTTCCCATTCGATTGAGTAGTGTGCGAATCAATGGTTTCGTAAAACTCAATGGAGGCATAGAAAATGGTGATTTCGGTGAATCGATATAATTCATTATATCTTCTTGAGGATGAAAGAGTTCATACTTCGCTAAATAGACAATCTTTCTGGAAATATTGGCTCCTTGAACTGGAACATCAAGATAATCAGTATGATTGCAAATGAGAACAGCACCGCCTGTCTTCGGAATAAAATCTAAGCCTGTAATTTCAATGTCATAGACAAGATCAATAAGTTGTTTTAGTAAAAATTTAGGGATCTCACGCGGGATAAGGAGTAAATCTTCAACGCTATCTACAGTTTCTTCGGGGCTCATAGTTTTTTCCTTACCAAGCATAGTTTTAATTTTACTAGGAAAATCAAGGAAAAATCAGTTGATTTCATTCCGTTTGCCTTTTGATTTAGAGGAATATGGAATTTTCCGTTCTTTTTGAAAATGATTTACTTTTTGGTATAGGAATTTTGGAGTCTCTGCATGCTTGGGACAACTATTTGGGGACTTTTTTGTATTGGATTTCTTGGATTGGGCACAAGCTAGGAAGCAATATATTTTTTATGGCTCTTCTCTCTGTCACCTATTTAGTATTCAATCCTAGATTGGGAATAGGCTTAGGTTATGCATTGCTGAGTGCTGGGATCATCAATTCCATTGCAAAATTTATTTTTGAAAGTCCAAGACCGAACGGATTGTCCAGTGAAATTACGAATCTGCAAGCGTCAGCGGAAGAATTCGCTTTTGGATTTCCATCTGGACATGTCCAAGCAACCACTGTTATGTGGGGATTTCTTTTCTTTCGAATCAAAAATATCTGGGTTCGATCATTAGCAATTTATGTTATATTGATCATGCCTTTTGCAAGAATGTATATGGGAGTTCATTATCTGGGAGATTGTTTGGGCGCTCTATTTATGGGCGGTTTGAATCTTTGGTTTATTCTCTGGTTTACAAATCGATTCCCAAATTTCCCTGATTTGGGTGATTCTCAAATTACTACGCGAGTGACTCGGACTGCAGTTCTTGTAACAATTGCAACAACTCTATCACCAGTTCTTCTCTATAACAATCAATTGAGTTCTGGACATATTTTTTCTCTCAACACATTGATCTCTTCGTCTGCTGCACTT
Source organism: Leptospira sp. GIMC2001 (assembly GCF_028462125.1). NCBI lineage: Bacteria > Pseudomonadati > Spirochaetota > Leptospiria > Leptospirales > Leptospiraceae > Leptospira > Leptospira sp. GIMC2001. The sequence continues at coordinate 3,140,350 of NZ_CP115468.1, read as the reverse complement.
GGTGGATTCATTATAGGAACCATGTTATTGAAGATTGGTTCATTTCGAACGGAAATATATTGGAGTTCGTATAAAGAAAGCTTGGCGAATCCAAAAGAGTCTCTGGCAGTACGACTACTGGTTCTTGTTTTCGGATTGATATTTTTCTATCTGATTCCAGGTCAGATTCTCAAATCATTTGATTGGGGAGATGAAGTTTTAATTCGATATTTCCGTTATTTAATAGTAGGACTCTTTTTTGTATGGATAGCACCATCGATTCTATTCTATATCAAAGACGGAAAATATTTCAAAAAGAATTTGAATGCGTAGAATCAAACAAAGAATAGGTGAATTCCGATCTGAAATAGCTCGAGCGGGTGTATTCAAAAACTCAATCTACGTAACTATCTCAAAGGTCTTCTCTTCGCTAACAAATCTTATCTTTATGGTTTATTCAGTAAACCTTCTGACAAAACCTGAAAATGGGCAATTTCAATACTATCTTGGTGCCTTTCCTGTGATCTTGGCGATAGCTGAATTTGGACTTCCATCCGCGTTGGTCAAATACATGGCTCCTGTAACCGACCAACCAAAAAGAATTGGTTCTTTGCTACTTGCATCCTTACTTCTTAAGATTTATGCATTGCTTGTTCTTCTTGCGATTGGGCTAATTACATTGGCTTTCTTAAATGAAAATAGTCTGATTGTCATATTATTAATATTAGGTGGATTTCTAGCTTCTTTTGCATCTTATTTTGAAAGCATACTTGTATCCTTTCGTAATTACCTTGCACTTTCGATTTGGAATCCATTGCCCAATCTTGTTCGATTAGGAATATTGGTTTTGCTTGTTTCAACTGGAGATTCTGATATTGGATACATAGACATTATGGCAGTTTACTGCCTGGGTCCAATATTTGTAATAGGAGCATTTTTCTTTATTGCATGGAAAGAGAATCTAGTTTGGTTTTCTGAATGGAAGCTGATTCGACAGGATCAAAAGCATCTTGCTATTTTTAACTCTTGGGCACTACTTGCTTCTATTTTTGCCATTGTGTCAGATCGTTTGGAGATTTTCTTTCTGAAAATGTATCATGGTCCAGAAGCAGTTGCAGAATACGGAACGACTCTCCAATTATTCAGTGGCTTCGTCATCATACTATCTGTTCTCAACTCCCTTGTTTATCCAAAACTTTCTCGTTTGGTAGATTCACCAGAATTCCGTAGTTTTCTTGTTAAGAGTATGCTTGGTGGAGCCTTGATGGCCATTTTGCTATTCCCAGGCTTTTTTCTTGGTGGATTGATCATGGAACTCTTGTTTCGTGGCAATTATTCCAATTCGGTTCCTGTTTTTCAAATGCTGTATCCAAATTTTCTATTGCAGTTGGTTTTTGCTCCACTCGGAATGGCACTGTATGCATTAGGTTTTCCTAAAATGCTTGCGGGTCTTGCTTTACTTCGTTTGATTTTCGGTTTGGTTCTGGATAACCTATTGATTCCTGATTTTGGAACGACAGGTGCCGCATTATCATTGCTGTTGGGACAAATTGTTTCATGGCTACTTCTAGTTGGTTATTTTCTTGCTCTATTTAGAAATCGTGAACAAGGAAACTGATTGTAATTTGTTTTGCAATTTTCATGGAAATATTTCCAAATTTGCAATATGTCTTGGACTTCTTATTATCACACCCAGTTTATATTCCGAATCTTATTCTGAACATAGATTAGATGATGACTTATACCGTCGGGGTGGTGGTAGACAAATTACTGTAAAATCAAGAGCACATAATTTACAATCGGGTTCTGTAGAATATTCGAAAATACAATCGGATCAAAATACGCAAAGTTTGCCGGACAATAAATTTTCTTATATTTGGAACATTTATTCTACTCCGCGATATCTGAGCCGAAAGGGCGGAAGATCAGAAGATTTACAATCTGGCTATCAGTCACAATTGCAGATAGATCCAGAATTTGCTTTTCTTGCTAAAACTGGATTGTTTAAATTTTACACGGTAATTTCACCGAGCATTTCGTACGAAGAAGAACAGATTGTTCGGAAGCAAAGAGAAACTCTTCGTGATGGTGAAATTATTATTGGTTTAGAAACAAGTTATTTCCAAGATTCAATGAATAGTTTTCTACAAGGTGGAAGGGGTTTTCAAAGATTGGATCGCTATGGATTTATAATGGCCGATCGCATGAATTTTATAGAATTTGGCAATCGGTTCAATCTTGGATTTGGAACTATCGGACTGTCTCTGATAGGTGGGAATTATAATAAATCTCAAATGAATCTATCTCCTCGCGTCTGGAATGAGGATCGTTACAATATACATGGCGGATCTTTTATACTAGAAAATTGGTGGAATCTATTTTCCATTCAGCTTTTTTATTATAATCAATTTCAAGATAAGAATCCTCAGGATTTCGGAACTAGCCTAATGCCAGGAGAAAAATCCGGATATTCTGGATTTGATTTTATAATAAAGAATTTCTATGAAGGATTCTCATTTGGTGGTGGTTTGATCCAATTCGATATAGAAAAAGATTTCTATATGGATTATATATATATCGAGAATCCAAAAATATCCCACTCATCTAGATTGTATTTTGGTAAATTAGAATGGACTAATCGAGATTGGTATATGGATCTTGGATTTTTTCTAAGAACCAATGAATGTTATAAACCAATGAAGGGTTCAATTCAGATGTTGGGAGGAAGTTCTTCTGCTTTAATTGGAATTCATGATTTTTATTCACTTGGACAATTTGCAACAAATGATCAATCCAACTCTTCTTTTAGAAACGGAGAAGTCTCTACTAACAATAATCACAATGCCAATCTAGCAACTCGAAATCTCGATCTCAATAGGTTTCAGAACTTTGGAATAAATTCTGGGGCAATGCAAGTCGCAGGTCTTCATATCTCAAAAAGTTGGGTATGGTTGGGGGAGAACTGGGACACTGGAATCTATCTGAATTCTAGCAATTCTTATCTTGGGCGAGGCTTGGAAGGTATTCTTCGGTTTGGTTGGAGTGGACAGATTCGGGAAGATAAAAATAGTTTTGCATTCGTGAGTGTTGCACAAGCTAGAATCACCGGTGCGAAGGAAGTGTCAGAATTTGTGGAAGGATTGGATGAGAAAAGATTACAATCAGACTTTATTCAATTCTATATATCTTGTGGAATTAAATTGTAACTTACAATCTAGACAGGCTTCAAGTAGCGTACGATTCGTACACTATTCCCAATATCATTGTATTCGATTTCATCTACATTTAATTTTGTAAGAAAAATTCCTCGTCCAGAATATAGATTTGCTGTCGGATTCTTGAGGGGATCTGGAATTGAGCTCGGATTGAATCCATTGCCTTCATCGATAATCTCAACTTGAATTTTGTTGTAATTGTAAGACGTGTTGATGGTAATCTTCTTATCAGTTTCGTCACATTTTTTTTCTACAAGATTGAAATAGTCTCCACTATCTTCGAGAAATTTCTTTTTCTGATTGTAATCAATTCCTGCCGTTCCATGTTCGATCGCATTAGAAATCAGTTCATAAAGGGTTACTTTGAGTGCAAGGATATCATCTTCCTGAATGTTTGACAAAGATCGCATTCTATCTGTTATGATATTTACGAAATAGTTTATCTTCCTAATTTTTGGAGCAAGCACATAGACACTAGTATCGGATTCATGAACTAAATCACCGGCACGGAAAACATCTTTTGGTTCAAGATGAAGCGATTTGAATCTTTCTAGGACTATCCGAAGGCTTTCTATTCTGAAAGGTTTTAGGAAAAAATCTACAGCCCCCATGCGGAACGTATCAATTGCCAGTTCGATATTGCTATCACCAGTGATGATAATAAAGGGAGTAAAGATAGAATCTGCTCGTAATCTACGAATAAATTCAACACCACTCATTTTTGGTAAGCTAATGTCTGTTATTATTAAGTCAAATTTTGAATTCTTAGCAAGGCTTAATGCTTGGATTCCATCTTCTGCAAGTTCTAATTCATATTCAGATCCAAGCGTGATCTGAAAAAGCTCACGAATAGATGGTTCATCATCAACAAATAGAATTCGCATAATTTAAATCAGAATTTCAATCTTCACCCAAATTGTCGAGTGAATTAAGCTTATAGTTTCGTAAAATGTTCTCATCGACTGCATTGAGCGTGCTTCGGCGAAAGACAACTTCCTTGCCCCCGGAAAATTCAATTCTTACAAATTCTTCATTGGAATTTCTTAATATTTTTTTCAATTCTTTAAGATTGAATACATTCATTCCATTTACTCGGTTTACGATAAGATCTTGAAATTCCTGATAGCCTTGGTTCTTATCATCCGGTAAGACTCGCGAAAGTATAACAACTCTTTGTCTATGGGGATGTGTCTTGGTTTGAAAAGATTCCAATATATAGAGTAGCTTTTTTTCCGAATTTCTTCTATAGTCTTCACCGAATTCTTTGAGGTATGCAGATGTTAATTCTGTAAAAAAGAGTCCTCCTGCAATTAAATAAGGAGGCGATGAATAAGGATGGGTTTCAGGAACCAGAAAATCTTTATCATGAAATGGATTCAATTTATAGCTTAATTTCGAATCAACTCCATTTCGGAAATATTTTATTTCCACAGTGGATCCTACCGATCTAAGCGATGAGGATTTTCGAAGTAGGCTATCTAGTGCTCTATCGCCCACCAAATAATCTGGAAATTTATCTAGATTCACTCCATTGATTTGGTAAATTGCATCACCAGGCAATAAATGAAAAGCGGGTCCAACACCCGGATAAACTTTTGAGACAACGATTCCTTTTCTTTTGTTCGGAAAATGATATGTTCTCTCACTTGATGTTAATGCGGATTCAAATTCAAAACCAGGATGTGGAATTTGAAAATTGTCGTTTGAAGCATTTGCAATAAATGATATATATTCTGCTGGAATTAGGTATTTACCGTTCTGAATTCCACAGAGGATATTTTTTTTGACAAGGTAGTCGTCAACCGATTCAGCCATCCTATAGAATCGAAGTGGAACCATAGAAAAAGAAAACTTAAGATATTCGTAATTGCCCAATCCACAGATCTTTGCACTGGTTTGTGGATTGATTATAACTTTCGTCATTCCATAATTTTCTTCCGCTTTCAGAATAATAAAACCTGTGGAAGAATCGTATCGATGAATTACCAATCTTGCATTGGGTTCTCCGCTTCTATCCAATTCAGCAAAAATGGGTTTCTCATTGGGTAGAGTCATCGTGAAGAAAATACCTTCACCTATTCTAATTGCTTGCGAAGTTTTTCTAATGGGTTCTCGTATCTGCCAAGGATTTTGATGGGATACTTTTTTGAAGACAACATCCACTGGAAGAGAGTATGACTGCTCTTCTGAATACAGATTAGTATAAAAACTCGCTAATAAAAGTACAGTTACTGAAAAAGAATGGAATATAAACTTATTTTTCAAGTTGATATGACTTGTTTTTGGAGTTCTATCTAAGTTCATTTTCTACTCCATATCTTTTCATAACTCGAGTATTGATTTTTTTTATATTTTCTGGAGTGAGGACAATTGGAAGATCAATTCCTCGAAATTTTAAAAGTATTGGTTCATTGTGAAATCTTTTCCAAAACATTTGAAATTCTTTGATATCTTTAGGTGCATATCCATTGATTGTCTCTAAGACTTTGTATTTATATCGATTGTTTCTAAAATTTTCTGGATCGTCAAAAACATAACTCAACAAAATGTCTCTCTCACCAAATCTGTACAATTTGTCCTGGATGAAATAGCTAAAATGGTATTTGGCAGAGCTATCCATCAAGGATGGATCAACACCAGAAAAAAATACTCTCGATAGAGGTTGGAATACTAAACCTGCATTCAAATAGAAAATTCCAGAATCTTCACGATATAAATCTAAAGATTCAGTTAAACCTAGATTCGCAGTTGCTTTGAATTTCTGCCCACCTCGGTAAAAATAAAATCTTACTGAATCTCCAACAAATTTATTTTCGATGTAGTCGACTAAGCTCACTCTTTTCTCAGCTAACACTTCGCCTTCATTGTTTATGAAATAGTCATCGACTCGATAAATATAGTCTTGCTCCTTTAAATAATCGAAAAAGGAACTTTTGGGATAGATTGAATTTAGTAAAATACCTTTTGTATCTAGAGGTATTTTGGAATATTCTTTTATTCCACTTGGATATCCAGATTGGTATGTGAATCCTAAATTTGGGAAACCGTCATATTTACCATCTTCAACATCTTTTAGAAAATGTTGAATTACTGTGGTTGGAATTAAGTAGGCAATATCTCTTCCTGTCTTACTAATCTGGAATGCGATTCCTATGATTTTGTCACCTTGAAAAGCGGGGCCTCCAGAATTTCCTGGAAATACCGAGGCTTTGATTTTTATCACATTCCGGAAATCCAATCCACTAAAGGAATACCTTAACTTTTCTAAACTTAGAACATTTCCCTTTTCTACTGTTAGGTTCTCAGTTCCATTGGGATATCCGAGAACCAATAATTCAGAACCTAAGGTTGGCAATTGATCAGCGAAACTAAATATTTTTACCCCTTGGTTGAAATCTTCATCCTCAACTTCGAGCAAGGCGAGATCGCAATCTGTCGCAATATGTTTTATTTTTGCTGTATAGGCTTTCTTTTTATTATAATGACGAATTGTGAGAAATTTGGAATCCATCACAACGTGCGCATTCGTCAATACAAGATTAGGTGCTATAATAATTCCAGAACCAAGTCCGGTTGTAAACGATTCTTTCATCCAAGGTTTAGTTCCGGATTCAGTAAGAAAGCTTTCGTTTTTTACTAGGACAACAGATTGAAAAACCTGATTGAATACAGTGCCTTCATTGGGTTGAGAATTCAAAATAAAAATTGGATAGAAGAATAATAAAAGTATCCAATTTTGATTTATAAATTTTGATCTATTGCTTATCATATGGATATATCCTTTCTTCTTCCCATTGAATTCTATCCCCAGACCAACTGTTCAATCTCATAGATGCTAGAAATTTCGTGCCTACTGGAATATTTTGTCTATAACTATCCCCAACCAAAACTTCACCAAATTTATTGGCTTTGATTTTAACTAAGGAGACGATGGATTCTTTAACGCAAGTTATATTGAATTCGTGATAGATTTGATTGTCCCAATAGAAATCATGATTTGCACCAAGGTATTCAAGTGGACAACTTGAATCAAAAAATATGGAAAGATTGGGTTTTAAGGATTCATTATTTGAGTTTCTAGCAGCAACATTGATAAAATAGTGAAGATTTGGATTAGACTCGGGTGCATTTTGTACTTTTGTCAGTGGTTTTTCTCTCAGATTGGAATCGCTCCAATGCTTCCCATCGAGTATCGAAATAGAAATATATTCTCTATTGCCAATGGATTGTAAGGAATTTATCTTAAAGGATCGAATATTGAGATTGGGTTTTTGTCCAAAACCGATGAATCCGTCGAAGGCTTGACCTCCACATTGGAGAGAATAGTAAGAAACGGAGCGAATACGATCTCTTTCCCACATCCTACATGGGCTTGATTGGAAAATTATTGACTGATTTATCCAATTGAGCAGACTTTTTCTTGATTCTGCATGCTTCATTGTCACAGATTTCTCAAAAATGTCCAAAGACATCTCGATTGATTGAGTTTTCCCTTGGGCATGGCTATAACTCGCCCATGCAAACAAAAGGAAAACTAAAAAGAAGAATCTGAGCATATAGATTACTTATCGGATACTGAATAGGTAAATTTTAGAAACCAATATTTTCTTAATCGATTATGTCATATAGTTTTGGTTTATTTTTTTCGGTTTCATACTTTTAAAATTTTACCTACCTGGAAAATATGGAAATCGTAGACATAATCTGAATTTAGGGCAAATCATTGAACTGGAACTTTTTAACACAAGAAATCAAAGATAACGACTTTTTAATCGATTGCCGTACTTTGAACGCTTATGAAGAAGAAACATTGGTAGGTGCATACTACTATTCATTCATAAAAAAAGCATTCGGTTCTGATCCTGAGTCATATAAAAAACTTGCGAGCCCCGTGCATGCAGTAATGGCTGAGATTCAAAGTAGCGGATCCAATCGAGTCGTCGTTTTTGATGAAGGAATGGGGATGTATGCCGCAAGGATGTTATTTTTTATACGATCCATGGGTTTCAAAGAAGCTTATTTATATGGCGGTAAATGGCCAATAGAAGGCAAGAAATCTCAAGGCCAAAAGAAAATTGAACCGCCTATCGAAGATAAATTGAAGCCAGTAGAAGGCGTCGTTGATAAAGCATTTATGGAAAAGAATTTGACTCGTTTGCAAATTTTTGATACGCGAACTAAAGAAGAATATGATGGTAAGATACCAAGACTTACCAGTCCTGAAGAAGGAACTTTATGCGGAAGATTGCCAGGTTCATTTTTATGGGATTGGAGAAATCTTTTTGACAACGATGGAATGATCATCGATAAATCTATTTTTCGAAGAAGAATGAACGGCTTTCCTTTTATGCCAGAGCGACCGACCGTTTTGTACGATTACAATGGTGCAAGATCTTGTCTGCTTGCTCTCATGTTGCGAGAATTTGGTTACCAAGAAGTTTATACGTATCAGGGATCTTGGTTTGAATACCGCAAGTCCAATCTACCGAAGCAAGCTACTTCAATCTTTGGTGCAAAAAATCCAACTCCAGCACCTCCTCGTGTTGGTGGAATGGACAAGAAAAAAATTTAGACATCGTACTATGATAAACTATCCGTTGATATCGCAGAGAGAAATAGAATATCTTAGAAATCAATTTTAAAAAACGGTTGCTCGGAATAGATTGTAGGCAAAAACTTTGCTTACAGTTTGTTCTCTGGAGTGGCCATGTTCGTAAACTATCGTATTCAAAAAATTATTTATCTCAGTATTTTTTCGATTTCTATATTCATTTCTTGTAATCCTAGCAATCGGCTCAAATGGGAAAATGTCTCCAATCTTGAAATAATTTCCTTAAGCCAAAAAATGGAGGCAATCCTATCGGAGAAAGCTATCCAGATCAAAACTTCGCAATCATCCACTGCAATCATGGAACTTCCATTAACGGAAGCATTTATTACCGCGGGAACAGGAGAGGCAGAAGTTAGTTATAGAATGGCAGCTTTCGGATTCAAAGATTCTATTCCAAAAGTTTGCAATGAGCAATCCATAGATTCAATCAAATCAGTCTCAGGTAACTTGGTAATCGAAGGTAAGCTCTCAGGCAAAGGCTGCGACTCTGCCTATACTGCTAAATTTATTCCTAAAAATCCGAGGGAACTAGAATTCATCATCGAACTTGCAGACAAAAGTCTCAATCGAATCTGGTTTACGCAAATTACATCAAAAGACGAAAGAATTTTTGGATTGGGAGAACAATTTTCGCATTTTGATTTTAAAGGTAAGAAACCATTTCTATTCACGGAAGAGCAAGGAATCGGAAGGGGAGACCAGCCAATTACAGCCGGGGCAAATCTTATCGCTGGAGCAGGCGGAAATGAATACACTACGTACGCTCCCATCCCGCACTATATAACAACGGCTAACCGACAGATATTCTATGAAAATACTGGTTATTCCAAATTTGATTTTACTTCTTACGACCGCACTACTGTAGAATTTTGGGATGCAAACCTAGAATCTGGATTGAGAGGAAGGGCTTGGGTTGGAAGCGATCCAAAGGAGTTGATAGGAGCTTATACCAGTCACACAGGAAGAATGCCAGAAATGCCAGATTGGGCTTACGGAACCATCTTAGGCTTGCAAGGTGGAACCAAAAAAGTTACTGAGATTGTTGATAATTCTTTGCAAAAAGGCAATCCAGTGTCAGCACTTTGGATCCAAGATTGGTGTGGTAGACGCGTTACGAATTTTGGTGATCAGTTACAATGGCGATGGTATGCTGATGAATCTCTCTACCCAGATTTTAAAAAATTCGTATCAGATATGAATCGTAAAAATGTAAAAGTTCTTGGCTATATAAATCCGTTTCTTGCGGACACCGATCCCAAGAAACCAGGTGGCGATAGTTTCACCAATCCTATGTTAGAAGAAGCTAAATCTAAAGGATATTTGGTTCGAGACAAAACAGGCAATCCATACTTGATCACAACGGTTGGGTTTCCGGCTTATCTAATTGATATCACCAATCCAGCAGCTATTCGTTGGACTAAAGATATTATAAAAAAGAATATGATTGGAACAGGACTATCTGGATGGATGGCTGACTTCGGGGAATGGCTTCCTTACGATGCAGTTTTGCATTCGGGTGTATCAGCAAGAAATTATCACAACCAATATCCTGTAGAATGGGCTAAGCTCAATCGAGAAGCAATTCGTGAAGCAGGTAAAGAAGGACAGATTGTATTTTTTACAAGAGCTGGATTTTCTTATTCCAATAAGTATTCAACCTTATTTTGGTTAGGTGACCAAATGGTAAGCTTTCAAACCAATGATGGCTTACCTTCCGCCGTTCTTGGTATGATAACTTCCGGAATTAGCGGGATATCGCTCAATCATTCAGATATTGGCGGATACACAACAATTTCCAATCCATTAAAGAACTATCATAGATCGAAGGAATTGTTGTTGAGATGGGCTGAGATGTCTGCTTTGAGTCCGATCTTTCGAACACACGAGGGCAATCGTCCGCTCAAGAATTGGCAATCGTATCAATATACATCTCCCGAAGCAGTGAGTTCACAATCGGATGAAGATACGGAGCTTAGGTTTGCCGCCCTTGGTAGATTGCATTATATGTTAAAAGATTATTTGAAAATCTATACAAAAGAAGCCAATAAAACAGGACTACCCGTTGTACGAGCACTCTATCTGCACTACCCAAAAGATCCTAATACATTCAATCTCAAATACCAATATCTATTGGGTGAAGACCTACTTGTGGTACCAGTTGTGGATTCTGGGGAAACTTCTGTAAAAGGATACTTTCCAGAAGGAAGTTGGAAGCATATTAGAACTAAAGAAGTTGTAACTGGCAACCAATGGAAAAAGATAGAAGCAAAGTTAGGTGATCCAGCTGCCTTTATTCGGATAGGTAGTAAGAACGAAGCATTGCTAGAAAAATCTTTATCCAATTTGAAGTAGATTGAAAGTTTTGGAATAAGTTTGATGCAGCTACTTAGAAAAAAGCTCGGAATTGTATTGGGAATTACGACTGGCATTATATTGCTACTCGTATCTGCCATTTTTGGAACGATACATTTTCTTCTGGATAAAGATTTTGTAAAAGATATTATTGCTGATCAAGTTACAACCTACTCAAAGTTAGATCTACGTTATCAAAAAGTGGATTCAATTCTTTTCCCGCTTCCTGGAGTGCAGATTTCGGGAATAAAAATATTGGATGAGAAGCTAGCGGATGGACTAGATTCCGATGTATCCCAAAGACAACCGATTGCCGAAATAGAGAAATTGCAAGTATATTGGAATGTTTGGGCACTATTGCAGAGAAAATTTGAATTGCATTCCATGAACCTTGAGGATGGAAAGATTTTTCTTCATAGGACTGATGACGGAGAATTCCCAATTCTATCCAAATTCAAAACCGATTCGAAAGAAATAGATGAATTGAAAGATAAGATAGAAGATGATTCTGCAAATTCACCGGATGATATTTTTTCTCTGCTACCTAGAGGTTTGCATGTCATAAGATTTAATTTTGAGATCCAAGACGATGTTATGCAACGCAAAGATATCATTGATATTGATGAATTTTCTATAGAGCTCAATCGAAATAATCGAATGTTGGCTATAGAATTACTCGGTGGAGTCAATTCCAATCATTTGGAAATTTCATCCAAACTAAATTTTGTAGAGAATAATTGGAGTTATGAATCTGCTAGATTGAAATTGCACTTTGAAAGTTTGGAGATCGAACTCAATAAATTTATTGATTATCTAGTTATATTTCCAAAATCAAATCTAGAAAAATCTAAATTAAGTGTCGATTTCTCAATCAACAAAAATGAAAAAGATGATATAGAATTTGAACTGAAGAAATTAAATTTGAATGAACTACTGACTAATTCTAAGAAAACGATTGAACCAGTAAATTTTAAAACAAAGTTAGTTTTTTCTAAAAGCAAATCAGAAATTAGAATTTTAGATTTTTCTTATATCATGGGGAAGCTATCGCAAGTATCCGTGCAAGCAAACATGGGTTTTGAAAAGCAGAACGTTATCGATGCTAATATCGAATCCAACTCTTTTGATCTTGATTCAACTCTTTCTTGGGTTAATCAATTTTCTAAAGTAGATATATCCAAATTACCGAAACCAAAGATTTCTTCGAGTCGAAATACATTAAATTCCAATATCAGTTCGAAGAACGAATCCTCTAACGAATCAATTAGCAAAACAAAAAATGAAAATAAACCTCCAAAAGAAAATCATATTACCGTAAATTTAAATCTAAAAAATATAAATTTATCTGGAAAATTTATCAATTCTGCGAATGGAAAGATTGGGATTCATAATCAGCTGGTCCAAGTAAAGCCGCTCAATCTGAATTTATACGATGGAAAAGTAAATGTTACCGGTAAGATTGATCTATCAAAACGTGGTCAGAATAGCGATTTCGATATTGGAACTAAGAATCTCAATTTAGCGAAATTACTCAAGCAGCTAGGGCAAGATAAACTTATCACCGGAAATTTGGATTCTGAAACGAAATTGAAATTAGGGTTGGGCAATTCTTCATCGGTCTCGGATACAATTGATGCAAAAAGTAAATTTACTATTCATAAGGGAGAACTATTAGGATACGCAAATTTTATCAAACCAGTTGCAGAAATCGGTAAATTAATCAATTTTGAATCATCGAATCAAGGGAAGAGCACAGCCTTTCATTCAATTAATGGAGATGTTCATTTCTCGAAAGGAAATTTATTTCTAAAAGAATTTACTATGTTAGGAGTCGGAGTCGATGCTGTTGGCTCTGGTGTTTACAAGAAGAATGGAATCGTTGATATGAAATTTCAAGCTAGTCTTTCGGGACGAGTTGGAAAGGCGGTTAAGATTCCTATTATTTATAAAGGAATTTTTGGAAAGAATTTTGCTTATCTTGATCCCGTATGGCTTGCCTCGGTCTATGCTGGCACAATATTTTTTGCTGGACCAGCTGGAACAATCGTCGGTGGACTTGCTGGATCGGCAGCTTCTGACACGGTTAATAAAACGACAGATGCTGTAAAAGGGACATTTAGTTCGGCAAAGAATTTTATTTTTGGTTCTTCTAAAGAAGAAGATCCTAATCCAGAAGAGTAAAAATCAATAATAATTTATTGATAATGGAAGGTTCTTCTTCATTCAGAATGAATTGGTATTCGTTGATCAATGGATCAAAAATTTTGGTTATTTTTTCTGACGCATCAATAGACAGATCTTCATCACATCCAAGAAAAATATAGGAAATACAGCTTGGACATCCAAAGTCGAAGGTAATTTTTCTTCCCATTGAAGTTCATGAAGGATGGAATCGTATCCGAAGCCTACAAGCAGAACAGTTTTATTTCGATCAGACAGAAGTATCCAAGCAAAAGGTTGATTCAAATGAACGCTTCTCTCTTGAGTTTTTATCTCAGAGCAGTTGACTAAGTCTTCATCCATCTTGGACTGATATCCCCAGCGAACTCGAGTATTCGTTCTTTCAAATACTATAGGATTGGATTGATCGTTCGGGATTCGCAAATGGTTATCTTCGAAAATAATCTTTGGCAGTCTTTTGCTGAGAACATAGTCTGATAAGCGAGATTGTCTAATTGTAAGCAAAATTCCTGATACAATTAAAATAAATATTAGGATAGTTATTGTAAACCAATCATTGGTAATGTTGAATATTATCAAACCTATCGGAAGTAAGAAAGCAAGAATCTGTAATCGTATAAAGAATGTTATAAGATATTTTCTCTTTTCTTCCTTTCGTGGAAGCATTTGCCATTCGTTGCTTGCCATATCAGTAACTACCAACTCTGGAATCGTTCATAATTATAACCAGCCGATTGTATTTTTCAATGATTTCTTTTGTTTTCTCGAGTCCAAATTTATTAACATCTGGATGGTATTTTTTTAACAGATCTTTGAATTTCTTTTTTAAAATATCCTTAGTAAAACCTTCTTCTAGTTCAAAATAATTTATTAATTCAGTGAGTTCTTTGTTTTCTCTTTTTAGAACTTTCTTCTTTTTACTTGGTCGTTTTCTGAATTCACCGAATAAATCATAATAGGATCTATCCCGAAATTCACGTGTGATCTCTCGTAGATTTAGAATTTTGGTAGGAATTAAAGCGTTCAAATAGTCCTTGAGGAAAATTTCTGCACCGCCTTCAGTTTGAATTTTTCGCATACTCATAAAATCGAATATACTTCGCTGAACGAAAAAATCTAATTCAAACTTTTCACTAATATAGGAGTCAACAGCATCATCGAAATCTATGGTTGCAGTCGCAAGAAGCATAAGCGTGTCTTTGTCTAAGTTGTGTTTAGAGAGCGAGTCTTGTACTATGAATTTGAAATTTTCTCGTAATTCATACAAAGCTCGTTCATCAAAATACAAACCAGCTTGAGCAAATTTATCTTGAACACCTTGAATATCTAAACAGTAGTGCAGAAATTCGCATAGGTAGTCTCCATCTATTTCACTAAATCCATTTCTGTTTTCGCGATCTGGCTTCGATGTTTTGAAGTTATAAATTTTGCGAAAGAAGTCTTCTTTGCTTATAGTAAGTAGTTCAGATAGTTTTTCGATTCGAATATACCAGCGACAGGCCTCGCTTACATTTTGAATTTCAAAAATTATATCATCAAGAATTTGTTCAGGATTTTTAAACATCGAGTGAAGTAATTTCATCGTGAAAGATAGCGAAAGAGTTGGCAAGTATTTTCCCTGAATTATAATTGCAACATGAATGCAATGCCAAAAGAAAACCCAGCACTTGAAGAATTTGATATTTCGAATTATAAAGGCTGCCAAGGGCAAAATTTCTATCTTAAAGATAAAATATTAAATCGAATTATAGAAAGATATTCAAGCGGATATAGTCGCGAACATAAGGCTGCTATGATTGATCATCTTACTGGTTATGGTGAATTGAGCGGTGGAATACTCAATCAGTTGACAGAAGCTTCACATAAAGAAGGCAAATATGGTGAGATCCAAAAATATGATCGAACCGGTAACCGAGTTGATAATGTTGTATATTCTCCAGAACAATTGGAATCGAGGCAGATTTCCTATGATTACGGAGTTGTGAATCTAGACTTCCATTCTGAGTGGAAGTTCCCTTTTACTTTCTTGCACCGTTATGCGTTAGCCTATCTTGTCAATTTGAATGGCGAAGGAGGAGTAAGTTGTCCTCTTGCTATGACAGATGGAATGATCCTTGCTTTAAAGAAGTTAGGTACAGATTCACAGAAAGAAAAGTATCTAACTTTAGTTGCTGGGGCAGATAGCGATTCACATTTCATGTGCGGACAGTATGTAACAGAGAGGGTAGGTGGCAGTAATGTTGGTGCAAACCGAACAATTGCAAGAAAAAGATCTGATGGGAAGTGGATTTTAACTGGGGAAAAATGGTTTTGCTCGAACCCTGGTGATCTCTGGGTTACTACAGCAAAAATTGAGGGAACGAATACTATCGGAATGTTTTTGGTTCCAAGGTTTCAAGATGATGGAAAATTAAATAATCATCATATACTTAGAAAAAAAGATATCATAGGATCAAGAGGCAAGGTTACAGCAGAAGTTGTATATGATGAAGTAGTTGCAGAAGAACTTGGACGACCCGGCCACGGACTTGCTAATATGATTCAATACATTATCAAGACATCTCGAATTCATGTTGGTTTGGGAGCGTCAGGTAATGCAAGACGTGCGGTTATGGAAGCGATGGAATATTCTAAATGGAGAACTGCATATGGTAAGAAAATTCAAGATTTTCCTGCCTATGCAAGACTTCTTGTAGAAATGTATATTTTGCATAGCTCAAACTTACTTACGAATTTTAGAATGGTTGCACGTAGTGAAGAAGGTAATTCCGTTCAAGATGTTCTGATTCCACTTATGAAATATAAATCGTCATCACTTGCAACCAATCTTTGTCGAACTGCAATACTTTGTCTTGGTGGTAATGGAATCATAGGAGATTTCTCACCAATTCCGCGTTTATTAAATGATTCAATAATCAACGAATCATGGGAAGGAACGCATTTAATTATTTCTGATCATTGTATGCATGCGCTAGGCAAAAGAAAAGTTCGCGATGCCTTCGAAAAGGAATTGGAAACAAATGTCGCTTCTGCACGAAATACGGTAGAATTCGAATCTGCAATAAAATTCTACGATCAATTGTATTCCGAATGGAGTGGGTTGATGAATTTGGATAAATATTGGAAGGAAGCAAATCGAGTTTTTATTACAGACAAGACTTATGATTTGGTTTCACTATCCATCATGATCGAGGAAGCATACTATGACTACAGAACTTTAGACAATAAGTCTGATTTAGGAAATTCTGATATATATCTCATGTTAGATGGTTATATGGAAATTTTGGAGAAGGGAATTGATGGACCACGAAATCCTGATCGATCAATTCTCAATCCAACCAAAGTTAAACTTATTTTAGAATATGCTTAATAGTATTATAGCTAATTTGTCTGATTTAAGATCGGAATGCTATGTCTAATTTAGCTCTGCTTTTGATATGCTTTGTTCTGGGAATCATTCTCCGTAAAAGTTCAAGATTCCCAGAAGGATCTTTTCGTATTCTGAATGGTTTCATAATCAATATTTCACTTCCTTCTTTGATTCTTTTCCATATTCGCAGAATGAATATGGAGATGGATTTGATCTGGGCTGCATTGATGCCTTGGATTATTTTTATCCTTGCGATTTTAATTTTTGGATTCTTCTACTATTTGCAATGGATTGATTCTAGGACAGCGGGCTGTTTGATGCTTACAGCTGGTCTGGGTAATACTTCTTTTGTCGGACTACCGTTGATTGAGGCGTATTATGGAACAGAGCTTTTGGGAGTGGGAATCATTGCAGATCAGTTTGGAAGTTTTCTTGCTCTGGGTACAATTGGTATCTTAGTTGCAACAATTGCTAAGACCGGAACTTTTGATCTAAAAAAAATGGGTGCAATGATCATTGGTTTTCCGCCGAGCATTGCATTGATTTTCGCTTTCATCAGTCTTCCTCTCGAATATCCTAATTGGTTAGAGTCAGTATTAGAAAGGCTCGGAGACAGTTTAACTCCTTTGGCACTTGTATCAGTTGGCATGCAGATCAATCTTCGTGAAACTTCCGGACGAATTGTACCGCTAAGTTTTGGTCTTTTCTATAAATTGATAGCCTGTCCAATTATCATTTATCTGATTTACTATAAGTGGCTAAGGTTGGACGGGAAGGTTATTGATATTTCAATTTTTGAAGCTGGGATGGCTCCAATGGTTACTGGAACAATCGTTGCTATGGAAAATGATTTGAATCCAGAGCTTGCTACCTTGATGCTTGGTATAGGAATACCAATTTCGTTTATAACAACTTATGCAATCTTCACCTTCATTTAAATTCTACCTTCTTTTAATAATTGCGATGATTACTTGGGGATTTGCTTGGCCTTCCGGTAAAGCAGTTGCCGGGCTTGCCCATCCAAATGTCATCATTTTTTGGAGATTTCTTCTAACAGCCTTGTCTCTTATACCAATTGTTATTCTGACTGGAAATTCCTTTCAATTGAGATCCAAAACCCTATGGCTTCAAGTTGGAATTGGAGGAATTCTCTATACTATTTACAATCATTTTTTCTTGTTAGGTCTTGAATTAGGGATGCCTGGAATTGGAGGAGTTTTGGTTACTACTTTGAATCCTTTATTTACTTACTTATTAGTTCACTTACTAAAAGTTGCACTTCCATCAAGGCGAGAGATGTTCGGATTGTTTCTAGGATTAATTGGCGGATGTATACTTCTTAGACTGTGGGATACAAGCTGGTCAATTCTTTTGGTTTCAGGCAATTTATTTTTCTTACTAGGTTCTTTTTCTTGGGCATTACTGAGTATGAATAGCCACTCTACAGGAGAAAAATTATCACCTTTGGTATATGGATTCTATGTTTATACGATTGGTACATTGTTAGATTTTTTCTTTGCTTATCCTAATGAAATTTTTTCTGTATTCCAATTGGATATGAATTTTTGGTTCCATATTGTGTATTTGGCAATCGTATCAACAACCTTTGGAACAACAGTTTATTTCTTTGCATCCACTCGCTTAGGTTCTCGCAATGCAAGTTCATTTATCTTTCTTGTTCCAGTGACTGCAGTTTTTTCAAGTTGGTTGTTTCTCGATGAGATTCCAGCAATATCAACCTTAATCGGCGGGGCTCTTGCGATTGGGGCGGTCTCAATGTTGAATCGTAAGTCTGAGGCGAATCCAAATAAAGTAGAAGATTCCGAAGCTTAGCTGACAACATAAGTATGCTTGTATACAAGAATATTGCAATTTACACTTCTTGTAATGTATCTTTTTGTCCTGATTATTCCAACAAGATATCATTTTATTATTGACCTTTATTTAGTACAAAATGTACTTTCATTTCAACAAAAATGAAACATACCATAAGAATACTAAATAGTCCGAATGCAAAATATCGATTTTTTGCTTTTATTTCAATAATAATTTTAGCATTTACTTCCCAGCTAATTGGAGAAGAAACTTCTGGAGAGAAAGAGATCCTTCTGAATCCAGATATAAAGATCATGGTGGACAGTTATTACGCTGTTACGAATAATCGTTATCCCAATCGAGAAAGACCTTACATAACTCAAGGATTGAATCAAGATGAATTCTCAGTGAATCATGCTCTTGTAAATATTCAGAAAGAGTCTCAAAAATTTCGATACGCGCTCGGAGTCCATACTGGTTCTTATGTTCAAAAAAACTATTCCGAAGAACCAGAAAATATGCAATATATTTACCAAGGATGGGGTGGATTTAAACTTACGGATGGATTGTGGTTAGATGCTGGAATTTTTCCTTCTCATATTGGAGGTGAATCAACAATATCTTTGGAAAATTTTAATTACACTCGTTCACTTGTCGCCGAAAATTCACCATACTATGAGTCAGGAGCTCGGCTTGTATGGGATATGACAGATGATTTACAATTGTCATTTTATGTTCTGAATGGTTGGCAGAGAATCAAAGATAACAATCGAGATAAGGCTGCAGGAATTCAATTCCAATATAAAATTACAGAAAATTGGACATTTAACTATAGTAATTTTATTGGAAATGAAGAATCAGATTCTGCAGTGAGAAAAACTCGATACTTTCAAGATGTTTATCTTAAAGGAAGTATTTTCCCGTGGTGGGATTTGTATATGATCTACGATATTGGGTATCAGAAAGAACAAAAAGTTGATTGGGTCACACGACTTGATTCACCGACACAGTGGCTTGAGTCAGGTAAAACCAAAGGATATAACCAATGGCAGGGATTCGCAATCCAATTCTATTTTCATCTCAGTGATCAATGGAAGATCGGAATGCGTGGAGAAGGCTTTTATGATCAATACAATATAGTGACAATCACTAATACACCTGACGGATATAATGTGGAAGCGGGATCGATCAACATCGATTATCTTCCAGTGGAAAATGCTAAACTCCGGCTGGAGTGTACACAAAAAGTTGCAAACAATCGAATTTATGAGACTGAGAATCATAAATGGACTCGTGTTGAGAATTTGTTAATTGTAAGTCTTGCTTTTATGTTATGATTTATTTTTGCTGAATAAATAAGCATCAATAATGTGTTCACTGTTTACATGACAATTCTTTTCTATTTGACTGCAATGTAAACGACGAAAACATAGGGCAAGGAGCATTAAATGTCAGAGATTTATAACAAGGATGATGCGAATAATATCTTAGTTGAGATGATGGCGAAACTTCCAAAAGGAATCGATATTACCATTCCTCCACCAAGTTTTATGGATATGAGTGCAGAGATTGAAGAATATGAGAGAAATAAACGACTGATAGTATCTTTTCCTGTCACAAAAAACCAAACCAATCCACTAGGGAATATGCAAGGTGGATACATTGCCGCAGCTTTTGACAATACCTTTGGTCCATTGAGTTATCTCGTAGCAAAGAAACCAAGTACAACTATAGATATGAACATACAGTACATTCGGGGAGTAGCTTGCGATCAGAAGGTTGTAGTTGAGGCAAAAGTCGAAGCAAAAGGTTTCTCAACTATTCACATGACAGCAGAAATGAGAACTGAGACTGGCAAATTGCTCGCAACAGCTACTACCAATCTATTGATTCTAAAGATTCCAACTAGAGAGTCATAACTTATTCTAAGATTTATTCTGATCTAGCAATTGCTATCGATTGAGATAAAAATTCGAAGTTCGCAGATTTTTGATTATACTTGGGTGATGAGAATTGTGAGATCATCTTGCACTAATCCCTCACCACCAGAAAAATCTATAACTTTGCGAACAATTTCTTCACATCCCTTCATAGGATCCTTTTTCCGTACACTATGTACGTCTTTTGCTAGTCTATCCAATTCATAGAACTCACCTTTCCCATTTCTTGCTTCGGTAATTCCATCTGTATAGAATACAATCTGATCACCTTTTTTCATGGAGTAAGTTGCGACCTCACATTTAGGAGGAAAATATGAGAATATTATTGTACCTTTTGGATTGATTTCGGTATAGGTTCCATTGCTATGAACAATCAGTAGTGGGTTATGACCTGCAATTGCAATTTCAAGTTCATTTTCCTTTAGATCGATATTGGCAAATGTTGCTGTGATAAAATGTTTTTCTAATTTTTTTGCAACGACCTCATGCATGGAATTGCTCGCCCATACTAAATCTTTTGGATTGTCGTACCATCGACTTAGATTCATCTTCATCATAGTTGCTACAAGAGCCGCTGCTATCCCATGTCCTGACACATCACATATAAATAGACTGAGCCTTTGTGTTTCTGGGAAATATTTTATATCCAAGAAATCGCCACCTACATCCATCATTGGAAAATATTTATATCCGATTTTTATATTTTTTAGAGTTGGGATACTTTCCGGTAATAGAGATGTCTGAATAGATCTTGCCATTCGAATCTGATACTGGAATTCTTGATTCTGCTCTTCTATGATTTTGGTTCTTTCGTGAACTTTTTTTTCTAAATCTAAATTGGCATCAATTTGGATGGTCATTAGAGCTTCATTGCGTTCATCTCGTTCGTTAAGCAGAACTACAAGAAAATAAGCCATTATAATATTCGAGAATATGAATATATCTAAAAAGATTAAAGTATTATTGAGAGAATTGATTCTATGGCTCATCTCAGCAAATGGACCAATCCCTTGAATCGCATGATAAACAGCAATTGTGGAGAGAATTACTGAACCGAAAACCGCACCTAAGTCACGAAACCTGACACTTAGATACACCATAATAGGAATTGGAAGAAATATCAAAGGATCTGGAATTGAGAAAACATGCCAAGCTATGAATCCAATAATAAGCATGGCGACCAATCCTTCCATCCATTTCCAAAGACTAAAACTCTTGAATCGACTAATCTTAATTATGTTATAAAGGAATGGTGCGACAATTATGAATCCCTGCATCTCTCCAGCAAACCATGTGAAAAAGACATTCCAGAATGCATTCGCTGGAACGAAATCGAATAAAAATAAAGATCCAACGCCCAAGCTTGCACTTACTACTGCTCCAGGAATTGTTGCGAAAACAAAAAAATGCAGAAGGCTTCTTGTATTTGATAAAGGATAGTTTGTGCCAGTAAGACGAAGTAGTATATAGAGATTGATGCAACTACTAGCAGTGTTACCTATTGCAATTATGAAAGCTGTGGGAAGGTGCGGGTTATTGATTAGGTTTGCAAGAAACGCACCAGCAAAAACTCCAGGAATGGATGTCCATCCAAATAGAGCTAGGGCGACAAAACCGACCCCTTCTGGTGGCCAGATTGGTGATACTTGAGTATTTAGAAAGGCTAGAAAAAAACCAAGTTTTGCTGCGAGAATATAGGCTCCCGCAACTAGAATATTTGTAACGACTAACTTAAGCATTTAAACTTTGTCTGTATGTATTTTGCAATATTAATCGTTCTGGAATCTAAGATTTAGAATAATTAGAATCCTACCCTTTCAAAACTGTTTTTAGATTATTGAGACCTTGCTCGAAATCCTCACCAAGAATGGATTCAAAATCCATGATCATTAGCATGAGGTTAGCTGGATACGACATTTTGCCATCGAAGCCCCAGATTACTTTTGTGCTGTTATCTTCTGAAGTTTCCAATTTAAAATAAGCTTTGTCTTTTGATTCAAAAGGTTCAAAAAATCTCAGTTCATAATCAATTCGTTCACCTGGAATGATTGCGAGAATTTCTTGTTCGCCTCGACCTACATCTGGATTTTCGCTCGCCCAAGACGAAACGAATCCAACTTTACCATCTTCGCCTTTGTATTCTTTGGTCATTCCTGGATCCATTGACGCCCAAACGCTAAATTGATCTTGGTTCTTTAGTAATTTTAGAAATTCAAAAACCTCAGACTTAGGCTTATTGATAATTATGGAACGTTCAACCGAATATTCTTTTGCCGTAAAAATCGCGACGACGAAAGGTAGAAGTAAAATTGTAACCAGCGAAATTGCCAGAATTTTGATTATGTTGTTTCTCATCTAATATTCTCCGAATTACAATTTGATGAATGTATCTTACAATTTGTAAATAAAAAATATCCTATTTGTTTTTTTAAAATCCACTTGTATCGTTTGCGGGAACCATGGTTCCATAATAAGTGATTAGATCTGGACGTATTGCTTGTACAAAATCATTTTCGATTTGGACAATCTTTCTTTTTCTAATGGATTTGAGACCTTGTCGTACAATCAATTCAGGATCCTCAGTTAAATAATTGCCGGGGTTGTGCGATATAAATTCTTCTATCAAATCATTCAATGTTGATAGATGTATCGCCATCTCATTTTCCATAAGAATTTTACATAACAATTGATTTGGAAGAATTCTATGATAGTTTGCCCAACCTTTTTGAATCTCGTATCCGATCGTAATTGTAGGATCATCGTTGCCCATATGTTCTGATATGGGAATGGGTTCGCAGAAATCCATATACACATTGCTCCTGCGACTAAGAAAATCTTGCATTCCTAACTTCTCATTCTCACCACAGAATTGTGCATCCTCGGGAACGGTTTCATAGGAAAGTGCGACGGGTACAACAATGATCTCAGATCCCGTATTTCGGAAGGCATCAACTGCAGTTTTGAGTATGCCTGTTTTGATAGAGACAATTCCACCCGTCCGAGACCTTGTTCCTTCTGGATAGACTAGGGATGGAATTCCCGATTCCAATAAAACAGTTGAGTAGATCGTTAGACATTCTAGATACAATGAGTTTCTTGTTCGCTCTCGATCCACTGAATATGCCCCTAAAGATTTGAGCATCCATTCCCAGAATGGTGTTGTCATTAAATTGCTTCCCGCTGCATATCTCGGAATCGGTAATTGCAATTTATTGAGTCCGTATGCGAGCTCCACAGAATCCAAATGCGATCTATGAGTGGGAGCATACAAAATATTGTATTTTTTCGACAATTTTTTGATCTGATCTATCTCACCACCCAAATGCGGACTTACGGATCCATATTTCAATCCACCGCTAAAAAATCGAAATGGCGCAATCACTTTGATCAATGACTCACGGACAGAAGGTTTGTAGTGATCAGCAATTTCATTCACATAAAAATCTATCAATTCACGTAATTTAACTATTTCACTTTCGCGATTGGAATTTTGGAAATTGACCCAACGATGCAGTTCTTTGGAAAAATGCGTTACTTCATCTTGGCTCTTCTTGCGAGATAGACGCTGAACCCTTTTTTCAATGGTTGCAACAATCGATGTGGATTGCTTTTTGATTCGGGTCATGAAGCCCGGAGAAGATTGAACTTGTTTTAGAATTCGATTCTCAAGAACATTTTTGAAATCATTCCCAGCCGCATAGTCCATTCCTTTTTTCTTTACACCAACCATCTTCTCAATAGAGAAGTCAGACTTAGCGCCTGTTAGGAGAGATTCAATAGCTTGAGGAGGACTTTTCCTTGACAAAACATCAAATAAAACTTGATAGAGAGGCAATTGAATATTTTTTTCATTGGCAAGTTCCAATATATTTCCAAGGGCAAAAGCACCTTCCACTGTATCAGACCATTTGCTCACTTCTCTTTCAATGAATTCTTCTGGACGAACCCATACTTCAATTTTCTCGAGAATCGATAAATTTTCTGGTCCAACCATTAACTGTCCAACCATCTTACGGCCATAGTTACGATTTCGACTCTTACGACTCACGGCCGTTGTAATCAAATCAGATAGTCCACTACGTCCATAAAAGCTCTCAGTGGATAGATGCATTGCCCGTGCAAATTGTAACATTTCTTGAAACCCAGTTTGAATCAATTCTCCTTGCAAATTGGATCCGCAATTGGGTAGAGCAGATACGATTCCGCAAGCAATCGCAATCGGATTTTTTAAAACACCAGCCATTTCCATCGATTCGATCTCAGTTGTAGTAGATGTTTGAATATAGGAATTCTTATAAATATCTGCAATGAATTCTGCTGTTTTGGTATCTTTGCATCCAACATTGAGAAAAGTATTCTGCTCTTCTAACATTTCTTGAAGAAGACTTGGACCATTCACGACACAGACGGCTGAGTTTTTGATTTTTTTATCTAATAATAGTTTTGATACAAAATCAGAGAATGAATAAACGCCTGTTAGTCTTCGGGATTTATGACTCAACAATCCTTTAGTAAAAATTGAAAATATATAGTCTTGGTCTGGCGTAAGCAAATCTATTAGATTTCTAACGGTCTCTTCTAAGAATCTTGAAGGTACAGCAATATGGAAAACCCAAGAGTTCCTTTCATATTCCGCAAGATCCGATACAATATTGACATTATCCGGAATACGACTTTGGTTTTTTAAAATTTTTACCGTTCTTGAACGTTGCAAATCTTCGACGACTTTTGCATCAGGAATCCATAAACTTACTTCATCCAATTTCTTCGAGAGCAAAGAGGAAATTAGATAACCCATTGGGCCGCTTCCCAGAACTGTATGGTTGAGTTGATTGTAATCGATATTCAATTTTTCTAACTTTTAGGATATATTTTTCTAGAATGAAATCTCTCTAACCATAGAATTGGATCAAAAGGTTTCCCTGTCAATTATATGATTTTATCCCAATGGTTTTCTATCACAATTCCTCAAGAAATAACAATATTTATTCTAATTGTAGCCTGCGTCCTTTGGATTACGGAAGCCATTCCACTCTATGCGACAAGTTTTTTGATATTATTTATTGAGCTGACTTGGCTTCTCCCAAGTTTAAGTGCAACTCATCCCAATTTGAAAGCGGAATTTTTTCTGGCTCCATTTTTCTCCGATACCGTATTACTTTTTTTAGGTGGATTTGTGATTTCATCTGCCGTTGCTTTGTATGGTATAGATAGAATTCTTGCTCAGTCAATAGTTGGGCATTTTGCCAAAACACCGAACAGATTGATGATCGCGATTGTTTTTACAACATCTTTTCTATCGTTGTGGATGAACAATACAGCGACCACATCTCTTATGATAGGATTGGTGATTCCGATACTCGATAGTCTCCCAGAAAAATCTGGCTGGAGAAAGGCGATTTTTCTTGCGATCCCTTTCTCAAGTAATGTCGGAGGAATGGGAACTCCAGTCGGAACATTACCCAATGCGATTGCAGTAGAATATCTGAATGGAATTGGAATGGCTCCAAGTTTTCTAAATTGGATGCTATTTTCCATTCCAGTGATCGTTGTAGTGAATGGATTTTTATGTTTACTTTTACCGTTTTTGTTTTGTCGCAATGAACAGGTTGAACAAATCAAATTGACCACAACATCCGAATCACTTTCCAAATCAGAAATCAAAATTCGAAGTTTTATCGTTTTTATTACTCTACTCACAATTGTTGGATGGCTCACATCGGATCTTCATGGATTTTCCAATGGAACCATAGCTTTGATTCCAGTCCTAGTATTCTTTAGTTTTCGAATATTAAAAATACATGATTTTCGATCCCTTGCTTGGGATGTTTTGATTCTCATGGGTGGTGGTATTTCTATGGGTCGAGCGATCGAAGTGAGTGGTCTTGCCAAATCTCTGCTTGCTTCTTTGAATCTCGGCGATTCAACATTTGTTGCCTTGATGATAGTATTTTCTGCTATAACACTTATTTTGTCATCAGTTATGAGTAATACATCGACAGCTAATTTAATGATTCCTTTAGCTCTTGGATTAACGATTTTGCAAGCACCTGCGATAGTAATCCTGGTTGCCTTGACTGCTTCTGTAGCAATGCCACTACCTGTCTCCACGCCACCCAATGCTATAGCTTTCGGCTATGGATTTGTATCTGCAAGGAACATGCTGGTTGCTGGCATTTCTATGACCTTGACAGGATGGGTAGCCATTATAAGTTTAGGATACTTTTTGATGAAATGGCTAGGAATTGGAAATCTATGAAAAAAAGTATTATTGCGAGAGTTTCTTTTTTATTAACAATCTGTATATTCGCAATTATGCAATTCAATTGCTACAATTATCTGAGCGATGATCTACCCATCATCGCTGCTCCGAAATTGGATAAAAGAATACCTGTCCTTTCTATCACGGTTTCAACACCAGAAAGCGAGAAAAAACGTGAGAAAATTGCAGAAATCTACAGAACTTATCTGGAAGAAACGAAGTATTTCGGACGGGTGATAGAAGGTGGAGTGAGAGCTCCTTATCATATTGATATCTATACAGCAGTTGTTGATGAATATGAGAATACTTGGCTTGCCGTAATCTCGGGATTATTTTCCATACCGACTGCGACATTGCTACCCGCATATTATGGAGAGAGAAGAATTGTTCGAGCTAGGATTTTTCGAGACGATGAATTCTTGGGTGAGAAGTTTTATAGCCAAAAGCACACAACATTGTATAGTTTAATATTTATGTTTATCTGGGAGACCGGAATCGAAGAATCGGCAGTGATTGAAAACAATAAAGAAAAGAATATCATGCACAATTTGGTTCAAGATATGACGGGTTATTAATTAATGTTACGTCTAATTACAATTATGAATTCGAAAAATCTTGTCCTTGCCCTATTGGTTCTTTTTCTTTTTGCTTGCCGAACAACGCAACCTGATCAACCAAAAAAAGAAGCCAGTCCCCAAGCTGTTGATTCTACTGCTAAGGCTTTGGACATCGAAGTTTTGGAAATGCCATTTTCTTCCAAGTGGGATTCCAATAAATATAAGAAATACAATTCTGATGATTTTCGCAAATTTTCTCCCTTTAATGACAAAATAGATTTTAAAAAAATAGATTATCCATTACTCCACGCTGCAGTTTTTTTTGAGACGAACAAAAGACGAGTCGAGATGGATCTTCCTGATTTCGAATATTCGCAAGCACTAGAACAGGTTTCCGTAGAGCATTCTCGTGACATGGTTCGATTGGATTTTAGTTCTCACAACAGTCCAGTTCCTGGTCGTGAGACTCCCAAGAAAAGAATGGAAGCATACGGAATCACCAACGCATATACAGCAGAGAATATCAATATTGGATATGGCGTTGCATATGAAGGTGGTCGGCCGGTATTTACTCCTGACCAAAACAAAGGTGGATATTTTAGCTACGATCTTAACGGCGTTCCACTTCCCGCTCAGACCTATCTTAGTCTAGCAAGGTCAGTTGTTGACTCGTGGATGAATTCTCCTGGACATCGAAGAAATATATTGAATACAAATTTGAAATACCTTGGTGTAGGATCCGCATATTTCAAAGATTCAAAATTTTATAATATGGATAAATTCAAATTTACTCAAAGTTTCTCCAGTGCTCCAGGTCTTGCTAAACAAAAATAAAATATATGGAAGGATTTCTAAACTATTAAATCAGGTATGGATTACGTCTCAGAATACAATATCGATGAAGATAAAGAAGAAGTAAGCCTTACAAATTGTGATAGAGAAAACATTCATATTCCTTCCGCAATTCAATCGCATGGAATTCTTTGGGAGATTAACCTAAACGGACAAGTTATACGCATTTCCCAAAACGTAGAAAAAATTCTTGGCTGGAAAGTGGAGGAAGTTTTCTTCCATAGCATCGTTGAATTTTTTAAAGATGAGGATTGGTCAAAAGAATTTCAAACCAAACTTCAATCTCACTTTAGCTTAACCAAAATCAATCCTGTCAAAATCCTTTTCAAAAAGTCCGATCAGTCCGTGATTGAATTGGATACAGTGTTCTATGCAAATCCGCAATCGATCGTAATGGAAGCAGAAATTTCAGAGTCGATCATCGATCCAATAGAAGACAATCAAACAGCTACTGTACTTAAAATTTTTGATTCGATTCATTCTGTAAAAAATATCTCAACTCTTCATGACTACATTGCAAAACATATTCGAGAGATAACCGACTATGATAGAGTTATGGTTTATAAATTTGATAACAATTGGAATGGAGAAGTTGTCGGAGAAGCCAAGAAACCAGAACTTGCACCTTTTCTAGGTCTGAATTATCCTGCGTCTGATATTCCGCTTCAAGCAAGAAAGCTTTACACAAGAAATCTCATCCGAATCATACCAAATGTAAACTACGAACCAGTTCCGATTATATCCCATCCCATCATGGGGAACACAATTTTAGATCAATCAGATTCCGTACTTCGTGCAGTTTCCCCAATGCATATAGAGTATTTGAAAAATATGGGGGTGACAAGTACACTTACAATCTCCATATTATTGAATGGAAAACTATGGGGACTCATTGCCTGCCACCATTATTCAGAAAGATATATAACATTAAGTAAACGATATACTTGTCGGATGCTTGTTCATTTTTTTGCACTTCAGATTGGATCGCTCACTAAGCAAGAAATGGATTCCAATTTATTATTTAAAGCAAGAATTCAGAATAAACTTATCGATCAAATGGGGGAAGATCAAGATTTTATCAATGGTCTTGTGAATGGAGCCTATACTATTTTGGATTTTATGGACTGTGATGGAGCCGCTATAGTTCTTGGTGATAGGATTGAATTATTGGGAGAGACGCCAGACAAATTCTGGATCAATTTATTAACCAAAGAAATTGATCTCTTTGATATTCATAAACCGTTTTTCTCAACCTCAAGCCTGACTCAGATCAATTCTAAGTGGGAGATCATAAGGCCTCTAGCAAGTGGAGTACTGATTGTTCAAGTCCCGTCCACAATTCAGTTCTCTATCATCTGGTTTAGAAAAGAACATATTTATACAAAAGTTTGGAGCGGGGATCCTCACAAGCCAAAAGAAAGACAAGATGTGATTGCTGATATTCATCCTAGAAAATCATTTGAGGCATGGGAAGAGGAAGTTAAGAATTCAAGCAGACCGTGGAAAGTATTAGAAATTCAAGCTGCGTTAGAACTGAGAAATGCAATTGCAGGGCGTGTAATCAATAGAACAAACGAAATTAGTAAATTATTTGCTGAACTAGATCTTGTGAGAAAGAACGAAGAACGAGCGATCAATGCACTGCATGAGAAAGAAGTTTTGATCAAGGAAGTCCATCACAGGGTCAAAAATAATTTACAAATTATCATCTCACTTCTCTCACTACAATCTCACCATACAAAAGATCCGACAATAATCAATGCATTGCAAGAAAGTCAGAATAGAATAAAATCAATGTCAATCGTACATGAACTTTTGTATATGAATGAGAATTTATCTCTTATCAATATCAATAATTATGTACAGGCTTTGCTTTACAATCTCCGAGAATCGCAGAAAGGTTCTTATACGAATATAACAATGCTCAACGAGATTGGTGATTTTTTGATCTCGGTCGATATGGCAATTCCTTGTGGATTGATTATCAATGAATTGGTTACGAACTCTTATAAATACGCATTTCAAAATGTTAGATCCCCAGTTTTAAAAATTACTTTCAAGGACTCTGAGCAAAATTATATTCTTGAAGTAAAAGATAATGGTGTTGGTTATCCAGCTAATATGACTTTTGATAATTTTACATCCTTGGGGCTTCTACTCGTTCAATCTCTATCCAGGCAGATCGGTGCGAAATTAGATTTTTACAATGAAAATGGAGCTGTGACACTCATTTCTATTCCTAAATAATTTAGAAATTTATGCTTTTACCCTCGCTTTTCTCTCCCAATCTGGTAAAAAAACGCTTTAAAACGAACGAAGGAACTCCCTATGGCTCAACTTTTTTATGATGATTCTTGTGACCTCAATTTGATGAAGGGTAAAACTATCGCAGTGATTGGATACGGTAGTCAAGGGCATGCCCAAGCCCAGAATATGAAAGATACGGGCTTTAATGTAATTATTGGATTGAAAGATGGATCCAAATCTGCAGTGCAAGCGAAGAAAGATGGATTCGAAGTTTACAATGTTGCTGATGCAGCCAAAAAAGCAGATATCATTCAAATACTAACACCCGATACAATCCAAGCGGATATGTATGAGAAGGATATTAAGCCAGGCTTGAGTGCAGGTAAATCAATTGTATTCTCTCATGGATTCAATATCCATTATGATTTAATTGTTCCTCCTAAGGACATCGATGTTTACATGGTTGCGCCAAAAGGTCCTGGACATTTAGTACGCCGAGTCTTTACAGAGGGTGGCGGAGTTCCATGTCTGATCGCAGTTTACCAAGATGCAACGGGTGACGCACGTAAGAAAGCACTTGCTCATGCAGGTGGCGTTGGTGGCGGAAGATCTGGAATATTAGAAACTTCTTTTAGAGAAGAAACAGAAACCGATCTTTTTGGCGAACAAGTTGTACTCTGTGGTGGTGTTGCTAACTTAATTATGGCTGGTTTCGAAACTCTCACTGAAGCAGGCTATGATCCAGAAATCGCATACTTTGAGTGTCTACATGAAGTAAAATTGATCACTGATCTTATCTATGAAGGTGGATTGGATCGTATGAGATTCTCTATCTCTGACACAGCAGAGTATGGTGATTATGTAAGTGGACCTAGAATCATTGATGCTGGTGTCAAAGCTCGCATGAAAGAAGTTTTAAACGATATCCAAAAAGACAAAGGTGCAGCTTTTGCTAAGCGATGGATTGCTGATACCAAAGCTGGTTATCCAGAGTTCCACAAACTTCGTGAAAAGAATGCTGCCCATCCAATTGAGGATGTGGGTCGTAAACTACGCGGAATGATGAAGTGGTTGGCTAAATAATATTTAACAACTAAACCTTGCTATTGGGTGAAATCGTCAATCATCCACTAGCAAGAATCGTACCTGCCCGATATCATAAAAACAGATCTGAATATTCGATTATTTACAATTGATTGTTAAAATTATTCTAGATTCTTCGATTTTATTCATTTTTTTAGAATAAAAAGAATTTTTTCTAGCAAAAACCAGTTTACAAGAATTTTCACCAATTAATTCTCAGGGGATTAGTCTGCGGAGGATTCCCTTGAATTTATATCGTCCATCAATTGTCTTTGCAATCTTGATTTCACTCATTGCTTGTAAACCTGAAAAAAAAGATCCACTAGAAGATCTATTTCTTCTTTTGGTTTTACAGAATTTGTTAGCACCTGCTCCGGCATCTGGTCCTTGTAGCACAACTGGCATCCCGAACGATCCTCTTTTCAGTTCTCAATGGCATCTATCGAATAATGGGTCTACTACGGGTGCTGTCTCTGGCGAAGACGCAAATATTACCTTTGCATCCAATGCTGGTTGCAAAGGAACTGGGGTTAGCATTGTTACTGTTGACGATGGAATGGATATAACACATGAAGACTTGGCACCAAACTATGATAGTTCGCTAGATCTAAGCTTTGGAGGTTCATTTTTTAATACAATCGATTGCTCTACTAACGGCACTCGTGGATGCCATGGAACTTCTGTCTCGGGGATTATGGCTGCAAGAGATTCAAATGATATCGGACTTTCCGGAATTGCTCCTCGGGCTAAGATCGGCGCAAGAAATGTTCTTGTCAACGCGACAGACACCAATGCTGGATCGGCAATGACTACTAATACCAGACTTGTTTCAGTATCTAACAACAGTTGGGGTGCGGCGGATAATACAGGAAGATTAGCTGCTAGCGGTTCAAGTTGGCGATCATCTATTAGTTCTGCATTTAATAACGGTAGAAATCTATTAGGAACTATATTTTTCTGGGCTGCTGGAAACGGCGGAACACTAATTACTAGCGCAAATATTGGAGGAATGACTGGATCTGCACCAAGAGATAATTCCAATCATGATGGACAAGCGAACTTTCATTCAGCGTTTGCAGTTGCAGCTATAGGCAATGATGGCAAGAAGGCTTCGTATTCCGAGGAAGGTGCGAATTTATTAGTATCAGCTCACTCTCAGGGTACTAGTGGAGTTGCTATATCAACAACCGATATCACAGGATCGGGAGGATATAATACAAATGGTGGTGGAACAAATTTTTCTAACTCCAATTATACGAATACATTCAATGGAACTTCAGCGGCAGCCCCTCTGGCAGCTGGTATAGGTGCATTGATTCTTGAGAGAAATCCCAACCTCAAAGCAAGGGATGTTCGAGTGCTACTTGCCCGCCATTCAAGAAAGAATGATCCATCTGATCCAGATTGGGTAACCAATGGAGCTGGGTTGAACTTTAATCATAAATACGGATTCGGAGCTGTGGATGCGAGTCTTGCGATTCCTGCAGCTCAGTCTTGGACAAATATTGGAACGGAAATCGTTACGGGAAGTTTAGCTGGAAGCACAGGTAACCCGACTATAACAAATAATAATACAACGGGTGCAGTAAACACTAGAGTTGTATCCGGCAGTGGAATCGGTAAGATTGAATTTGTTGAGATTACAATTACCGTGGCGACAGGTGGATCGGATGATTCTGGGGATTTGTATATTGAACTTACTTCGCCTTCTGGTACAAAGGCCAGATTAATGGTTCCTCATATTTGTACATCCAATAACGCACTGGCTTTCTGTACTGACCTTTCCAATTGGAGATTAGGGGCGACCATCTTTATGGATGAGCCAGCAGATGGAACTTGGACTTTAAAAGTTGCAGATGTCTGTAATAAACCTGGTTCTAGGACTTGCACATCTTCATCTTTATACAGTTATACGAGAAATGATGCAGACTTTACTCACGCAAGTGGGCTTACAAACAACAATACAAACCATTCACTCACTTCTTGGAGTATGCAAATTCGTGGAAGAGCGAATTGAAGTTTAATATAAAAAAGGAATAAATATATGAATCAATCAATTTTCAATTCAATGAAGCAACATTTACCAACGACAATCGGCTTTGTGGGAATAGTTTTCGCGATTGCAATGGTATCTCCTGCAATTGCTCAAACAGCCGGAAGTATTTACTACTACGACGGTTCAGATAAAGTTTACTTACAAGTTGAACCAGGGATCGTTGCGGAATTTGCTAAACCAAATCAGGGTCAAAAAAATCTAAGCAATTCTATAATAATAAAATCTGATACGTCAGCAACAATGCTTAAGACTTACGGCAATACTACGATATGGAAATCAAATGCTGGTGGAGATTCGATTAGCTACTCGAAGAATTTGAATCAAACTAGTAGTTCTAGCTTTTCGCCTGTGCTTACAACCATTAAAGGTAGCCAGCTTTTGGCGCTTCCTGGAAATATATTGGTTGAATTGGCTCCAAGTTTTACAGCTTCTCAAGCCGATGCTTTTTTTGCAAAGCGTGGACTTCGCAGTTTGCAGAAATTAGATATTCCAGGTAGAAACTATTATGAGGTGGAGACACCTCCTGGATTAGCTTCTTTAGAGGCTGCCAATTCTTTATTTGGCGCAGAAGGTGTGATTGCATCAACTCCCAATTTCTGGAGAGAAATGGTCGCGAAATAAATAATTTCGAAAACGAAGATAACTCTAACTAATTAAGGTCAATAATTTCTTGACAAATTAAAATCAGATATTATGCTCACATTCTTATGAAGATTGCTGGGCATTATTTCTTTTTTCCTATAAATGTCTGGAAAATAATTATTTCAGGCAAGATTTTATTTTTTGTTCTTTTTGCAGTTTTATGCTTATACTGCAATAGTCCGAAATATTCCAATCCATGCGATCCATCTACAGAAACCTTTAGAGATTCAGTTTTTCTGAAGGCGCTATTAGGGGATTTTTCACCTCACTGTAGTAGTGGGAGCAATTCATCTTCAAATTTATCCAATCAAGCAACTCCGAATATTCTCCCGCTTGAGGGAACCTATTACAAAACTCAGAATATATCAATATCTACTGACAATTCAAGTGCCCGTATTTGTTACACCGTTGATCTATCTGATCCGATTTGCTCTGAATCAAATTGTGGTAATGGAATTTCTTATAGTGAAGCATTTTCCATTTCAGAGACGTCCACTGTAAAAGCAATTTCTTGTCGAAGTAATGCCAATCCATCTGGAATATCAACATCCGTTTATACTATAATTCCTCAATATGTTTATACAACGAATGAGACATCTGATAATGTCTCCTTGTTTAAGATCGATTTAACAACAGGTGCATTAACATCCTTAGGTAGTATTGCTGCAGGAGACGGTGCTTTTGGAATTGCCGCAAGCCGAACTCTGGGCTTTGTCTATGTCACAAATGCTAATGCAAACAACCTATCAATGTTTTCCATAAACAAAGGAATTGGAACTCTGAATTCATTAGGTTTGATTGGAATGTCTTCTGGTTCTCTCACAAGAGGACTTGCCGTGGATCCGCAAAATCGATATGTTTATGCTGTAAATAATACTGGCAGTATTGTGAATCATTATTTGGTTGATCAAGCCACTGGCAATTTAACATCGAATAATTTTACAACTTCCGCTGGTGGATTAGGTGGAATTGCAATTGATCCACAGGGCGAATTTGTTTACTCAACTCAATTTTCGGGGAATCAAGTTTCTCAATTTACTATTAATCAAGTAAACGGATTATTAAATTTAAATGGCTCAACTGCCTGTGGTACCGGTCCGCGCGGAATTTCAATCCATCCCAATGGAAACTTTTTATATGTTGCGAATAGTTCAACCAATACTGTATCAATGTATTCCATCAACCGATCCAATGGAGTTTTAATTCCAAATGGTACAGTTATTACGGACAACAGTCCCAGAAGTATTGCCTTTTCGAAAAATGGTGACTTTGCTTTTATAACCAATAATACACCTTCAACGGTTAGCACAGCAACCATAGATTCAACAACGGGGAGTCTAACTGTAGTTAGCTCAGTGTCAACCGGAACTGCACCAACAAGTATTGCAATTGATGAATCGGGAGCTTTTGTTTATACTGTGAATAATGGAAATTCAACAATTTCAGCATTCTCGGTCAATACTACAACCGGCGAATTGAGTCCTATTGGATCATTGCCTACAGGAACTTCACCCAATGGAATTGCCGTAGTAGCATTTTAAAATTTCAATCTGTCTTTGGTTTTTCGATGGGTAAGTAGACTAGAAATTTTGTATTACCTGGTTCCGATTCAACTTTGATTGTTCCTTTGTGCTTTTCAATAATACCTTTTACAATTCCAAGTCCGAGACCAGATCCTTCACCTTGGTCTTTTGTTGTAAAGAATGGATCCCATATACGATCAACAATTTCTTTTGGTATGCCGGATCCATTGTCTTGAATGGACACTACTGCATATGGATTGCCAGCTAGATCAACTGATTGAATGGAAATTGTAATTTTCGGATTCGTGATTTTTTTTAGAGCGTGCATTGAGTTATTGATAAGATTTGTCCAGACCTGGTTCAATTCATCAATATTGCAGTATACTTTTGGAATATTATGATAATCTCTTTCGATTTCAATTCCTTGCTTTATCTGACTGTGAAGAATGATCAAAGTATTCTCAATTCCGTCCGTTAAGTCTGTTTCGCCATAAGAAGATTGATCTAAATGGGAATAGTATTTTAGTGCTTTTACAATTCTCACAATATTTTGAATTGAGTATTTTATATTTTTTATATTTCTTGCAGCACTCACGCCATTCTTTAGTATATTATAAAGATTTCTTGAATTGAGTTGGAACAGAATTGCAAGATCTTCCATGAGTTCAGGAATAGAATTGTCGATTAAGAAATTCGAAGCCTCTGACGAATCTTTCTCATCCAAATTGAATTTTTTTAAGCTGTCTTTGATTTCTCTTTTTAGTTTTAGCTTATTGCGAGGATCAATTTTTGTGGTAGGTTGATCTCTCAATAATTTCACAAGAAGTTTTCTAAAACTTTTGCGTATATCTTTATTCTGCAAAGACTCGAAGAGATCATCGACATGAAGAAATGTAAATAGAACGTTTCCTTCTAGGTTATCTGATGCAGCATTGATAACACCGGCCGGTGTATTGATTTCATGAGCAATGCCTGCAACCATCACTCCGAGAGATGCCATTTTCTCAGACATAACCAATTGCGATTGGGTGTCTTCGAGTTCGCGCGTTCGTTCTTTGACCTTGGCTTCCAATGTTTCTGTCATAGAAATAAGTTGTTTATAGAAAGTTGCATTCGAAAGACTAAGTACCGAAACCTCAACAATTTCTGATAACCTTTCATAGTCGTCAATGGGATAGTCACCATTCTGATATAATTTGGAACCAATCGTTAGAATTCCAAGAAGGCCTTTATTGAGAACAAGTGGTACAACAATTTTGGACTGAGTTCGCTTGAAAAACTCTTTACCTTTCGTTAGAGTCACATAGGAATTATCTAATATTGAATCGAGATCATGTTCAACTACTACTCGAGGATTATCAGATAGCCATAATACAAATGGATCATAAACATGGAAAAAAATATCCAATTCGACTTCGTCGGGTTTTGGCTTAGGATAAAACGCTCCAGAACTCTCGTCCCATAGATAAATATAGACATGACTAGAATTTAACACTTGTTTTATGTAGCTGCAAATTTTGGCAGAGACTTCCTCAGGTTCATTGAGTGATATCAATGCACTTTTGAATTCATCCAATGAAGAAAGATATTCCATTAGATCCGCTTTGCGGTAACTTTTCTTTAGAATCTTATCTACTTGTGCGTTTTTTCTTCTATTGCGGCTTCGTTGATAAGAATAGAGTAGAGTATTTACAATAACAATGCCTATCCAGAGAACAGGCATTGATTGATAAACAAGATAAGTAACCAATACAATCAGATTTGCAAGAATTGTCAGTAGATATACATATTCCAATTCATGTCTATAGGTTAATTTTCTAAGTTTGCTAATCATCGGATACTGAACCTACTGAGTTTTACATCACAGGAAAATTAGGAAACTAATATTCTGATTGATCAATCCTTCAGTCTCGAAAAAATTTCCTCAATGCCTAAAGAACTTTTATTATTTCGAATTTCGAGAATTTTTGGAGCATATTATGAAGTTTATTCTCAAGAGTTAGGCTCGCATCTAGCAGTGCTCAAGGGTAAGATAAGACTTCAAGCTAAGGAAGAACGTCATCCATTTGTTGTAGGTGATATGGTATGGGCAGAAAAGTCGGGTGACAAATGGATGATACACTCGAAACAAGAAAGGAAATCTCTGCTCATGAGAAAATCTAGCCCTCGCGACGGTCATGCTCTATGTTCCAACGCGGACTACGCAATTGTACTCGCTTCACTAAAAGATCCAGAAACAAAATCTGGATTTATAGATCGATTTCTTGCGGCGGTAAGTGTATCCAATATGGAGCCCATGATTGTTTTTACGAAGAGCGATCTTGTGGATGCAGAAGAATTGGAGAGTCGACAAAATTATTACAGAGCAATTGGCTACAAAACGCACGCAATATCTATGACCGATTTGTCTGGAATTGATGAATTGAAATCTATAATCCAAGGGAAAGTCTGTTTTCTTACTGGCAACTCGGGAGTGGGTAAATCAACTTTAGTCAATATTCTTACGGGTAAGATTGTTGCGCCAACTCAAGAAGTGAGCGGTTCCACACATAAAGGAAAACATACTACCACCAATTCATTTGCACTTTTTAATGATGATGGAACTGTAATTATAGATTCTCCTGGGATAAAAGAATGGGGACTTTTGCATCTGACACAAGATGAGATTGAGATGAGTTTTCCTGAACTGCAGAGAGCAAGGCAAAATTGTAAATCGGAATTCTGCTGTGATCTTTCAGAGACTTGTGAAATGCAGAGATCTATGGAGAAGTTACCCGATGAACGAATAAAAAGTTTAGAATCTATGATAGACAGTCTCGCTCAACCATTTCGAACTACGAGGCGAGATCATTGGGATGTTGCTGAAGCCGAGTGATATGATTGTTGAATTGTGACAATATGCACGGATTTTTTTTACAGGATTTTTTAGAGCTGAATTAAAAAAACTTGTCAACCTCATACTTATCCAAGAAAATCAGTCCTCATGCATCCAAATGAAACACTGATTAGAAATTTTTATAAAGCATTCTCCGATCGCAAAGCTGACGCAATGGGAGCATGCTACCACGATGACGTTCAATTCGATGATCCAGCTTTTGTTGGATTAAAGGGAAGAGAAGCTTACGGAATGTGGGCTATGTTAATTGAAGGTATGGATCCACAAGGTACAATCGAATGTACAAATGCTCAAGCAGATGATACAAAAGGTTCTGCAGATTGGGAAGCGGTTTATAAATTTTCCAAGACTGGACGCACAGTATATAATAAAATACATGCTGAATTTGAATTCAAAGATGGAAAGATTATAAAGCACAAGGATAGTTTTCCTTTCTGGAAATGGTCAAGAATGGCATTTGGTACAGCCGGTTTGTTTATTGGATGGACGCCTATGTTCAAGAAAAAAGTTCAAGGTGAAGTAAGAAAAACCTTAACCATGTATATGAAGCGTAGAAAGATAAAATAAATTGTTTTTAGAAATAATTTATTAACCGATCATCGTCAGATTCCTTTCGTCTCTACAGGAGCTTGAGGAATCCACGATCGTCTTTTGTTTTCTCTTTTTGCATCCCACTCATCTTTTAGTCTTTTCCAAAATATGGAGTTTGGATTGTTTCTAAGACCTGGAGCAATCAAAGAGTAGGCATCTTCCAATTTATCCATCTTTATATATATCCTTGCTTTTTCAATTTGCAGCATTTCCAGCTCATAATTATCATCCGAATTTTTATATTGGGATATTAGAAGATCCAATATTTTTAATACTTCGGAATAATTCTCCATCGAATCATACAATGGATAGAGTTTTTTATAAATCGGGATTTTGTATTTTGTTTCTTCGCTAAGATGCACAAGCAATGGAAGTCTTTGCAAATTAGGCGAAGAAAAGCTAAACGATTCGTACGCCATTTCTTTAGATTTCGCATCAAGCGATCCAAATTCTAGACTTGTCAATAGACAATCCAAAACTTCTGAATGCATTGCTTTTGCATAGTAATCATCGCAAAAATTCTTGATGGATTCAGAAAATAAATTCCTATAGATTCGAATCTCTTCCTTCATTTCTCCTGATGAAATGTTTTCCCATTTGTATAATTCTTTTCCGATGGACACAAAATCTTCTTTGGGTTGATTCCAATCTTGTAATTTGGATTGTATGCTTGTAAACTTCCAGTTTTTGGCAAGAGAAGAGTTCCAATCCGGAGTTTCTAGATTGCTAGTGTAGTATATTAGGAATCCCGGATATTCTTTTTTTTCTAAACCTTCATAGAACATAGGAAAACTGTTCGGGTCGAGATTTATTTGAAATTTATTTGATACAACAATATAGGGAATTTTTTCTCGATATAAATATCTCGAATAGTAAACAAGGAATCTATCATCCGGATAATCTCCAAGTACTGGAATTTTGGAATTCAACTTTTCAATGTCTGGGAATTCATCTAAGTTATCAAATGGAAGTCCCGATCTAATGAAAATATATTTCGATGTCTCTTCAAAATAGTTGCTCAGTAGATATGGATAGGGTGAAGATAAAGTAGGTTTAGTTTGCAATTTGGTTGGTTTCGATTTAATGCTCGGGTATTGAAACAAAAATATGGAAAGAAGCATCGTTGCGAGTATTGGAAAATGTCTCGAAATAGGATTCAATAGAACAGAGCTATTCGTGGGAATAAAAACAGCGATCGCGAGCAAGAACTCCAGATGAATGATCAATGAACCTGTTCTTGAAAAATATATTATTGCAATCCCACTGCATAACCCGATTGAACCCAACATAAGGTTGTTGATTTTTTTTGACTTACTTGAGCTTGCAGATTTATAAAAACCCAAAGCCCCACCTAATAAAACAAAAACTGCCGATCCAAACACATTCCAAGAAAAACTCGCAGCAAACAATATAAAGCTAATTACTAGAATGACTCTTCCTTGAATAAAAGCTTGTCTGTAATTTACATCGTGTGCTCGGTATATTGCAAAGCTTCTAAGTGAAATATAGGAAAATAAAAATAAGGAAACATTGAGAGATAGTCCTCCCATATTGCAGTATACTGAAATTCCTGAATGGATTAGAAATAGAATATAAAAAGATCCATATAAACCTTGGAAGGGTGGGTATTCTTTTTTTATTGATCGCCTTGGGAGAAATTGATTTTCTAAATGAATAAAATTTTTCAAAATAGAATTGATAAGAAAAGGAAAACCAACAAAAAGAAATATATGTTTAAGATTGTTTAGTGGAAAACTAAAGAATAAACTTACAAAAGCAAAAATAAATATACCTAAGAAAAATCCACCTTTCTGTGCATCTCTAAACCCCGCGGTTAATATTCCCAAACACAAGAAAAAACCACCAATCACTGACCTGACAGTATTTAAAAAAAATACTGTCTCAAGCAATACAGGTCTAGAAATAGTCATGATTACATAAATTAAAATAGCTAACAAAAATAATGCGGAAAGTATTTCTAAATATTTTTTCGAATTAGAATCTATAATCCAATTCAGAAAAAAACCGATTAGAAAGCTAATCATTGGAATTAGAATAAATTCAGGAAAAGAACCGATCCAGACACCAGTATCCGGAGCTTCCTTGATTAGAATCTCGATCAAATAGTAAAAGAAGGCACCGAGAAATAGCGAATTGAATATTTCAAAAAAAGGTAAATAAATTTCCTTAAGAGTTCGCACAGGACTAGATGTTAATTGCCCTGGCTAAACCTTGCAAAGAATATTTTTTTCCCAACCTAGAATTTTCTTTTTGCATTGCACAAGAAGATCTTGACCTATGATTTCTTTATTTTTTTATGGAAATACTATGACTTTTGCTCTACTAATAGCCTTTTTCTCTATCTACTTCATAGATATTGCCCTGTTGTTTTATTTTGGAATTCATACATATTTTATGGTTTATCTTTATGCCAAAAATAAAGAAAACTGTGACTCTGATCCGGAAAAATATTTTAATCCTAAACTGGTAAAAGACTATCCGATCGTTACAATCCAGCTTCCTGTTTACAATGAATTCTATGTCATAGATAGATTGATCGAATCAACTATTGCCATCAAATATCCTAAGAGCAAATTACAAATCCAAGTGTTGGATGATTCAACCGATGAGAGCAAGGATAAGGCATTCAATCTTGTGAAGCACTATGCGAAGTTGGGTCATTGGATCGAGCATATTCATCGAACCAAAAATCATGGTTACAAAGCAGGTGCTTTGGATGAAGGAATGAATCGAGCACAAGGTGAATATATCGCAATTTTCGATTCCGATTTCGTTCCAGACCCAGAATTTCTATACAAAACACTTGGTTATTTCGAAGATCCGAATATTGGCATGGTCCAAACAAGATGGGGTCATTTGAACCAAACTTTTAACCTGCTAACAAAAGCACAAAGTTATGGTATCGATGGTCATTTCATGATTGAGCAGGTTGCAAGAAATGGTTCAGGGCTTTGGATGAATTTCAATGGAACAGCTGGAATTTGGAGAACATCCTGTATCAAAGATTCGGGTGGATGGGAACATGATACGCTGACAGAAGACTTTGATCTTTCGTATCGCGCTGAGATGAAAGGATGGAAATTCAGATATCTAAAAGATGTTGTATGTAAAGCGGAAATTCCTGCGACTATGAATGCATATAAATCCCAACAATTTCGTTGGTGCAAGGGAAGTATTCAGACTGCTGTCAAATTGCTTCCAAGAATCTGGAAAGCCGATTTACCTAGAGCAACCAAAATGGAAGCGATCACTCACTTGATCAATTACTCAGTTCATCCATTGATGATTGTTAATATTTTATTGACTGCTCCTCTTTTGCTATTGGAATACTGGGCAGGAATTGATTTCTATGCGCTACCTATGGAAGTGCTCGGTGCAACAGCCGTTGTTCTATCAATAGGATCAATTGGACCACTGGTGTTCTATGCCTATTCTCAAAGAGAGCTTTACAAAAATTGGAAAAGAAGATTGGGATTTCTTCCAGTCATGGTAATGATTGGAACAGGAATCGCAGTTGTGAATACAAGAGCTTGGCTTGAAGCAATGCTTGGAATCCAATCTGGTTTTAAGAGAACTCCTAAATTGAAAATTGAATCCAGCAGCGACAATGTTAAAGATAGAATTCTTTATAGTCTTCCATTGGATCGACATGTTGTTTTGGAATTCTTCATGGGAAGTTATTGTTTGTTCTGTATATTTCTA
This sequence comes from Leptospira sp. GIMC2001, assembly GCF_028462125.1. Taxonomy (NCBI): domain Bacteria; kingdom Pseudomonadati; phylum Spirochaetota; class Leptospiria; order Leptospirales; family Leptospiraceae; genus Leptospira; species Leptospira sp. GIMC2001. The sequence continues at coordinate 3,097,455 of NZ_CP115468.1, read as the reverse complement.
TCTATAGTTTTGGGTAAACCATATATATTAGGTTTCCTATCTATGTATACGATAGGTTTCTACTTTGTTGCGATTCAATCGGTTCGTGAATCATTGTGGAAATATAGAAAACGGAATGTCCTACAGACTGAAGTCACAGCCAATCTAGCTTGACAAGGGACATGTTTCATAAAGTCTGGTACTTTCAAACCAAAGGGTAAGGAATTCGAATGAGCGAGAAGGTTTACTGTGCAAATTGTTTGCAATGTGTTGTTGTTAGAAATTATGAATCTGAGCAGGATAAGTACATTCTACGTGTAAAATGCAACAAGAAGAAGTGGTCTAAGCGCTCTGGTGAAGAGAAATTATACAAATATTTTACCGTTGCTCGAAGAATGCAGACTGATTGTGAATTTTACGAAGAAATGGGTGATATTCTTCCTTATATTAAGAATCTTAAGAAAGAATTACCAATCAAAGACGAAATCTATATGGTAAAAACCGCTAGCTAAAACTTTGCGCTTTCCAAGGCAACTACGTTCTTTTTCTCGAAAGTTTCACGAAAAAGGGGAAAGGAACGAATACCTACTAGAAGGTAGTTTTAGAATTTTTGTAGATGGCGAATGCAGACTCGTCGGTGAGTTCCCACGTCGAGTGAGGCTTGGCGACCCCATCGCTTTTGTAGGCAACAGAAAAATCCTATCATCATCCAACGGCATAGCAGAGTTCAATGCTGGAGAAAGAAATTATTTCAAAATCACTCAAGATGGTGGACTAGAAAACAAAAATGAATTCATAGATGAGAATTTCAATTCAAATGGTTTCTTCAATCGTTTAGAAAAAAACGGAATCTATTCCTTAGACTTTCCTGATACTCCATTATGGGATTATCTCTCTCAATTTGCATCCACAGCTAATGCTGAACTGATTTTATCTCCTTACTCAAGAAATCGATCTCCTGATTTTCAAAAGTTGATCCAAAATGATTATTCAAATGAATTAAAGTTAGTTGAGAATTTATTTACTAAACTTTTCCCAGAACGAAAAATTCACAGCTACTTCCATTTAGATCCAAAGAAGTATTCGTATCCTATGGGAATTCCCAATTATTTCATTGAATATATAGCCGGATTCAAAGTCCTGAGTAATCTTAATGATTCGAATCGCATATTTTATTTGGGTAGTGAGACAATTTGGCATTTGATTCGTGCATTATATTTTGATTTAGCATTTACTAAGCGACATCTGGCAGTTTTTTGTATTGATTCCAATGGATCATTGGATGCACGGGAACGAAATTTTCTTCTATCAAACGGACAATCATTTCAATTTACAGAAAAGCTTTTCAAGAAAAAATATAAGTCTTTTTCTATTGGAAATTTTTTTCAACCTACAGAAATCCTAACGAATGTAAAGGATCACTATTTTGATATATATGAAGAAAACAGTTTAACATTCTATCAAAGTAAGCCTCGGGATTTTTTGGAATTGCCTTGTACAGAATGTTTTGATTGCAATACATTCTGTCCGACAGGCGCCAATCCATTGGGACTCATATTAAATAATCGAGAATTCCAGAAAAATCTTTGTGTTGAATGTGGAATTTGCACAGCTTTATGCCCATCAGGTATTGATATTCAGAAGAAAATTCTGGTGTCAAAATTAGGGAATGCAAATGAATAGATTGGTTCTCACAAGTAAGTATTGGGGAATTCGGAATACAGAAATCATTTATGATTTTTTATTTTTTATAACAGTTTTTGTATTTTCCATTTTTTCATTAATTGGATCTCCAACAGCTTTCCTATATTCATTGATTGGATTACTTGTTCTGAGTATTTTGATTCTTGTTTTTCTTA